>CAYHFE010000473.1:0-6495 GCA_964355375.1 uncultured Verrucomicrobiota bacterium
GGGTCGGTCACGGTGAAATTCAACACCGACGAACTCCCGCCGCTTGCGGTGGCATTGGCGAGGCCCGCGATGACGGGCGGCCGGTTGAACTGGCCGACGTGGCCCAGCCAGACCGTGGATGAGGCATCAGCGGATTGGATGAGGCCGCCAAAATCGCCGAACGAAAGATCCACCTGAAAATCAGCGGAGGCGGCGCGGCTTCCACCGCTCAAAAAGGCGTTATGAAGGACGGAGTAATCCGAGCTGGCCGGAGCCGATCGAGCCGGAATCGCGCTCCCGGCCAACAGGCTGACGAAAGAGAGGAGAAACAGGAGAAGGCGCCCATCAGCCGGTTCCGGGACGGTCTCGATCCGATTCGCGCATGCCTTGGAACTTGGCCCCAGGCAGGGACGACCCGCCGGCTCGTCTGTGCCGCGTTGAGTGGCGCCAGCAGGGAGACGCGAGCCGCGCGTCCCTGCCAGACACGGTTCAGGGAGAGCTTCGATGCGCTTGACGTGAGTTGATTGCACTCGGAACACCCCGCAGGCGCGGTTAACGCACCATCAGCTTGAAGAACTTCAAGGTGGGAGTTTGAGGGTCGGTGCGCGGAATCTCCATGCGCACCGTTCGCACGTCATTGGCGTAGTATTCACTCGAGGCCGGATCGCTCGAACCAGACAGGCGAAAAGCTACGGGCGACCATTGGATCATATCCTGGGAGCCGAGGATGCTGTAGGTGTGCCCGCGGATGCCCATGAACTCGAGCACGGGCGCCCCGCCGTTGTAGGTCGCCATCTTCAGGGCAAAGCCGTCCGCCGGATCGAAGGCGTAGGTTCCCGCGAGATACTCGTCCATGTTGTTCAGTCCGTCGTGGTCGAGGTCGTTGTTGGGTTTGAAATCGGCCAGGCTCATTTTCAGGCCGAGCGCGGCCATCATGGCTCGTTCCCAGGCATCGGGCAAACCGTCGCCGTCGGTGTCCTCGCCCAAAGTCAGATCGAGGCGGGTCTTCTCGCCCGGCGCTCCCAGCGAGGAGGACTTGAGAGTCATTTGGATGGGGAGAAAAGTCGTGCCATTGACGCGCACCCACATCTTGAACGGAACGGCCGGGTGGAGCGCCGTGGGCTTGTACTGGTCGGCCGTGAGCCCGGAATCCATGGGCACGGGCAATTTGTAGTTCACGCCGGGCTCGATCCCGGGAATGATTGGGGTCTTGATCCGGATCCCCGCCGTCGTTTCCAGATAAACTTCGGCCGATTTGACGATGATGGGATTGCCCAGTTCGTCGCGGACTTGGCCGAAGAGCAAGTGGTCCGGCGCCGGGGGGAAGGCCTGGGCGGAAATCGAGAGCAACAGGAGGCAGGCATAGGCACCAAGACGACGGACCCACCCCTGCACCCCTCCCAGGAGGGGAACAAGCAAGTTGGAAGGTGCCCTCAAGCTCCCCTCCCGGGAGGAGCTGGGGGTGGGTTGATGGGCTGTGAATCGCCGATCCCGCGGAGGGCAGGTTCCGCGCAAGCATACTTCGCCGACGCTTCCAGAGAGGTCCGCGCTCCGGATGAAATTGAGATGCGCCGCTGGCGTGAATCTCGCGGATGCAAGGAGGTTCATATTCAGTTCCCCGAGTAGGAGTAAGTGACGAAGTGGAGCTTCACGTCCTTGACCGTTTGGATGAACCGGTCCAGGCCTTCGTTCGGATTGTTCAGCAACGTGTAGCCGGGGATGACCAGTTTCCATTTGCTATTCCAGACCGAACGCCCGATCAGGCGGCGGTTGGTGTATTGAGAAAACGACAGGGCGCTTCCGGTGTAGATGTTCTGGTTGAAGGCTGACGCCAGTGAGACCGGCCGGAACGCCTGGTGTTTGCGCACGCCAAAGAGCGGCTCGGACAAGGATTCACTCGATTGCCACAGGGGTTTGGAGGAGAAATCTGATCCGCCGATATTGAAGGGCAGGGGAATCGTCACGTCATCGACGTTCCAGGAACGCACCACGCTGGCGTCGCCCAAAGGCGGGCTGCGCATCGAGTCCACCCCGACCGGGATCAGATAGACGTAAGGCGCCGCCGCCAAGCCCAGCGGGTCCAGGAAGGGGAACGACGGGTCCGCGGGTGAAGTTCCACCGGCCGCGCCGACGGCGGAGCTGTTGGCGACGGGGTTGTTCATGCCGCGGTAGCCTTCCAAGGCGACGCCGACGGCGAAGATTTTGGTGGCGAAGGAACTTTGGCTGTAGGCATTGTCGCCCGCGGCCAGGGATTGGCCGAACAGATTCAAGCCATTCGCGATGACCGTGCTGAAATCCAGGAGCAGGCCCGGCACCGGCAAGCCATTGCCCGGATCAATCTGCAGGCAGTATCGGCGCACGTCTGAATCCTCGAGCAGATTCTGCATCTTGCCCCGGTTGAGGACATCCTTCCAATTGGTGTCACCATCCGCGGTGGGCAGGATGCGGAAATTTTCCGTTCGCAACGAGACGGTGGTGCCATAGCCATCCGGGTTATTGAATCCGAGGCGGCCTTTGAGCACGAGCCAATCGCCGTACATCTCGGCCATGGCGCTGGAAAGGCCGGGATCGCCCGTGTTGCTGCCGGCGAACTGCGGCTCGCCGTTCCGCATCACGCCCAGGGCGCGCGACTGCACGATGCGGCTGATGAAATCCCGGCCTTGCGGTTTGTGAAGGAGGCCCGTTTCGTAATCGAAGGCTTGGGCCGCGAGGAAGGAGTAACGGGCCGCGAGATCGAACAAGGATTTGTAGCGCTCGAGTTTTTCGTTGCGGAAGATGCGGAAGGCGGCGTCGCGCGTGCGGTAGCCCTGGATGACGGCGGCGGCGCGTTGCCGGAAGACTTCGCGCTCTTGTTGAATGCGGTCTCCTTCGGCCAGCCGGCTTCGGTACTGCCGCCCGGCGTCATCGAGTTCCTGCAGCTTCAGGTTGACCGTCGTGAGGACGTCTTCCACGGCGCCGATCTTGTCCCGCAATTCGCTGGTGACGTCGCGCAGGTCTTGATTCCACTCTTCCGGAGCAATGCGATCGAATTCGATCCAGCGCTTGGAGGTTTCGATGGCGAAGTCCAGACTTTCAATCGCCATGTTGGCTATGACCAGTCCCCAGCGCAGCGTGGAAACAAAGGCGACTTTGGCTGTCTCGGCTGCGCCCTCGGCTCCAGCGGCCACATCGCCACCCGCGGCGAGCCCGGCGATGAAGGAGTCTGGGATAAATTTCTCCACCGCTTCAGCCACGTTTTTTCCGTTCTCCATCGCTTCGGTGAGAAACATCTGCACCAGGCTGTTGGCGAACTTGACCGTCGCCAGCGTCTGGTCCAAGTCGGTCATGGTTTTTTGCTGGTCCCGGATGTAAGCGTGAGAGGTCTTCTTTCTTTCGAAGGAGACAATCGCCCAATCCAGGTCGGCCTTGGCTCCGTCGGCATCGCGAAGAGCGGCGAAGGCGTTATTGCGGGCCTTGATGATGTCCGAGATGGCCTGCTGCAAACGGCCGGGTGAAGCCCGCTTCCCCATCCAGATGGCGGGTTTGTCGAAGAAGCCATGCGGGCCGAGATTGTAGGTAATGCAGTTGGTGTAACCCGCATCGTAATCGCGACTGTCGTCGCCATTGAGCCGCGCTTTCTTGACGAAGTTAAAGTCGCTGATGCCCTTACTATCGACCCAGTTTGGAACCAAGCCCTGCGTATCCAATTTCCATTCCTTGGCGGTGCTCGGGCTCAACAGGCTCGATTCGAGTTCCACGAGATCGACGTAGGTGTAGTGGAACAGGTCCGGCCCCGTGTAGCCGGTGCGATAGGTTTGACCGGGGCCGATGTCATCGGTGTAGGGAGTGCCGTAAACCTCGATCAGGAGGTTGGTGTAGGCGAGTTCCTGCTTGTTGACCTGAGTTCGGAAATCATCCAACGAATCCGCCTCCGACCGCATCAGGCGCGTGACATCTTTGGCGTCGTCGAACGCGGTCAGGGCGTTGTTCAAAGTAGCTTTGGCGCGCTCGAACACCTGCTCGAAATGGGTGGTCGGGTTGGTTCCGGTGACGACCGCAGGATTGATGTCAAAAGGAATCGTCGTCTCGGGCAAGCCCAACGGCGTCAGGCCGGCTTCGGCGTTGTCCAGCGCGGTCTGCAAGCTCTCGGCCACCGCCGGCAACTCCTTCAACTCCGGCACCGTCTGGCGGTCGATCTTCTGAATGCCTTCGTGTGCCGGGTCGGGATCCACGTCCGGCAGGATGGCATTGCCCACCATCCAGTTCAGATAAGTGCCTTCCCCGACCCGCGAGGCCCAATGATCCATGCCCCAATAGCGCGTGGTCGGCGTTTTGCGGGCGGTGTTGACGCGCGTCGGAGTGAAATGAGCCCAGCCGTTGCCCTGGCCTGGCTTGTAATCCTTGCGCCAGGTCAGGTCGAAGATCTGTTTGCCCGATCGAGCCACGGCGGCGGCGGCGGCGGCGAATTTACGCTCATCCAGATAATCAACCGAAACCGCCTTGCCCAGGACGGTCACGGCCTCGATGCGCGGCACCCAGTCGAAGCTGGAGTTGAGCAGGAGCGCGTAATACCCCTTCAAGGCAGTCAGATAATGTCCGTAGGCGTCGCCATGGCCCTGGGGGAAGAGACGCCGGGCGTCGTTCCCATTGACCGCGCCGCTGTGGTCATCGTCCAGAATGTTGTAGTTCAACGCGTAGATGACTTCGCCGGAGTCAATGCCGCGAGTATAATTCCAGATCAGCCGGTTATAGACCGGGCGGAGTTCGACCCCGGGCTGGAGATAATCATCTCGCCCGCGCAAGAGCGCCAGTTCCTCTTCGAGCAACGAAGGCAGTTGCCCCTTGAACGAGAAAAGGGCGGTGGCAATGTCCCCGTAAGTCTTGTCCTTGGTCCCGATGCCGATGGTCGGATTGGCCGCATCCGCCCAGGCCTCATGGCCGATCATCATGTAGAGATCGTTGATGTAGCCGGTGGCCAGGAGCAGGGCGTCGTTGGCCGGACCGTAATTGATCCCGGAGTTGATGCTGAGCATTTTTCCGCGGCCGACGACGGTCTCATAAATCTCGATCAAGCCGCTGTTGTTGATCGAATCGAGGTTCAAGGCCACGTCGCCTTCCCAACGCTGGCCAGCCTGGGTGAGGAGGCTGACGTCGGTATTGACCGAGTTGTTGAAAAGGTCGGTCAAGCGCTGATTGAACGGGTTGATGCCAGCCAGGACGCGCTTGATCCAGCCTTCCGCCAGTTGCGGATCCGTCCACGGGGACCAGTTGGTGGAAACCGCGGAGAAAGTGGCATTGGTGGCCCGGTAGCGCATGGTGAGGTAATTGTCGGTCAAGGCCTGGACATCGGCCGATTCACCCACCACGGCGCGGACGCCATCCGCGTATTTCCTCGGGTCCAACGGCAGCCACTGGGCGCCCGGATCATTGGTTCGATTTAGGGTCGGAGGCAGACCATCCACGGGCGCGGCGATCCTCCATTGGAATTCATAATTCTCCGTCTTGCCCGCCAGATCGACCACCTGCTGCAGCGTCAACAACTCACTCAGCGGATTGGGCGGGAGGATGAGTTTGAGTTCACCGGGATAGAGCGCGTCCGTCACTTTGATCACCAGCACGCTCACCGGGTCCGCCCGGGGCGTAAAGGCCAAGCCGTCGCCCGCGATCAACGTCACATAACCGATCCCGGGTCCCACGGCGGTCAGCGCATACGAATCCACCGCCACGTCGTCATTCGCCACCTCCGCCAGATCGCTCGGACCGACCGCCGCTGCGCCCTCGGCGGCGACGTAGGTGCCGGGCTTCTGGGGGTTTTCGACGAAGGTTTGCATTTGGGTTTGAAGCGACGCGATCGCGTTGGTCCAACGGCCCCAAGCCGGATCACTGTTCAGGCAGAGGCTCTGGAGAGTCGTCGTATCCTTCCTGCTCAGGGTATTCAGAAGCAGGTAGGACTCGCCCAGCGCCTCCTGGACATACTCACCCTTGAAGACCAGCGCCCCGTTCGCCCCCCGGCTTGGATCCAGGAAAAGGCGTTGAATCAGATGGGGAGGCAGCAGCGGAAACCAGGTTTTGCCGCGCGAGCTTTCCGTCTTTACCGAATCCGGTAGTTTCCCGAGCTTGTCGGTGCCACTGGGCGGCCCGAGGGGAAAGACCTTCTCGCGGGTCGGGTCGTGCAGCCGCACCGTCACGTTGTTCGTGTCGGCGATCATCGATTGCTGGTAGAGGATCTGCAAACTGGTTTGGCCCCGCATCGCGGGCAGACCGCGCTTGGGCACGGTGAGCGTCTCGGCCATTTGCAGCACCGTCGTCGAGTCGGGCCACTTGGGATTGTAGTTGATTTCCAGGGCGTTGTTGTTGTCCGTGACCCCGTCCGCGCTGCCCGAGATCGGGTCTCGGACAAACGCGCCGTTGCTGTCCAAGCTGCGCAGGTAGGGTGTGATCGTGCCGACGTCGGGCTGATTGTTGACATTCAAGACTCCGCCGTTTCCGTTCATGGGGAAGAAGAATCCCGGCAGCGTCTTGTAGTAGTACTGCATG
>CAYHFE010000474.1:0-6479 GCA_964355375.1 uncultured Verrucomicrobiota bacterium
GGCGTCTCGCCTGCTGGGTTCGGCGTCCCGCCGAACCCTCGTGGCTGGGCCCCGGGTTGTTTCCGATCGGCGAGACGCTGACCGGTGCAGCCGGGACGGCCGCGCTCCCCGTTCAAACAACCACGGTAAAAGTCTGGACACAACTGAGCGAGAGAACGAACGCGTATGGTTGCCACTTTGTTTGGACTGATGGTCCCGGCCGGGGTCGCCTTGATCCTTGGATGGTTCATCCCCGCCAGCGCGGCCGGTGAATGGCAGAGCGGAGCCGGTTGCCGATTCATGGCTGTAGAGCCGGGAGGGCCTTCGGCGGCGGCGCCAAGCCCGACCCCGTTTGCCAGATCTGGATTCGAAGAGCTGTCGGCCGTCCGAGCCGGCATCCGATTCACCAATGCCCTGCCCGTCCTGCTCATGGCGGAAAACAACAACCTGATGAACGGCTCGGGTGTGGCGGCGGGTGATTTCGATGGCGACGGTTGGTGTGATCTTTATTTCTGCGCGATCAACGGAGCCAACGTCCTGTATCGCAACCTCGGCTCATGGCGCTTTCAGGAAGTGGCCCTTCCGCCCGAGCTTCAGCTCACCCGACTCCACTCCACGGGCGCGGTCTTCGCGGACATCGATGGCGACGGTGCCCTTGACCTCCTGGTCGCGACGCTCGGCTCCGGTGTCCATTGTTTCGTCAACCAGGGTGGGGGCCGATTTCAAGAAACGACCGCGCAGGCCGGGCTGGCCTCGAAGTCGGGCAGCACCAGTCTGGCCTTGGGCGACGTGGATGGGGATGGCGATCTCGATCTTTATGTGGCCAATTACGGAGCCCTTTCCATCCTGCGCTCCGGGGGGCGGGCCGATGTGCAGATGGTCAATGGCCAGTGGGTCGTGACCGGTCCGCACGCGGCCCGGCTGCGGTTGGTCAATGGACGACTCGAGGAGGTGGGCGAGCCGGACCTGCTCTATCGGAATGACGGCCACGGCCATTTCCAGGCCATGCCATGGAGCTCGGAGTTCTTTCTCGATGAGGAAGGACAGCCCAAGCCGGCGCCGTGGGACTATGGGTTGTCCGTACAAATCCGGGATCTGAATGGCGATGGCCTCCCGGATATTTACGTCTGCAACGATTTTCAGACCCTCGACCGAATTTGGCTGAATACCGGCGCGGGTCATTTCCGAGCCTTGGCCCGACTGGCCCTGCGCAAGCAGAGCTTCTCGGCGATGGGAGTGGACTTCGCCGATCTCGATCGCGACGGATTTTTTGACTTTGCCGTGACGGAGATGACCGGTCGGACCCACGTCCGGCGCATGCGGGATATCGTGGGCATGCAGCCCGAGCCGCCGATTCCCGGCCTGATCGAGAACCGTCCGGAGGTGGGTCGCAACACGCTTTATCGCAACCGTGGCGACCAGACTTTTGCCGAGATCGCCCACTTTGCCGGCGTGTCCGCCACCGATTGGTCGTGGCAACCGGTGTTCCTCGACGTGGATCTGGACGGTTATGAAGATCTGCTCGTGGCCAATGGCATGCCCTATAATGTGCAGGATCGCGACACCCTGAATCGAATTCGATCCCTGGGCAAACAATCGCCCGAACAGTCGCGCACCAACCTGCTGCTCTACCCGCCCCACCTCACGCCGAATGTCGCGTTTCGTAATCGCGGCGATCTCACCTTCGCGGACCAGAGCGCGGCTTGGCGATTTGACTCGCGCCGGATCTCGCAGGGGGTGGCGCTGGCCGACTTCGATCACGACGGAGATTTGGACATCGTCATCAATTGTCTTAACGACGCGCCCCTCCTCTATCGCAACGCGGCCATCGCGCCGCGGGTCGGCGTGCGCTTGCTGGGGAAGGGGCTGAACCGCGCTGGGGTGGGCAGTCTGATTCGCGTTTTCGGCGGAGCCGTTCCAAGCCAGATGCAGGAGATCCTCTGCGGCGGGTACTATCTGTCGGGCAGCGATCCCCTGCGCATGTTCGCGGCCGGCAGCCTGACCAACGATTTGTCGATCGAAGTGCGCTGGGCGAACGGAAAGCAAAGCCGGCTCAGCGCCGTCAAGGCCAACCGGGTTTACGCCATCGAGGAACCGGCGGGACCGGCGATGGCGGCCAACTCGAGTGGGCCTTCAATTTCACCACCGCGAACCCTCTTTCGGGATGCGAGCCGGCTTCTCGGCCATGGACATCACGAGGAGTTGTTCAACGACTTTTCCCGGCAACCCTTGTTGATGAAGTTGCTCAGCCAATCCGGTCCCGGCGTGGCCTGGTTCGACTTGGATGGCGACGGCCATGATGAGCTGGTCCTCGGAACCGGTCGGGGCGGCGCCTTGGAAGTCTTCCGCGGAACGGGCAATGGTCAGTTCGAAAAAATCAAAGCGGGTCAACCGTCACCGACGCCGGATGATCTCACCGGCCTGGCCGGCTGGGTGACGGCCGACGGACGGCGCTCCGTGCTCACCGGCTTGGCCAACTACGAGTCGGGTCTGACCAATGTGCCGGCCGTGTTTCGATGCTCGCTCGTCGGACAGCCGGCCGCCCTCGATGTTCGCCCCTTGGAAGGCGTCGGTCCGGAGCCGTGGACTCCTGGTCCGCTGGCCGTCGCAGACCTGGATGGCGATGGCGATTTGGATTTGTTTGTGGGCGGCCGGGTCCAGCCCGGGGCCTACCCGGCGCCGGTCCCTTCCCGGATTTATCGACAGGATCAGAGCGGATTGATTCCCGAGGCCGCGGCCGCCGGAATCCTAAACGAGGCGGGCCTGGTTTCTGGTGCCGTCTGGAGCGATTTGAACGGGGACGGCTTTCCAGAATTGATCCTCGCTTGCGAATGGGGCCCCATCAAAATATTTCTGAATGAGAAGGGACGGCTTCGAGCGTGGGACGCGCCAGTAACCCTGGAGGAGTCCGACTCAGCGGTCCATCCGCAATCCACGACTCTTGGTCAGTTCACGGGTTGGTGGAGCGGAGTCACAACCGGTGATTTCGATGAGGATGGCCTGCCCGACATCATCGCCACCAATTGGGGGCGGAACGACGCTTACCAGGCGAGTGGCGAACATCCTTTGCGGCTCTACTACGGCGACTTGGCCGGGACCGGGAACATCGACTTGATCGAATCGTACTATGCACCGGAGCTGAACAAGGATGTCCCGCGTCGGACGCTCCATGCCTTGAGCCAGGCCTTCCCGCCGCTGGTGGCGTCGTTCCCCACCCACGAAGCCTTTAGCCTCGCGGGGGTCGCGGACGTGCTTCGGGTTTTAGGCAAGCCGGCTCCCGCCGTGACGGCGGTGACCTTGTCCACGACGCTCTTCCTCAACCGGCGGACCCATTTCATCGCGCGACCCCTGCCGGCCGAGGCGCAATTCGCCCCGGCCTTCGCCGCGGTGGTGGCCGATGCGAATGGCGATGGACACGACGACCTGTTTCTCAGCCAGAACTTTTTCGCGATGCGCCCGGAATGGCCCCGTCTCGATGGCGGTCGCGGCTTGTGGTTGCAGGGCGATGGCACGGGCCGGCTCGCGCCGATCCCGGGGCAGGAAGCGGGCGTGGCCGGGTATGGCGAGCAACGCGGCGCGGCCGCGGGAGATTTTAATGAGGACGGTCGCATCGATTTGGTCGTGACCCAGAACGGGGCCGCCACCCGGCTCTTCGAAAACGTCGGCGGGCGGCCCGGACTGCGCGTCCGATTGCGGGGACCAACGGGCAATCCGTTCGGTATCGGCTCGACGCTCCGGCTGGAGCGCGACGGGCGTCTCGGACCCGCTCGGGAACTCCATGGCGGTTCCGGGTATTGGTCGCAGGACAGTCCGGTCCAGATCTTGGGAGGCGCGGCCTCGGGTCGGCGTCTGCACGTGCGTTGGCCGGGAGGCCAGACCGTGGTGGCGGCGATTCCGGACGACAGTCTCGAGGTCATCGTCGAGATGGATGGGCGGATTCAGAAAACAAAAGTCAGCGCTCGTTGATCGCGGCGGAGATCTTCAGGTGAGTTCCCAAGACCTGTCGCCACGCATTGGGGCCGGAAATCAGGGGGCGGTGGGGCGAGACTCTGTCGAGCCCTGAAATCTTGGCACGCAGGAAAGTCAGGGCTCGACGGAGTCTCGCCTCACCGGTGGACAACATGAACGGGGAGGCCATCCAATGCCTTCTTCATCTCTTTATCCGATGTTCCATCCGGCGCTTGCGCCGAGGAGGGAAGCCGCTAGACTTCCGCGCATGTCCTGGAAAGTCGTCATCACCGCCCGCACATTTCAAGAAGTGGGCGGTCCAGCCAAAGAACTTTTGCTCGACGCCGGTTGCGAATTGGTCGTGCCGACCAAGTTTGGTCCGCTGGAGGCTTCCGAGCTTCTCCCCCATCTGGAAGGCGCGGACGCCGTCCTGTGCAGTCCGGACCAATACACCGCGGCGGTCCTGAGTTCGCCGAGCGCGGCCAAGCTCAAAATCATTTCGCGCTGGGGCGTCGGTTACGATTCGATCGATGTCGCGGCCGCGACTCGCGCCGGCATCGTGGTGGCCTATGTGCCCGGGATGCTCAACGACACCGTGGCCGACTACACCCTGGCCTTGCTGTTGGCCGTCGCCCGCCGGGTGCATGAAGGGCATCTCGTCATGCGGCAGGGCGGCTGGAAGATGCTCTGGGGGCACAATGTCTCGGGCAAGACGCTCGGCATCGTGGGCTGCGGGCGGATCGGCCTGGCCGTGGCGCGCCGGGCCGCCGGGTTTAATATGAAGATCCTCGGCTACGATGTCGGAGCCTGTCCCGACGCCGAGAAGCATGGGGTTCGACTGGTGCCGTTCGACGAACTGCTCACGGAAAGTCATTTCATCACGCTCCACGCCGCCTTGACGCCCGAAAGCCGCGGTCTGATGGGCGAGCGGGAATTGCGCAAGATGAAACCGGACGCCTATTTGATCAATGCCGGGCGAGGCGCGCTCATCGATGAAGCGGCGCTCGTCCGGGCTCTCCAGGAAGGCTGGATCGCCGGGGCGGCGCTCGACACGTTCACCCAGGAACCGTTGCCGCAAGATCATCCGTTTCGGCAGGCCCCCAATCTCCTGATCACGCCCCACCTCGCTTCCTTCGCCCGCGAAACCGGTCAGCGCGTCAGTCAGACGGCCGGGCAATCGATCGTCGATCTCATGCGCGGAAAACGACCTCAATTCGTCGTCAACGGCGAGGTGTGCAGCTCGCCCCAACTGCGGGCGACGCTTCATTGAGGGGCCATCTCCGATACTCTGATCCGACGAATCGGCCGGATGGCCGAGCCGGCCTCACCAGACCACCAAGAACTTTATGAGAAAGAATCACGTCCGAGCCAAACTGAAACGCGGCGAGCCAAGCGTCGGCACCTGGCTGAATTTCCCCACCCCGATCTCCGCCCACTTGATCGCCCGGACCGGATTCGATTGGCTGACCGTCGAGATGGAACATACCTCGATCACGCTGGAAACCGCGGCCGAAAGTTTTGCTATCATCGCGGCCACCGGCCCCGCTCCGTTCGCCCGAGTTCCTTGGAACACGGGCGAGAACATCAAACGCGTTTTGGACACGGGCGCTTGGGGAGTGGTCGTGCCGATGGTCAATAGCCGGGCCGAAGCGGAGGCGGTGGTGCGGGCGTCCCGCTACCAACCGCTCGGTGAACGCTCGGTTGGCGGACAGTTGCACGCCGCCAATTTTGACACCGATCCGGCGACGTATTACGCCCAGGCCAACGAGGAGATCCTGGTGGTCATCATGGCGGAGCATGTCCAAGCCGTGGAGTCAGCCGACGAGATCTTGAGTGTGCCCGGGGTGGACGCGGTCTTCATCGGACCGAATGATCTCCACAATTCGCTCGGGAAAAAGCCGGTCTTTGACAGTGACGATGCGGACTTTGTCCAAGCGGTCGAGCATATCCGAAAGACCGCAAAGAAATACGGAGTGGCGTCAGGGATCCACGTTCTGGACGCGGCCACCGCGCAGCGGCGTATCGCGGAAGGATTTCAGTTTATCGCCGTGGCCAGCGACGCGGGCATGATGCTGAGCCGGGCCCGCGAAATCACCAGCGCGCTGGGGTGCGGGAGCGGGAAAGCTGTCGCGAAATACTGATTCACTCGGCGAGCCACTGGCGCAGAAAAAACATCCCTAAACCCGCCGCCAGAAAGATCGCGCCGGTGATCGCCACGCCTCCCGTGGCCGTAATGGCGCCGGCGGCTCCAAGAAGGAAGCCGACAAAGCTCAGGCCAAACAAGGCCAGCTCAAAGGCACTTCGTTGCTGATATTCAGGATTTGCGCTCATGGTCTGCTCGTGTTCTGCGATCTTCTCGCCGCTGTTCCGTCAAATGTGGGCAGACTCTAGGGAATGGGCGGGCTCAAGGCAAACATTACCGTGACCCTGAAAATGGATGAGAGCCGAGCGGCATCGCCTCCGCTCGGGGTCGCTTGGCCCGGCTTTCCATGAACCGGGGTTGTTTGAATGGGGAGCGCGGCCGTCCCGGCTGCACCGGTCGGCGTCTCGCC
>CAYHFE010000475.1:0-6467 GCA_964355375.1 uncultured Verrucomicrobiota bacterium
CCTGCCCTACTGGCCCGTCAACCCGTCCCTCTCGCGAAGTCCCTGGTTCAATTTCCAGATCGATCTGGCCCGCTGTGCCTGGGCCATTTTACCCGCCACCATTCTCTGGGGAGCCAGCTTCCCGCTGGCCCTGGCTGCCGCCGCTCACCGCGGTCACGACCCAGGAAAACTCGTCGGCGGAGTCTATGCCGCCAACACCGTCGGCGCCATATTCGGCGCGGTCGCCTTCAGCATCTGGCTGGTCCCGTGGCTTGGCACCCAACAAGCCCATCGGATTCTCATCGCGACTTCGGGCGCCGCCGCCCTCGGGTTGCTCTTCCCGCGCCTTCGCGCGACTTCGGTGCCGAATCATTCGGAAGGTCCCCTTCAAGGCACCCATCCGATCATCTGGATGATCGCGATGGGGCTGGGAGTGTTTCTGGTTTGGACCGTGCCCAAAGTCCCGCGCGAGTTGATCGCCTATGGGAGATTCCTCACCACCTGGGTTGGGCAAGGCGATATTCTTTACGCGGGCGAAGGCATGAACTCATCGGTGGCGGTCTCGCAGTTGTGGGATAGCGGCGTCCTCAATTTTCATGTCAGCGGCAAGATCGAGGCTTCGAGCGAACCGCAGGACATGCGACTGCAACGCATGCTCGGCCACATTCCGGCGCTGGTCCATCCCAAGCCGCGCTCGGTGCTCATCGTCGGCTGCGGCGCCGGCGTCACGGCGGGGTCCTTCGTCCTCCATCCTGATATCGAACGCATCGTCATCTGTGAAATCGAGCCGTTGATCCCTAAAGTCGTGGCCCAGTATTTTGGCGCGGAGAACTACCACTTGCTCAAGGACCCTCGAGTTGAAGTGATCTACGACGACGCCCGGCATTACGTCCTGACGACCCAGGAGAAATTCGACATCATCACCAGCGATCCGATTCATCCGTGGGTCAAAGGTGCCGCCACCCTTTATACCAGGGAGTACTTTGAGATCTGCCAGCGGCGCTTGAATCCCGGCGGGGTCATTACCCAATGGGTTCCGCTCTACGAAAGCAATCCCGAGGTCGTGAAGAGCGAGCTGGCGACCTTTTTCGATGTGTTTCCCAGCGGCACCATTTGGAGCAATGACGAGAATGGGCGCGGCTACGACATCGTGCTTCTCGGACAAGCCAAAGACGCTTCCATCAATATCGATCAACTCCAGGATCGCCTCGATCGCCCGGATCATCGGCGCGTCTTCGCCTCGCTCGACAACGTCGGCTTCAAGTCGGCGATCGATTTGCTCGCCACCTACGCCGGACGCGGAGTCAACCTCCGACCCTGGCTGAAAAACGCTGAGATCAACCGGGATCGCAATCTGCGCCTGCAGTACCTCGCCGGCCTGGGCCTCAACGCCAACCAAGGCGGATCGATCTACACCGAAATGCTGACCTATCGCGAGTTTCCCGAGGATATGTTCATCGCCTCCCCCGAGCGAATGGACCAACTCAAACGGGCGCTCAAGTGAACGCCGGAACGGCCATCATGCAGCCGCCCTTGGGGAGCAGACGCGCCTTCGCGTGTGCCGACCGGCGCCTCGCCGGTCGGGATAAGGGCGCTTCTTGGTCACTCAACGGTGATTCTTCCGCCTCACACATGGGGTCGGCGAGGGCGCCGACCACCGCACGCGAGGGCGCGCGCTCTCCATTCTGACTGAATCATTGCGGCTGAGCGGTGCCTCGTCGCCCACCCCTTCACCACCAATGCTGGCCCTCACTCACGCGCCTTCGCCGAAGATGGCCGCGTGCGAACTCACTTACATCCCGCGTGTTCCCATCGATTACCCTCGAGCGCTCGAACAACACGCCGCCTATTGCCAGATGCTGCGCCGGAGCGGCGCCGAGGTCATCACGCTCGACGTGAATCGTGATTTCGCGGACGGCGCTTTCATCGAAGATACCGCCGTCGTGCTCGACGAAGTCGCCATCCTGGCCTCGATGGGTTCGATTTCACGTCGCCCGGAACCGGCCGGAATCGAATCGGCCCTGGGCCAATATCGACCCGTGCAGCGCATCGATCTCCCAGCCACGCTCGAAGGCGGCGATGTCCTCCGCATTGGTCAAACGCTGCTCGTCGGCCTCTCCTCGCGCACCAATCTGGCCGGAGTGCGCGCCCTGGACGCGATCGTTCGACCCCTCGGCTACAGGGTCATCCCCGTCCCGGTGCACGGCTGCCTCCATCTGAAGACGGCGTGCAGCGCCCTGCCCGACAGCCAGTTGCTGCTCAATCCGGCCTGGATCGACCTGGAGGCCATTCGAGGATTTCGCTGGCATGAGGTCCCGGAATCCGAACCGTGGGCGGCCAATGTCGCCTTGGTCGGAGACCGCGTTTTCGTCGCCGCCGGCCACGAGTTGACCGCGTCCCTGATTCAGCGGCTTGGGTTTGAGATCGAGACCATTGACCTCACGGAATTCGCGAAGGCTGAGGCCGGCGTTACGTGCTTGAGCATTCTCGATCGTCGCGGGTAAATTGCCCGCCATGAAATCAACCTACCCTCTCCTGTTTCTTCTCTGCGGCATCGGCCTCACCCAGGGCGTACTCGGCGCCGATTGGATTTCCTACGACGGGAAAAGCGGACCGGGCCGCGGCAAACACGTGGTCTTTCTGAGCGGCGACGAGGAATACCGCTCCGAAGAAGGATTACCGATGCTGGCGAAGATTCTCAGTCAACGGCACGGGTTCCGATGCACCGTCCTGTTTGCCGTCGATCCCGACGGCGCGATCAACCCGGACAACCAATCCAGCTTGCCCGGCGCGGCCGCCCTCGATTCCGCCGACGCCATCATCATGCTCCTCCGCTACCGGCAATGGCCGGATGAGGCGATGAAACATCTGGCGGACGCGATCCAGCGGGGCGTGCCCATTCTCGGACTTCGCACCAGCACCCATGCCTTTAATTTCGCCCGCAATGCCACCACCTCCTACCGGAATTACAATGGTTTCGGCAAACAAGTGCTCGGCGAACAATGGGTCAACCATTGGGGACAGCACAAACGCGAAGCCACGCGCGGCATCATTCCCACCGCTGCTTCCAACGACCCCATCCTGCGAGGGGTCACCGATCTCTTCGGCGACAGCGATGTCTATGAAGCCTATCCCCCCGCCGACGCCAAGATTCTGGCTTACGGCCAGGTGCTGAAAGGCATGAACCCTTCCGACTCGCCGGCGGACTACAAGAAAAAGCGCAGCACAGACAAGCAGGAGCAAGGCATCAATGATCCGATGATGCCCGTGGCTTGGACCCGAGTGCGCCGCAACGAAGCCGGCAAGGAGAACAAGATTTTCTGCACCACGCTGGGCGCGGCCACCGACCTGCAAAACGAGAGCTTGCGCCGGCTCGTCGTCAACGCCGTTTACTGGGGGCTGGGGCTCGAAGTTCCGCAGAAGGCGGACGTCGCCTATGTGGATGATTTCAAGCCGGCCATGTACGGATTCAAGGGCTATCGCCGCGGCCTCAAACCATCCGATCATGCTCTCGGCAAAGTCTTGCCCGCGGGAGCGAGCGCGGCCGCCGCTCCGCCGGCCCAGTAACCCATCGATGCTGCCCATGAACCGTGGTTGTTTGAGTGGGGAGCGCGGCCGTCCCGGCTGCACCGGTCGGCGTCTCGCCGACCGGCATCAAGCTGGTCCACCTCCACGAGTGTTCGGCGGGACGCCGAACACGGCAGGCGAGACGCCCGCGCTCCCCATCGCTACTTCAGGTTCATGGTCCCAAGGCGGGCGCCGAGCGGATTGAGGCGAATGCGAGGAACCACGGTGGGGTGAGACTCCGTCGAACCATGACTTTTTTTGCCAGCAACAGTGCCGAGGCTCAACCGAGTCTCGCTCCACCCAGTTCCATGAATCACCTGCGTCCATCTGGTCCTGTCGGTCAGCCTCGGATCGCGTTCGCCGCGGCCGCCGGCCTCGCATGCCTCAGCTTGGCCACGCCAGAGACTCGGGCTCAGCCCGCGCCGTCTGCCCCGATCATCCGCGATCTCGCCGAGCACGCCGGCGATTACACCTTCATGTGGTGGACACACGGGCTGCGCGATCCGGGCAAGAACTTCAGCATACAAACCAGCCAGTACGCGCTCCAGTTCGACGTGCCGTCGTTCACGCTGACTCATCTGCTGCGTTTGACAAATGCACCCTCCGAAGCCTTGGCGTTGACGCAAGCAAACGACGCCATCTTCGGCCCCCCCAACGCTTCGTTGGTCTGCACACTGCGGGTCGGCGATGCCCCGTCTCGAGCGGAGGGTGCCAGTCGCGATTCCCAGGATTCGCACCTGATCGAGAGCGGAAAATTCTTTCAGCGGCGGACGATCAGCAAACTGGTCTGGTCCAAGGGCGCGCCGCCCATCGAAAGCAGTTTAGAGGTGGCAGCCTGGCCCGATCGCCTGACGTTCCTGTTGCGCGTCACGCCCTCGATTAGCCTGACCAACACCTCGCTGGAAATGACAGTGGCGACACGAAATTGGCTACCCGACACAACTTTTCCAACGGGAGCCAAGCTGGCGTACCAGGCGATTCTGCCCGCATCAGACTGGGTGAGCGGTGAAGAAAAGACGCTCGCGCTAGTCTGGCCGCCTCAAGGCGTCTTTCACGAACCCCCGCCCACGGTGAGCGCCGTGCAAATCGCCCCCACCAAAGTGCCCCTCGACGTCACTTACGACTCCGCCCTGGGCTGGTTTCAGGTCGCGCTCCGGAATGACGGCGCCGCCAGAGATTATTCCCAAGCGGGCAATGATCGAATCGAGCGCGTCGCCCTGACCTTGGAGAATCCCTCCGCCACACCCCAGACCGCGCGCTTGAATTTCGCCAAGGGCCTGCCCGGGTCGGGCGGGGTTTTCGGGATCACCGGCCTCACCGCCATGTTGCGCGACCGCGAAGGCCATCCCATTGGCCTCCCGATTCAACTCTCGAAGAATTGGCACAACAAACCGGATCGCTACCGCGGACCCTGGTACCGGGGACTCACCATGCTCTCGATTCCCGGCCGCACGAAAATCGAACTCGAATACACCAGCGTCAATGCCCTGTGGGGCGGCGTTCCGGCGGCCTCGCACGCGCAGCTCTGCCTGGTCGGATGGGGCAACAATCAATTGTGGGAACAAGCGGCCATCGGATCCTGGGGCGAAAGCCTTTGCTTCGAACCCGACCAGGGTCAAGCCGGTGGCGCCGTCCTCGACACCCGGCCGCTCCTGGTTTTCGGCATGGGCCAGGAACCGAAACGTCGCTTCGGCTGGACCGCGAATGTCGGCGGCGCCGATTTCCTGGTCTATTACGACCCAGCCGGACAGAAGCAGTGGAATTCCCGCATGAAAACCTTGCGCCGGCGGTCCGGTCCGGTCTTGACCGAAACGACCTACGCCGGGCAAAGCCACGACGGCAAGATCGACCTCGCCTACACCGTCGGCCTCTATCGCACCGATGATCTCACCCGCGGGGTCTATCATTTGCGCTACGACGTGCGCCAGCCGGCCTCCTTCCAGCGCTTGGTTCTGTTTCAATGTGGCGGCGATGACTACAGCTACACCGGCGAGCGCAAATTCGCCGTCGGAAACGAAACCGGAATTGAGAGCGAATGGACGACGCAATGGGGAGGCAACCGCTACCGAACTGAACCACGCGAGGTGCGAGGCCGGGTCCCCTGGTTCTCGTTGCACGAAGCGGTCTCCCGCGCCGTCGGCCAGGAAGCTTGGGCCAATCGCGGCCTGGTCATTCGCGAATGGAAAGCGCGACTTGGCGGGCACGACGCCGCTCCCTGGTTTGCCGAACGCGGCGCCCGCATGCGGGGCGCTGACACCTCCCTGTTGGACATTCTGCCGCCGCCGTCCGTGCAAACGCTGCAGCCTGGCGATTTTGTCGAGGCGATCATCGAACACGTCGTCGTTCCGCAATTTGCCGACGATTACTACGGACCCAACCAAAATCTGCAGGCCGCCCTGAAGAAGGATCAGAACACCTGGCGAATGATATTGCGCGAAGCGCTCGGCAACGATCTGCAAATCCGAGTGGCCGAAGGTGAACTGGTGCGCCGACGGCCCACGACCATTCGCGCTCGATCCAGCCACGCCGACTTCACAATCCGCGGAGGCCTGGGCTACGTGCCTGTGACGTTTTCCGGTCTGACGGATTATCGGCGGCCGCTCCTGGAACAGAAAGAGGGAGACCAATGGAAACCGGTGAATCAAGCCGTTCACGGGAATGACTTTTGGCAAACCGACTACCGCGCGGACGATTCGACTTGGGAGATTACTTACAGCCTGCCACTCGACACCGATGAAGACCGGCCGATCGAACGACACTTTCGTTTCCGCGTGCCGGACCGGGCCGGGAAGTAAGCTCCAGACACCAAGCGGCACACCTGAAACCCCAGTCCGCCGGACCGTATCGATTCAGTCCGACGCGGGCTTTCCCCTACCCATGAACCGCAAAATGCGTTCGTTGAATTCCAATGGTTTATGCAT
>CAYHFE010000476.1:0-6445 GCA_964355375.1 uncultured Verrucomicrobiota bacterium
CTGAATCAAAGTCCGATTCCAGAGCGTCTGAAACAGTCGTTTGAAATCACCCTCCAATGGTTCCTGAGTTTCTGTCGCCGCGCTCGTCTAGTTTTGGGGGTAAAGATGAGAGTCCTCTGGCGCTTTTTGCCGCGAGGGTGACCCAGTTTGGCCTGGGAAAAGGAGCGAAGGTCGAACCGACTCAGCCGAAATCGTGCGAGGCGTCGGTCCGGAGACTCTGATAATCGAGACGCTCGATCTGCCCAGCTTTGACATGAATGGTGCCGTGCCGGGTCTGCACCTCGCCTTCGATTTGCAGGAACGGCTCCATGATGATCTTGAGCCGATCGGATTCAAAGAGGCCCGGCGCCACGATGACGTTGCTGATGCCGGTCTCGTCCTCCAGGCTGACGAAACACACACCCTTGGCCGTGCCGGGACGCTGCCGGCAGATCACCTGTCCCGCCACCCGGACTCGCTCGCCGTTCCGCGCGCTCTTCAAATCCGTCGCCCGCCACACCTCGGGCAATCGGCCGCGGATCAAGGCCATGGGATGCGGGCCGGTCGTGAGCCGCAACCCGGCGTAGTCCGCCTGCAGCCGCTCCAGCGGATCCATCGGACGGAGCGGCTGCGCGGGCGAACCGGCGGACGGACCGGTGGGAGCGCGCGCGCTCGCCGCGTCCTCATTGAGGCTGAAGCCGCCCGGCGCGAACAGATCCCCGTCCCGCCGGGTTTTCTCCACCGTCCAAAGCGCGGCGCGGCGGTGGGGCGCAAAGCCGTTCAACGCGCCGATCTCCGCCAAGGCGCGCAGCTCGTCCTTGGTCAATCGCGTCCGCGCCTTGAAGTCGTCGAGTGAATCGAAGGCCTTCCGCGCCCGTTCGTCCAACAGGGCCAGCGCGGGCTCGCGCCGGAGCCCTTGCACCTGATGAAAGCCCAAGCGCAACGCGCCGTCGGGCTCGATCCGGGTTTCCCAGGCGGACCGCACGGCACAGACCGCGCGGATGGCCACCCCGTGGCGTTTCGCGTCTTTGACGAGCGTGGCTGGCGAATAAAAGCCCATCGGTTGGTTGTTCAACATCGCGCAGAAGAACTCCGGCGCGCGATGGACTTTCAGATAGGCGCTCGCGTAAGCCAGGTGGGCGAAGCTGATGGCATGCGATTCCGGGAAACCATAGAGCGCAAATGAGCCGACGGCCTTGACGATCTGTTCCGCCACGGTCGCGCTGACGCCCGCTCGATCGAGGGCTCGGCGCAAGCGCTCCTGGGCGCGGATCATTTTTTCATCCGAACGCTGGAAGCTCATGGCTCGGCGCAATTCCTCCGCCTCGTCGCCGCTGAACTGGGCCATGATCATGGCCAACTGCAGCATTTGCTCTTGAAACAAGGGCACGCCGAGCGTGCGCTCCAGGACCGGCTTCAGTTGCGGAGCGTAGTAGGTGACCGGCTCCTCGCCATTGCGGCGGCGCAGATAGGGATGGGCCAGGTCGCCGGCGATCGGCCCGGGGCGGATGATCGCCACCTCGATGACCAGATCGTAAAAGGTCTTGGGCTTCATGCGCGGGAGCGTGGCCATTTGCGCGCGGCTCTCCACTTGAAAGACCCCGATCGTATCCGCGCGCTGCAGGAGGTCGAAGGTGAGCGGATCATTCTCCGGCAGTTGGGCCAGATCGACCGGGCGACCGCGCGCCGCCGTCAAGGTCACGGTGTCCTGCAACACCGCCATCATGCCCAAGCCGAGCAAATCCACCTTGATGATGCCCATTTCCTCGCAATCATCCTTGTCCCATTGGGCCACGACGCGGCCCGGCATGGCCGCGTTTTCCAGCGGGATGAAGCGGTTCAGTTTTCCCTGGCATACGATCATCCCGCCCGTGTGCTGTCCGAGATGCCGGGGGAGGTTGCGGATCTGTGCGTAGAGCGACGCGAAAGCGGCGGCGCGGGGATGAGTTCGCGACAAGCCGGCTCGCTCCAACCGGGTGAGCGGGTCGTCGGGATCGGAGGGATCGCCTCTGCCGCGGCCCAGATTGGAGAAGCGGTCCAGGACATCGCCGGGCAAACCGAGGATCTTCCCGATTTCCCGCGTCGCGCTTCGTCCCCGATAGGTGATGATCGTGCCGGTCATGGCCGCGCCGTGCGGACCATAACGCCGATAGACCTCTTGGATGACCTGTTCGCGGCGCTCGCCGCTGGGCAGATCAATATCGATGTCCGGCCAACCTTTGCGGTTCTCGGTGAGAAACCGCTCGAACAGGACATTGAATCGGACGGGATCGACGTTGGTCACGCCGAGGCAATAGCAGACCGCGCTATTGGCCGCGCTGCCGCGTCCCTGGGCCATGATGCGATGTTCGCGGCAATAGCGGGCCAGATCCGCCACGACCAGAAAATAGCCGGCAAATCCGAGCTTGTTGATCAAGACCAGCTCCTTCTCGATGAGCTTCCGGATCTTCTCCGGGACTTGGCCCTGATAACGGTCGCGCGCGCCGCGATACGCCCAATCGCGCAAGACGCTCTCCATGGTTTCGCCCGGACCGACCGGAAATTTCGGGAATTCGTAGCCCAGGTCCGCCAGCCGAAACTCCAGTCGCTCGGCCAGCCGAACGGTGTTGGCCAACGCCTCCGGCCGATCGGCAAAGAGCGCCTTCATCTGGGCGGCTGACTTAAGACATCGCTCGCTGTTCACCGCCAGCAACGCACCGGCGTCATCGAGCGTGGTGTGATGGCGCAGACAGGTGAAGGCATCCACCACCTGCCGTCCTTCCGGTGTGGCGTGCTCCACGCCATTCGTGGCGAGCAAGGGAACCTCATGAGCTTCGGCGAGATCGAGGAGCGAACGCTGCCAGCGATCTTCGCCCCGGCGCCAGTGGCGCTGGATTTCGACAAAGACCTGCGCGCGGCCAAAGATCTGAAGGAGACGAGCGAGAACCGAGGTTGGTGAGGGCGAAGACCGCGCCGCGCCGGAATCGGATCGGGCCCGAGGCTCGCGAGGCGGATTGCTTTCAAATGGCCTGGTGCGCCATTCGGACTTCAGCGCCGTGATGAGCGGCCCGTCATCATCCCCGGTGAGCGCGATCAGTCCGTCGGCGAACTCCGGCAATTCATCCCAACGCACGACGCCTTCACCTTTGGGGGCGCGCAAGTGAGATTGGCTGAGCAACTGGCAAAGGTTCTGATAGCCGGTGCGCGATTGCACCAGCACCGGGAGCACGGACCCGTCTTCCATGGCCAATTCCGCGCCGTAGATGGGCCGAAGCCCGGCCTCCGCGGCCGCTCCACAAAATCGCGGCGCGCCGTAGAGGCCCATCCGATCGCACACCGCGAGCGCCGGCAAACCCAGTTGAACGGCCTGGGTGGCGAGCTGCTCCGGCAGCGATCCGCCGCGCAAGAAACTGAACGCGCTGCACGCGTGAAGTTCGATGTAGGCCGAGCTCATGGAGCGGCCTTTCGTTGGGCGCAGGTCCGGGAAACGGGAATCCGTCCACAGTGGAACGAGACTCTGTCGAGTTCTGAAATATTTGCCGACAGAAAAGTCAGGGCTTGACGGAGTCTCACCCCACTCAGGCTCATGGAAGGTCGCGGGCTCAATCCAACATTCCTTCGACGTGCCAGCCCTCGGCATCGTGGTTCAAGCGATAGACTGAACCGTCCGCCATCTCGACATCCCATTCCTCGCGTTGCCACGCTCCCGGTTCCCACCAGCGGCCCGAGGCCCGCCAGGGACCGATCGCGACCTTGAGCTTTCCTTTCACCATTTGGCAACGGACGGAAACCGGTCGGGAGACGGCGGGCGCCGCCGACGACAGGGCCGATTCTTTTCCCCCCGCGCGGTCTCTCGGGTCAGGAAGGGGACGGCTCGAGACCACGCTTCCCGGCGCGCCCGCCAACCCTGGCGGAAGGCGTTTCATCGCGTCCGAAACCTTTCCTGGCGGCCGCTCGATGAAATCAGGGAAGAAGAGAACTCCATCGGAACCGGGTTCACTCAAAGGACTGTCCGAGCTCCCGTTCGGCCGTTCGCATTGTACTTGGGCGGCAACGGTCGGACGCAAGCGGCGCCAGGACGGTCCGCGCCCGATCTCGGCGGTCCGCGGCCACCCCGTGTCCGGCGCACGGTCAAAATCCGGCGGGACCATCTTGAACGCGTCGGGCCGGTGACTATTCTCCCGCACCGGAGTGCCGACGCGGTCCGCGCCGAGCAGCGCGCTGAGATTGGCGAGGGTTTCCTGGAATCGCTGAGGATCGCGCAAGGCCGCTTCGAAGAGCGTGAACTGCTTCCGCTCCGGTTCGGTGGGATCGGCCTTGAGCGACACGGCCGCGATCGATTCGTCGGCGCGCAACGTTTCCAGGTGCGTGTGCAGCATCCGAAAGAGGATGTCGGGCTGACGGGTGGGCTGGGGCAGACGCAACTGGCGTTCGATGACTTGACCCGATTCGAGACGCAGACGCAGCGTCAGCAAGGCCGCCACCAAACCGGCCAAGGCGAGACGCGGGCCGAGCTGATCGACAAACCGGCGCAGCATGAAGAGAAGGGGCTCGAGCGTCTCCACTCCCGGCTCAAACTCAAACGATTCCTCAAATTCATCGGCGGGGCGGACCAAGCGCAAGGGTCGCACCGCCGTGACCGAAGCCGCCGCGCACAGGGCGAGCGCTTCCAAGCCGAGCCGTTCGGACAACGCCTCCTGGCCGAGCGCCAGCAACTCACCCACCGTGCGGATGCCCCATTTCTGCAAAATCGGCGCGACATCCGTGGACGGTTCGAGCGCCTCGACGGGCAGTGACCCGACGAAGCTCTCCGGTTCGAGCACGATCTGAATATCCCGAGCGGCGCCGGCCCGGGAGCCCATCCAGCGCGCCGCGTGCCGCGCGATCTGGGGCGTCGGACCCATGCCGATTCGCGCTTGAAGCTGCAGGGCCTGGAGCGCGATGCGGAGGCGCTCCGCCCAGCCCAAGAGCTTCTCCGAGTCATCCCAAGGCAAGGACGCCAAGCCGCGCAGGTTGAGCGTGCCCAGGCCGGGCGCGGTGCTTTCGAGGTGCGGCGAGAAACCGTAAGCGCATTGGAGCATCGCGGCGGTGACCGCGACTTCCCGCGCGGGCGAACGATGGCGAATGAGCACGTCGCGGCAACGGGCCAGAGCTTGGGTCGGAGTCAATCCATCCGTCACACCGGACCCGCGCGCGGCGGCCGTCAGCGCGCAGACCCGCGGCGTGGGCATCGCCGGATCGACGAGCGCCACGGGGCGAGCCCAAAGCTCCGGCTCATGGCGCAAGGCCGCTTGCAGCGTGAAGTCGGGCAAATAGATGACGGCGAACATGGGGTCGGTGGTGAGTGGATCCGTGGGGCGGTCAGCAAGAGTGGGGTGGCGGCGGCATAGAATGGTTCATCCTCAATCCGAAAACTGGAGAATGAGAAAACCGCAGATGGACGCAGATAGACGCCGATAAAGCGGGGAACGAAGGGCTCGTCCAGGAGGTGAATCCTTGCTGGTATTCAACTCGCTCATATCTGCGTTCATCTGCGTTCATCTGCGGTTGAATTGCTCTTTCCAGGTTCATCCGACCGGGACGGTGGCGGCGGGTTCGATCGCCTCTGGGGCGCGCAAGATTTTGAAGCGGAGCCGAGCCCAGGCTGGGGCGGGCGCGGGCGGCCCGGTTTCGAGTTTGCGCGAGCTTTCCACACGGATCCGCCGCAGGGCGCTGCCCACGATGGGATGCGGGGTGACGACGAGGAAGGCGGTTCGATTCTGTTCGAGCAAACGATGGAAACGGAACCAGACGCTCGAGGAAATTTTCTGGAGCTCGCCGGGCAGGTTGAGCTTGAGGTCCAACACGACGATGGGGAAGTTGCGGTCGCGCAAAAGAAAATCGGCGGCTTTGAAGGCTTCGGCCACCTCCTGGCACCGAATCCAGAGCAGGCGCGCCAAGGCCTCGGGCTCAGCCGAATCGACGTCAAAGCTGTCCGCCCCGTCCACGAGCGCCAGGAACTGCCGATCCGCCGCCACCTGGCGGAGAAGCGCCTGGATGACCTGGGCGCTGCCGGAGCCGGGTCCGGCGCCCACCAACTCGGTCAACTCGCCCTGGGCCAGGCCACCGCCGAGCAATCCGTCCAACGCCGGAATGCCGGTCGAGCGAACCACCCCGGGTTTGGCGCGGTCCGTCAGCTTCCCAGCCTGCGGGAAGCGCTCCGCCAGGAGCCGGCGCAATTCGACGATATTTCCGGTAGCCCGCATCGGTTGATTTCCCGTCGGTCGGGAAAGTTAACTTATCCAAAGTTCGCGACGAATAAATCAGAATCTTTCGCCCCCTATTTTACCCGATCCCTGGGACAAAGGCTGTCCAAGGGTCCAAAATATTTTAACCTTTCCCGAACCGTTCAACCTTCAACGATTCATGGAGAGCGGACACCTCCAAAATGGGGACGTGAGTTGGGGCCATGAACCCAGGTAGGGACGAGCCGCTGGCTCGTCCGCGC
>CAYHFE010000477.1:0-6437 GCA_964355375.1 uncultured Verrucomicrobiota bacterium
TGACTTTTTTGCCGACCAAGATTCCAGGGCTCGACGGAGTCTCGCCCCACCGTTGAATGGGTTCATGGCCACGATGCACGTCCAATCGCTGGCGGTTTTCCCACTCCATGAACCGTTGGTCAACCGGGCGGGCCGATATCCGAGAGGGGGACAGGAACACTCCGCCAGGTTTTGGAGTGCGGCAGCCCTCGGCCGCTCTCAGAGCCCTGGCCAAAAGCGCCGGAGGGCCGGCGCACTCCAAGACGCTGGCGCGACGCCGCCCACTCCATTCGGAGCAGGGTCCCGATGCCCGCGCCAAGCGAAGGGCGGCTTCCCATGAACGTCAAATTCCGATGTTGAGAATCCACGATTCGTGCATTTTGGTTCAAGGATTCAAGGCGCGAATTTCTTCGGCGAATTCTTGTCCCGGTGGGGCATTTCTTCAGTTTTTGACGGCCAGGAAAATGACGATGCCGATCGCCAAACAGACAACCGTGACCACCTTCAAACACCCTCCGCCTGAAACCGGAGCTGTGAACTTCTCCGGTGCAGTCGAGCGCAACTCGGTCTCCATCTTCTCCACCGCCGTCTTGGCCTCCGCCAGTCCGCAGTCCGCGACGCCTTCGCGATAGAGCTTGATCGCCTCAATCTTGTGCCCGCGAAAGAGCGCCTCTTTGACGGCAGCCAACCTCTCTTCTGGAGTCAGTGGGTTCATTTCGTAGAGTGTTCTGTTCGGAACCTGTTTAGCGTCCCTGGCGCCCGAGCACGATCATTTTTTTTCGATAAGCCGTCGCCTGGTAGGAGCGTGCGGCTTGCGCGTCCCCGCTCGCGCTGCAACGGGCGGCTCTGCATCCGGCAACCGTCGTTGAGGGGCCAGCTCCTTGCGCCGCGGCACGCGGCTCGGACGAACCAGCGGCCCGTCCCTCCCACCTGATTCAGGGTTTCAAGGCGCGAATCCAAAAGAACTTCCGTCGGCCGGCGAAAAATTGGGGATGTCGCACAAACAGAAAACCAAAGGGCGGGCGTGTTCCCCTCCGATTTCGCTCTTCCAGGCTTGCCGCCGCGCCCCCCCATCGCCATTCTCCGACGAAAGCAACTCCTCCCATGAAGTCCCCTCGCTTCCTCACGATGTCCCGGATCTCCGCGCTCTTGACCGTCGGACTCTTAGAGCCTGTTTTAAAATTCAAAAGGGTCCTGTTTTCGCGGAAAAGGCCGCTGGGCGAGGCGCGACGAGGGAGCATACCCGCCAGCGGTCTGTGACCGAGGAGCAACGAAGCCCAGCGGCCTTTTCCGCGAAAACCCTCCGGGCGGCGGGTCTTTTGCCTGCGGCCAGCGTTGGCTCGACCGTCACAGCCCGCTGCGGGGATGCTCCGGTCTCGCCGCCTTGGCCGCAGCCAAAATCCCTCGCCGCAGGACCCTTTTCAATTTTAAAACAGGCTCTTAGGCGGCTCACTCCCTACGGCCGTCGCGGCGAACGCGTCGGACGCCTCCAGCGAATGGCGCCCCGTCTCGCCCCGCGCGGAACTCCGCCCCGAGTTCGCTCGCCAACCGAGCGCCACATCGTCTGAGCCAGCCTCTCTGATCATTCAGACTGACGCTCGCGAAGGACTGGACGGGCGTTGGGTGAGATTGTTCCCGGTGCAAGGTGGGCAGCACTACCACTTCCGCGCCATGCGCCGCGTCGAGAACCTCGATTCGCCCCGCCGCATGGTCTTCGCCCGCATTCTCTGGCGGGATGGCCAGGGCCGACCCGTGCGACACGACGAAACCGGCGCGATCAGCTATGCCCCGGGCGAGTTGCCCGGCGCCGAACCGGAATACCCCTCCGACCGCGGAACCGACTCCGAGGGTTGGACGGAAATCACCGATACCTATCGCGCGCCCTCCCAAGCCAGCCGGGCCATTGTGGAACTGCATCTCCGTTGGGCTCCGCGGGCGCGAGTCGTGTGGCGCGAGGTTTCGCTCACCCAGACCAACGCCCCGCCCCCGCGAACGGTCAGACTGGCCACGATCCATTACACTCCCAAAGGCGGCCAATCCGCGGCGGAAACCCGACGTCAGTTCGCCCCGTTGATTGAAGAGGCGGCGCGCCAGAAAGCGGACTTGGTCGTCCTTCCCGAAACACTCACCGCGACCGGAAATAAGTTGTCCTACGACGACCCCGCGGAAACCATTCCTGGTCCATCCACGGAATACTTTGGTCAACTCGCACGGCAGCACCGCCTCTACCTGGTGGTGGGATTGTTGGAAAGGGAAAAGCACTTGGTGTTCAACGTTGCCGTGTTGATCGGACCCGATGGCATGCTGGTGGGAAAATATCGGAAAGTGGCCCTGCCTCGCACGGAGGAAGATGCCGGCATCATGCCCGGCCACGAGTACCCGGTTTTCGAAACGCGCTTCGGCAAAGTCGGGATGATGATTTGCTACGACGGATTTTTCCCGGAAGTGGCTCGGCAATTGAGCAATCGCGGCGCCGAGATCATCGCCTTCCCCGTCGCCGGGTGCAACCCCCTGCTGGCTGCGGCGCGCGCCTGCGAAAACCATGTTTACCTGGTCAGCAGCACCTACACGGACGCCGGCAGTCATTGGATGATCTCTGCGATTTACGATCGGGAAGGCCGCGTGCTCGCGCAAGCCAAAGAATGGGGCACGGTCGCGGTTGCAGAAGTGGATTTGAACAAACCCCTCCGCTGGTCGAGCCTCGGCGATTTCAAGGCGGAGATACCAAGGCATCGACCGGTCTGGGCAAGCGAGAGAGAGGTCGGAACGAAATAGCGATCGGCCCATTTCCGGATTTGGGAAACGGCGGAGCCTCTCGCACTATCGCCTCAGAATCGCCGAGAGCCTACCCATGAACTGCGGGGTTTTGCATGGGGAGCGCGGCCGTCCCGGCTGCACCGGGCGGCGTCTCGCCGACCGGAATCAGGACGGGACACCACAACGAGGGTCCGGCGGGACGCCGAACCCAGCAGGCGAGACGCCCGCGCTCCCCAGCGCGGCTTCAGGTTCATGGCCCCGATTCACGTCCAATCGTTGGAGGTTTTCCCTCCCCATGAACCCGCGGTGGGGTGAGACGCAGTCGAGCTCTGACTTCTTGGCCGACCCAGATTCCACGGCTCGACGGAGTCTCGCCCCGCCGATGCATGGGTTCGAGGGTTCAAGGCGCGAGTTTCTCTTTCGGGGCAATTTCACCCCGAGGCCTTTCCATTCACCCTTCCCAACGAGGCTGTCGGTAGCGATGCGCACGGCTTCTGGTTTTCGGTTTTGCATTCGCGGGCCATTGCGCAGAAGATTCGTTCAGCCGACCCCTATGGAAATCTGGGATCTCCACTGTCATCTGTCGGGTGTTCCGGGACGCACTCCCGAAGAACGCTTGGGCCGGATGCTCGCATACGCCGATCGCCTGGGTGTCGCGCGGCTCTGCGTGTATATGGGGATGGAATGGGCTGACGACCCGTCACCCGAAAGACTTCGGCAGGACAACGACGAAGTCTTGCGCGCCATTCGCCGTTATCCCGACCGCGCTTTCGGCTTTGTTTATCTCAACCCGAAGCACACCCAGGCCAGCCTCGATGAACTCCAGCGCTGCGTGCGCGACGGCCCGATGGTGGGCGTGAAACTTTGGGTCGCCCAGCGCTGCAATGCGCCGGAACTCGACCCCATCCTCGCGCGCGCGACTGATCTCAACGCGATCATCTTTCAACACACCTGGTTGAAGATCACTGGCAATCTGCCCGGGGAATCCACTCCCTTCGATCTCGTGGAACTCGCCCAACGCCATCCTCGAGCCCAACTCATTTGCGGCCACTCGGGAGGCGATTGGGAGCGCGGCCTCCGCGCCATTCGCCCGCATCCGAATATTTACGCCGACCTCGCGGGCGGGGACCCCACAGCGGGCTTGACCGAAATGGCGGTCCGCGAACTCGGCCCCGAGCGCGTGATCTACGGCAGCGATGTCGGCGGACGCAGCTTTGCCTCGCAACTCGCCAAGGTTCACGGCGCCCGCATTTCGAATAGGGCCAGACAACTCATCCTGGCCGAGAATCTGAAGAGGCTCTTGCGCCCGATCCTGCAACAAAAAGGAATCCATTGGTGAGCCGACCCACCGAAAGCCAAGCGCTGACCGCAACGATGCCCTTTGCCGTAACGACGCGGTCGGAATTGGGGAGCATACGCATCCTCGCGTGTGCCGATCGGCGCCCTCGCCGGTTGGAGGAAAGCCTCGTCCGATCACCCGATAGCGGACCGGCCGAACGCTTGGATGAGGTCGGCGAGGGCGCTGCCCACCGCACGCGAGGGCGCGGGCGCTCCCCGTTCAACGGCAGGGGCACAGCCAAGGGGCGCCAATTTCCTCAAAGTGAAAAACTCCGAATCTCAATCCCCCATCCCGGACGGACTGGATCGCCGCGGGTTCCTAAAAACCGCCGGTGTGGCGGCGGGTCTTAATCGACTCGCCGTCGAAACTTTCGCAGCCCGCCCGAGCAGCGCCGCGCCGGGCGGTCTGACGGATGTCAATATTCACCTTTCCCGTTGGCCGCTGCGTCGGCTGCCCTCCGACGAACCACAGGAACTCGTCGCGACCTTGCGCCGTGCCGGCGTCACCGAAGCCTGGGTCGGCAGTTTCGACGGCTTGTTTCACAAAGACCTGGCCAGCGTGAACTCCCGCTTGGCGGAAGAGTGTCGAAAGTTCGGACGCGGATGGTTGCGGCCTTTCGGTTCCATCAATCCGACCTTGCCGGACTGGGAAGAAGATTTGCGCCGCTGCGCCGAAGAACATCAGATGCCGGGCATACGCCTGCATCCGAATTATCATGGCTACAAACTGGCTGATCCGGTGTGCGCGCGTCTCTTTCAACTCGCGACCGAGCGACGCCTCATCGTGCAACTGGCCGCGCTCATGGAAGATGAGCGCATGATGCATCCCCTCTTGCGAGTCGCACCCGTGGATCTCGGCCCATTGCCGAAACTCGTGCGGCAAACGCCATCCCTGCGCCTCGTCCTGCTCAACGCCCTCGGAACACTTCGCGCCAAACCGCTGGTGGATCTGCTCGCGACCGGTCACGTTTATGTCGAGATCGCCATGCTCGAAAGCGTCGGAGGCGTCGCCAATCTCCTGGACCAGATCCCGCCCGAGCGAGTGCTGTTCGGATCGCACGCCCCGTTGTTCTACTTCGAGTCCGCGCTGCTGAAACTCCAAGAATCGCCGCTGTCTCGCGATCATCTCCGCGCCCTGCGCACCGCCAACGCCCAGCGGCTGCGTGGGGAAATGCGAACTGGATAAGAAGTGTTCACACTCCCCTGGGCCTCGCCAGGCAGGGACACGCGGCTCGCGCGTCCCTGTTTGCGTCCCTGTTTGCGTCCCTGTTTGCGTCGCTGAACGCGACCCGGACGACCCGGCATCTCGTTCCTACTTGGTTCGTGGTCCGGAGGCATGCGTCAAGCGGATCGATGCTCCTCAAGCCGAGGGCGCGTTTCAATTGGCGTGCGTCGCAATACTGCACCCGCATTTCTCCTGAACCGCATTGAACGAATATGTGCCGCCGCCGGGGCAATCCGGTCTGCGTTCGATATAGGCGCTCTCTCCAAACAGGTCACTCTCCGTGGGCACGGCGGTGCCTGATTTCTTGTACTCCAAAGCCCATTGCATCTTGACGCCGTCGATGTTCTTGCGATTGGCCGCGCAGGCCCGGCTTTGGGTCTTGGCGATGGCGCCCCGGAAACCGGGAATGGCAATGGCCGCGAGCACTCCGATAAGGGCCACGACGATCATGATTTCGATGAGAGTAAAACCGGCTTGACGATGGGTGCTCATAAGACTTGAAACGGACTTTGGTTTGATTGCTACAACCACGCGCCTCGTGGAACCATCTCAACGGCCCGAGATGACGCGCTTCTCCTGGTTTAACCGCACTCGCGGAAAAAAGTTGCCACCCGTCTCCATCCGTTTCATTTAACCCCGCCATCACTGTCCCCAGATTACGGGACTGAAGGTCGCCCCTTCTGCTGATTTGACGGTCACGGCTCATGTGCTAGAAGAAACTGGAGCATGACCATGAATCGCCCTTCTTCACCAACCACGCCTCGACTTTCCGGACTACGAACCTCGGTCCCGCCTCGCCAGAATTTCAATCTGCGCCAACCCTGGAGCAACGAGATCCGCGCGCTTGGGGAACAGGCACCACCCACCGGGCCGTCGGTTGAAGTGCCCACCCAGCTCTTGCTCCCGGGACACGTGTCTCGAGTCCGGGCTCGCGGACAAGATTCAACGGGCCGCTGGAGCCGCTGGTCCAGCCCGGTCCAATTCAGCGCCGAACCAAAGCCGTGACTATCCAAACCCGAACTTCACCCATGCTCTCCATGAACCTGCGGTGGGGTGAGACTCTGTCGAACCCTGACCTTTTTTCCGACCAAGATTCCAGGGCTCGACGGAGTCTCGCCCCACCGTTGGATGGGTTCAT
>CAYHFE010000478.1:0-6426 GCA_964355375.1 uncultured Verrucomicrobiota bacterium
CGAATGGCCTCACCAAATGGTCCATACTCGTACTGGCCTGACACGGTCCCTGAAGAGCCGTCGATCAAGGCCATGATATTGCCGTTTCCGTCGTAGGCGGCGAAATGCGGGGTGCCTCCCGACAGCTTGACGGCGAGCAGGCCGCCCACTCCACCCGCCCCCTGCGGCGTGCCGCTCACATCCAATCCCCACACGTAGGATCGAATCAAGCGATTGTCACCGTCGAGTTCGGCCAGGAGGTTCCAGCCGTCGTAAACGAACTTGACGTCGGTCGAGCGCTGGAGGTTCAAGGTCGAGGGGTTCCAGGCGAAGACCGTCTTGCGCACGCGCCGCCCCTGATGATCATACGCGAACTCGATCCTCTTCTTGGCGGCGTCCGGAATCTCGGGCCGGGCGTCCATCTGGATCAATCGGTTTTCCGCGTCCCACGTATAAACCCACCGGCCGTCCTGTTTCAAATTGCCATCGGCGTCATAAGCGAATTCCTCCGGATCGCGCGGCAGAAAAACCTGCCCGGTCTGAGTCAGGGCTTTTCCGCCCAGGGTTGCCTCGACCGTCACGGCTGGGTAAACGGCGCCCGCCTGATTATTGGCGGTCACCACCGCATGATAGAACTCGTTGTGCCGGGACGTGGTCTGGCCGTTGACCGTAATGGTGGCGGCAGCGTGGCCGATTCCGACGAAGTCCACCGCTCCGGGCCTGGTTCGGCTGACGTATTGATTGAGGTGGTTCGGCGCATAACTGGCGGACCGCAAGGAACGGCCGCTCGGATCGCCTCCCACCCGCGTGGACAATCGATTGCCGATGTCGTCGTGGACATACTCAAACTGTTCTCCCGGCACCGCCACGTCATCGCTCCAGTATCTTTTGCCGCTCTTCACCTGGCCCAAGGCGTCGTAATCATAAGCCCAATAGGACTGGTCAAGGAGTGCGGAGCGAACCCGTTGATCGACTTCGTTGTACTGATAAGCATGGGCGCTGGCCGTGAAGCCAGGCGTGGCACTGGCGATGGAACTGAGCCGATTCACATTGTCGTACTTTCTGGTCGTCGAGAGTCGCACTGCGCTGCCTTGTCTGAAGACAGTTTGCTCGAGAAGCGGCGCATTGGCAAGATAGCTGTAGGTGGCGGACCACCCCGCATTGGTCGCGACCTGCAAACGCGAGGCGCTGTCGTAGAGGAACGCGGTCAGGGTCGAGGGATGGGCGTTGACGGCGACCGAGACCCGGCGCCACAGAGGGTCGTAGCTGTTTGTGACGGCCAATCCCTGCAAGACGCCTCCGCTGTAAGATTCAGCCAGAATCTCGCCGGCAGGGTGGAAAGTCAGGCTGGTCGAGGAATCGCCTTGGAGCACGCCGCTCACTCGACCCAAGCGATCCCGGCTGAAGTGCAAATCGCGCGTGACGCCGTCGTCATAGAGAACACGCTGCAGATCGCCCGCGTTGTCGTAGCGGTAGGAGGTGGCCAATCGCGGCGTGCCCCGCGCCCAGGTTCGTTTCTCCAGGCGCCCTGCCGGGGTGTATTCGTAGTCGGGGCCGGAGCCATCTGCATACCGTTTGCCCCGCAACCAACCTCGGTGGGGATCGTAATTCCAGGCCGTGATGGTCGCGCCCGCACCGCTGGCAAAGTTGCTCCAGGTCGTCATCGATTTGAGCCGTCCCTGCGGGTCGTAAGTGAACTCGACTGGATAGCTGCCGAAACCGGAGCTTCGTTTCAGTTCGCCGGAGAGGTAAAATTCACGCGTGAGAGTGGCGCCATTGGGCTCTGTCACCTGCCACGCCTGCATCATGGGATTGTGTCGCGTTGTCCTGGTGACGGCATTCTGCTCTGGCCCCGGGGCGGGTGTGGTGATGCGGGTGAGTTGATCGGCTTCGTTGTAGCCGTAGCGGGTCACGCCCGTCCGGGCATCGGTCACGGATTCGACCCGGCCATGACTATCATAGCCATAAGCCGTCCGTCCCAACTGATTGCCGGCAGCGTCCCGGCGGGTTTCCGAATCGAGCAAGCCGTGGCGATACACCCGGACTACGGACGACCGATCCGGCGCGGCATTCGTCTCGAAACGAAGGCCGTTGGCCCGATCGTATCCCACTTCGGTTCGACGGACCAAGCCGAAGCGGCTCTGCCAGGTCTTCAGGGCCGTGACTGACGTTTCGGTGGAGGTGAGAAGGACGGCCCCGTTGGAATTGTTCGTTGGATAGGCCCATTCCCGAACCCGCCGCACCAAAGCACCGTTGCTGGCGGCGACATCGTGGACTGATTGCGTGATGCGATCGGTCCCGGCCAAATCGATTCTGCCATTGCGATCCAGATCGCTGGCCGTGAGCTCCAACTCGCCTTGGGCATTGTACTGAAACAGAGTCACTACCCCGTCCGGGTCGATGGATTTTTCCAACTGACCGCGGTTGTTGAAAAGGGCCACCTGGGCCGGTGACCCGGACGCGGCGGCATAGACCCTCCTGTAAGAGCGCCCGAGCATATCGGTAGAGGTCTTGACCCATTCCAAAGTGTCCACGCCCCCGGCATCGAGCTTGATCTCTTTCGTATAAGCACGAGCGACTCCGTCCTCGTCTTCGACGCCATATTCGTAGCGAACGGGATGAACGGCGGTTCCGGTCAGGCTCAGAAGCGATCCGTCCCGGGCGTAAGTATCGATCCGCACGCCACCATCATGAAACGTGGTCGTTTTCACGTTTCGTCCCAGGGCGTCGATGGTTTCCGTGTACCGGGTCACTCCTTGCAGGGCGTTGGTCTCGGACGTCATGCGGCCGGCCAGATCGAACGCGAGACTCTGGATCATGATTTCTGAGCCATCGCTGCCCAGGCGTTGGGTCACTCGCACCCGTCCCGAGGAATCAAGGACGTTCCTCAGCGTAATGTTGTTTCGCGTGGTGCCGACCAGCCGTTTCAGGGCGTCGTACCAGTATTGTGTCAGAGTCCCATCCTGGTCGATGGTGTGGTCAATACCGCAACAGGCAAAATTTATCTCGGTGACGGTGCCCTCGAGGGAGGTCGTGCGGCGCGGTCGCTTGAATTCGTCGAAGTTCCCCGATGTTTCGGAGGCCACGATGGCATTGGCCGCGATGTCCACCTCAGTTCGCGAGAGTAATTGCCCCACCTCTCCGATCAGGGTGATTGACCGCGTGCCATTGACGATTGCGGTCTGGCTGGCGTTGGGTTGACCGGACGACACGGTCGTCCGCTGCGCGCCGCCTTGGTCAGCGTACTCGTACAATTCCATCGTTCCGTCGGGCCTTTTGACGCTCTGCACTTTGCCGGCGGGCTCGCCCGTCAGGTAATACTTCGTGGTGGTGGACAGATTGTCCGGGGCATCCCACGACGCGCCCGGTGTTTGACACCGAATCTCGCGTTTCTCGCCTGGTCGAAGAATGACATAATACCGCGAGATCTCCCGACCGAGCAGCGACTCGACCACCCTTCGCGACGTGAAAGGATCGATCGCACCGTCATCGCCCGTGCCTGCAACGGGAGAGTAATCAAAGGTCGTCGTCCGACAGAGCGCTGACTCCGAAGTGGGCGCCTGATGACCGAAAGCCGACCAGATGACGGTTCGGCGACCGAGATCGTCATAGCGATAACGTTCCCACGAACCATCGGGACGGACCCTCTCTTCCAGAGGCAAGACGTTGCCGCTGGCGAAGCCCTGATTTGAATAGGTGAACGTTGTCGTTTTCGGATGGGCGTCGTCGCCTTCCTTCAATTCGATCAGCGCCTCTCCCCAGGCGAACATCCGATAGGTCTCCTTGACGCGGGAGGTCGGGTTGCCACTTCCGTCTCGCACGATCTGGATCTGTTCACGGAGCGCGCCCACTGTCGTGGACAGTGATTCGTCCTCGCGCGCCCCACCTGGGTAGGTCAGCCTCACCCGGTTGTCCAAACCATTAAAGCTGAAGGTGTAGTCCCTTGCCTCGTTGCCTCTGGTTTCCCGCACCCGCAATCCGTCATTCACGGTCCCTGCCGCCCCGATTCGTTCAATCGTCCAAGTGACAAAAGGCTCGCCTGTCACCGGATAGACGCCTCCCGCGGACGCCGCGCCCACCTGCGAGGGCAAGAAGTACCGGATCTGATACTTCGAGGGGTCCAAGACGACGACGTCGGCCAGCGCCTGGGGAGCCTTCACCTGACGAAGGGCGTCGTTCACCCGGAGGACCGACACATCGGCGCGATGCCCCGTGTAGAAGAGCGCGGCGGGGCGAGCCAGCAAGGCAGATGGGCGGGCCTGGGAAAGCATGATCTGGCCCGCCGCCTGGCCGTACTTCGCCCGGCCGAGGCTGAAGCTCAGGAGAACGCCGCCGCTTGGCATCATGCTCAAGCCCCCAGGACAGCCCTCACAGCCTCCGCCGCCCAGTCCCACCGGTCCACCCAAACCCGGAACGCTGAGGGGATCGCGTTGACGAAGACGGATCGAGACATTCTGGATGGAGCTCACGCCAGTTTGGTCGGGCGGCAACACCTCATGCTCGGTGCCGACCGCGACGCTGCCGGTTCCCTCGATCTCTTCCTGCAACTTTCGAACCCACGTTCCCCCATGGTCGATTGTCGTCACTTCGTCCCAATGGACCACATAGGTCGTGTCTCGTTCCGTTTGGCGAATCTGGAAGCGAAAGCGCGCTTTGGAGGCGACGGCTTCGGTTTCAGTTTCGTCCAGGGTCATTCGCGCTTCGTTCACGCCCGACCCGTCAACGGGATAAGGCTGTGATCGAAGATCGGTCTGGATACGTTCGACGAACTCGTCGGTGCGGTATTCCTCCGAGAGCGTCCGGACACTCGAGAAATGATGATGCCCGGAACGTCCCGCACAGGACAAGACGTAGTGCCCAACGCGCACCGTGTGGCGAGTCGGGGTGGCGGGGGAATTTTCATCCCAAGTGGTGGCGCACGATTCCTGATTGTCAAAAGCCCAGCCCCATTCGGATCGAAATCGGTCCACGACTTCAGTGAACGAAAGATAGCAGTCCGCGTGACCGGGATCGGTTAGATCAACTTCACAGGCTCCAGCTCCTGACACACTGATGTGTCCGCTTTCCGAGTGGGTGAATTGATCGCTGACCGGATCATATAGATGGCGATGGATCGCGGTATCTCTTCCATTTAGAGCCACCCCGCCGAGGATCAACTGGACACTTTCGTCATAGGACTCTTCCAGCCTTTTGAACTTGAGGATTCTGGGCGGGTTCGACTGGACGAACGCGTCAAAACCGCTCTTGACGCGGTCGATCGAAACGGATTGGAACTCGAGGGTCACCCCCGGCGCACAGACCTCGCCGGCGGCGGCTGAGGAAGCGGTGCTGAAGAAGGTCAACCCTAGCACCAGGGCGAGAGCCCACCGGGCCATCCATCCTGAGAGTCTCTCCATCGGCGCGCACGATTCGGAGAATCCAAGCCGCAAGTGTGTTGTCGCCCTTGGGGAGCAACCGCGCCCTCGCGTGCTCCGACCGGCGCCTCGCCGGTCGGGAGGAGGGCGCAGTTCGGCCACTGAACTGGGATTCGTCCGAACGCGCCAATGTGGTCGGCGAGGGCGCCGACCACCGCACGCGAGGGCGCGCGCGCTCCCCATTTCAACTGAATCGCTACGGCTAAATGCAGTCAATCCTCGGCGACAGACTTCTCGATATTCAGTTCGAAACCGACACAAAGAGTTCCTCATGGTTCTTCTCCTTTCCCCAACATCTCATTCCCACGGCGTGAACACCTGCAAATCCAGATCAGCCCGGGGATCGCTGCCAGCTCGGTACTCTGGGAGGTTGCCCACTCCATCGGCATCCCAGTCGCCATAGGCATTCTGCGCGACACCGCCGAAGAAGAGCCGTTCCCAGCTATCCGGCATGCCATCCCGGTCGAGATCGATGCTCGTATCAGGGGAGATTTGGATTGTCTTCTCCGCCACCGGGCCGGCGGCATCTCCGTCTGCAAGAGTCATGCGCACGGTGCGTGGAGCGATCGAGGCTCCGCCAGGCACCGTGGAATACGTCAGATTCCGCAGCAACGCCTGGACTTTGGGGAAAGACAAACCAGGGCTGAGACGGACGGTCAATGGCGACAGGTTCGCTCCTCCGTTGAAGCTGCCGATGATCGATCCTTGAAAGATCACGTTTTCTCCTGCGATGCCGATTTGGCCCGATCCCGTTCCCTGGTGACGGATCCCGAGCCGGTCTTCCGGCAGCCCGTTTTCCGCGCATTCGACGATCAACGCTCCAGCGGCCATTCCTGGCGAGTCGGGGTCTGTCACCACCGCTGAATCATCGATCACCACGGGCACCGAATTTTCGAGGTAGTTCAGAGGTTTGGCGGACAAGATGATGACCGGCGGGTCATTGACCGGGATGATCGTGATCGACTTGGTCACCGCCATGCTCACGCCCCCGTCCCCGTCGCTCACCACCATCCGCACCGTGCGCGGCCCCGTC
>CAYHFE010000479.1:0-6426 GCA_964355375.1 uncultured Verrucomicrobiota bacterium
AGTGTTCGGCGGGACGCCGAACCCGGCAGGCGAGACGCCCGCGCTCCCCATCGTTTAAGGGCGCAGGTCGCGACGAGAGTTCGGGGTGTCTCTCCACGTTTCGAACCGCGGCTTGACTTTCGCCCGCGCGAGATTTAGTCGTGAGAAACGATGAATGGCCCTCCGGAACTCATCCAACTCCAGGCGTTGCTCTGGAACCTGCGTCAGGACGCGGGTCAGGGAAATCAGGCCGTGGCGGCGGTGAAGTCATTCGTGAGCGATTTGGTGATCGGATCGGCTTTTCCCTTATCCATCGCGGCGTTGTTCTTTCTGGGAGCGGTGTTGTTCTACCATCCGCGGGTGCAGCGCGGCGCCATCTGGATTCCGGCGTTTGGAGTTTTTGGCGGAACACCGAAATTCTACTCTCATTCCCGGCCGGCCAGTTGGTTCGGAGTTTTCCTCGGTTCGCGCCGGCGGCGCACACCCCCTCGAAGATCCCGAAAATAGCCGGCGCGTTAGCCGTAAATTTGCAGTCGGAACTGAGGAGCACACGCGCCCTCGCGTGTTCCGACGGCGCCTCGCCGGTCAAACCGAGGGCTTCGTTGGTTCACTAAACGATGATTCATCGGAACCGACGAAGGTGGTCGGCGAGGGCGCCGACCACCGCACGCGAGGGCGCGTGCGCTCCCCATTTCAACTTGATAAATGCGGCTTGGGCCGTCAGTTGGGACTCATGTGGATCAGCGATCGCTGCATCCGGTCGTCAACCATTTAATGAGTCGGTCTATATTCTCTCGGGCGAATGGGAAGAATCCGAGGTCACCTATACGGAAGGAGCGTTCTTTTTCGCGCCCCGGGGAGAACGGCACGGACCGCACGTCGCCAAGACGGAGGTGGTGAGCTTGACGATGTTTGATGGTCCGCTGACCGTGGCTTGACCGGGCCGAATCGGGCTTGGAGAGTTTCCGCAGCTTGGTCGCAGTGTGGGTTTCAGTTGCGGGCGGCGAAGACCTCATCGAGCCGGCGGAGGCGACGCGAGAGATCGCGCGCGATGTTGAGGATCAGAAGTCCAAACTGGTCCGGCATGCCCTTGAAGAGATGGTAAAACGTGATCGACGAGATCTGAAAGACCACGGTGTCGGAGGTGGTTTGGACGGTGGCGGATCGCGGCAAGGTTTCCAGAATGCACATTTCGCCAAAGAAATCGCGCGGTCCGAGATGGGCCAGTTCGGTTTCGTTGAGTTCGCCCCAGTTCTTGCAGACTCGAACGGAGCCCGACTCAATGAGGAACATGTGGTGTCCCGGTTCCCCTTCATGGGTGATGATTTCACTCTGGCGGACCGCAATTCTCTGAGCTTGCTGGAAGAGCAATTCGAGAGCCCGCTGGTTCAAGCCGGCCAGAATCGGCACTGGAGGCAGAGATGTGTCCACGCCCCAAGCATAGTGCAAACACCCGAGGGGACGAGAGAAATGGGATGAGAAATGGGATGAGCTGGCTTTGTTCAAGAATCATCGCGGAGTGACGGGCTGCATCAGCCACTGCTCCAAGTGCCGTGGTTTCGGTACATACCCGTCCACTGGTGGGGCGAGACTCCGTCGAGCCCTGGAATCTTGGGCGGCAGGAAAGTCAGGGTTCGACGGAGTCTCACCCCACCCAAGTTCATGGAAGGGTGCGACAATCCTGGCGAACCGGCACAGAATCTGCCATGAAATCCCGGATGCATGGGTTGATCCAAAAGCCGACGTCCCGAGCCGGTCCTGGGTGGCCCTGGGTCGCCGCATGGTTGTGGCTGACTCTCTCCGCGGCGGCGGCGGCGATCGTGGTTCCCGGAACGGCCAATCCCTGGCTCGCCGGCATGCCGGCTGGCTCCACCGCCCACGATGGCGATGTCGCACCGGCTCAATCCCCGGTCGAAGTGATGACGGTGCCGATCGTTCCGGGTTCGGTGCTGATGTTTAGCGCGTCGGGCCAGGTCCGCAAGGGTCCGTCCCTTCCATCGTTCGGACCTGATGGAGACTCAAGCCCGTGGGAAATCGACTTCAAGGTGTTTGGCAGCGAGAACGGACTGGCCGACCTGATCGCGCCGAAGAACGCGCTGCTCGGCGTGTTCCTGGGCGACGCGCAGCCGGATCAATCGTCCACCCCCGCGTCCTTGAGCTTCATCACGTCGGCGAATCGCAATTTCGCGACGCTGGCGCCCCAGGTGAAACAGGTGTTCTTCATCGGCGACGGACTGAGAAGCGACGGCACACCCCAGCGGATCGTCGTTCCCAGCGGGGCCTCGCGTTTGTTTCTGGGCACGATGGATGGCGTGGGCTGGTACAACAACGAAGGGGCATTCACCGTGGAGGTGCGTCTGGACCCGCCCGTCATCACCATTGAGGATGGGACCGTCACGGAAGGCAATTTCGGGACCACCGTGGCGTCGTTTGATGTCCGGTTGTCGATTCCCAGCGGGCGGCCGGTGACGGCCGATTACACGACGGCCGACGGCACGGCGGTCGCGGATGCCGATTATGTGCCCGTGGTCATCACGGTTATTCCGCCGCCCAATCTTCCGCCGCGCGTCACCATCACCGAGCCGATTCACCAGGCGAAATTGGCGACGCGAACGGGGATTCGACTGAGCGCTGAGGCTTTCGACTCCGACGGCACGATCGCCCAGGTTGAGTTTTTGGCGAACTCGACCGTGTTGGGCGTGAGCGGCGTTCGCCCGTACGGCGTGGTTTGGAATAATGCTCCGGCCGGAAGTTACGTGATCACGGCTCGCGCCACCGATGATCAAGGGGCGATGGCCACGAATAGCGTCACGGTCACGGTGATCCCGATTTCCGCCGATGTCGCGATCGTGTGTGACGCCGATGCTCCCGAGGTGTCCAGGCTCGAGGAATACCTGCTCGAAATCGGGTTGACGTCCTACGCCTTCGCTCCGACCGACCTGACCCTCGAAACCCTGCAACCGTTCAAGCTGATCCTCTGGGATGACCTCGGTGGTCGGGTGCCCAGCTTGACGGAAACGACGGTGAGGGCGCTTTCGGCGGCCTCCACCAATGGCGTCCCCATTTACTTCATCGGCGAAAATCTGACTTCAGCCGCGGCGCAATTGGCGGAGCCTTTCCGGTCCCTTTGGACGGAGTTGATTCATTTGACTCCCGTGAATGGATCGCTTCCGGCGGGTCCGATGGCGTGGCTCGACTCAGGATTCGGGCACCCGATTTTGAATGGACGGTTTGGGATGATTGAGGAATTCGCCTACGCCGGAGTACTGCCAGGCGCAGTGGCGACGGGGGCCGAGACCGAAGTGTTGGGGCGGGCCGGCGGGACAGATGTGTTGGTGGCGTACCCCGACCAAAATCAACCGGACACGGGTGGCCCTCGGAGTGTCACGCAGAGTTTCCTGAGTGTGGCGCAGGGTGACGATGTCTCGAAGACCGAGCGCAAAGAGCTTTTCCTGAATGCGGTCTGCTGGCTGATCCGCTGTCCGAGGTGCAGTGCGATCAACCTGCGGACGGAGATGACGGGGTCCGCTGACGTGGCGCGCCTCGGAACGCCATTCACGTATGAGATCAGCGTCTTTCATTCCGGAGAATGCGAGGCGACCGGGGTGGTCGTGATCGATTCGTTGCCGGGCAACGCACGGTTCATTCGCGCGGAAACCGAACAAGGGACCTGGCGGATGGAGGACGGCGTGGTCACGTTCAACTTGGGCCGAGTTCTCAACGGATCGAGGACGGTCCTGAGTGTCACGGTGCTGCCTGTGTCGGGCGGTGAACTTCGCAACCTCGCGCGGGTTCGAGGGAATGGACCGGAGGTCGCCACGGATGACAATGCGTCGGAAATGGCGACGGGAATGGAGGGGGGCGCTCCGACTTTGCTGGGGATTGAGTTGTCGTCGGTTGGGGTACCGCGACTGCGCCTAACCGGCGGGGCCGGGGGCCGCTTTCGCCTTCAGACTTCGACCAATCTCATGATCTGGACAGATCTCACGAACCGTGTGAGCGATGGCTGGACGATGGGTTTGCCGGAGGGCTTGGGGGCGGCGGTCCGGGAGCGATTCTTTCGCGCGGTGTCTCCATGAGACAGGTTTCCAAGTCAGAAGAGCTTCTTCTTGGCTTCTTCCGGAACTTGAACTTGGGTTGATCCGACCCCGGCGATCTCGACGCTGATCGTCCGGTTGACGTCATGTTCTTGCAGGTCCTGGCCGATGACTTTGCCCTGGACGTTGTATTCATAGCGGGTCAGGGCGCCATTCTTGACCCAGAACTTCACCCAGCCTTTCGTGTTGCGCGGACCGTCCGTTCGCGCGGGAGTCCGACTCCGAACCTGGATCAGATCTTGCGCGCCTTGCCCCGTCAGATCCGCCGAGTAAAGCCCGCCTGGTTCCTTCCGTATCAAGGCGGCTTTTGTGAGCAGATCTTCAGCCTCGGCCACCGGAGCTTTGAATGATTGGAGGCGGCGGCCCAGCCACTCTCGGTCGCCGCGCAGTTCGGTCGATGATTCCCAATCGTTCTCCGCCTTGAGGGCGCTTTTCATGCCCTTAAACGCCGCTTCGAGGGCATTGTCTCCAACGGTGAGTTTGAAATAGGTGTAACCGTTTTTCTCGGTTTGACCCAGGGTTGGACCTTGGCGGGTTGCGGAGCCTTCCGCCTTCGACGTCGATGTCCAAGCGTAGCTGGGTTGTTCGGCCAGGGCTTGAATGGCCGATCGGACCTCGGCTTTGGCGCCAATTTCCGCGGCGCGGTTGAGTTCTGAAGCCGTGGCTAGAACGAGCGTCAACCAGAGCAAGAGCTTCTTCATAGGATGACTTCGGGGCTGAGCTGGCGTCGAGCGCCTGGGTCGTTGGTGGCGAACCCACACTGAGCTTACGAGTGGCCGGCTGTTTCGCGGGCCGAGAGGTAAATCGTGAAGGTGCTGCCTCGCCCCGTCTCGGTCAGCACATGAAGGGCTCCGCCCGCCTGTTCCACTAGACGCTTGACGATCGCCAGGCCAAGACCCGTGCCCTGTCCGGCCGGCTTCGTGGTGAAGCAGAACTCAAATATTTTGTCGAGATGCTCGGGTCGGATGCCCGGGCCGTCGTCCCTGACGGAAAGGGCTACCAAGGGAGCTTGGTTCCGGAATCCCTCGCGATTCACCAGGCGATCCCAGGGGCCGTCGATGATTTGGGACAGGGGCAGAGGCTCCCCGAGGAACTCGCCGCGGACCTCGACCCGATGGCGGCGGTCTGAACATTGCAGCCCGTTGATCACCAGGTTGAGGAGGATTTGGATCAAGTCCGTGCCATTGATTTTGGCCGAGATTTCGCGGGCCAGCGGGGTAATCGAAAGATGATGACTCTGCGTATCCGGTCGGGCGCGCAGGAGTTCCTCCAAATCGCGGAGGATCTGGTTGACGCTGACTTCGGGATCATCGCCGGCCTTTCCTTTGAGAAAACTCAGGTATCGGCGGGAGATTTGCAGGCAACTATTCACCTGGCGAGTGACCCGTTCGAGGTGTCCCTTGACCCGGTCGAGCGTCTCGCCTTCGACGCGATACGATTCGGCGAGGCTCACGTTGATCAGCCCGATAAATCCGGAAATGACCGTGAGCGGGCCATTGATATCATGAATGATGCTGGCGTAGATATCACCCCGAGCCCGGGCCAATTCCTGCTGGACCTTCTGATTCTGGATTTCGGCCTGCAACTGGGAGAGCTGCTTCTGGAACGTCTGGACCTGACTGGAGATGGCGCGACGTTCCATCGCCGCGGCGACGGCTTGGCGAATGGTCCGGATGTCTGAGGGTTTTGTCAGATAATCGCAGGCGCCGAGGCGCAGCGCTTGCCGCGCAGTCTCCAGAGTCTCGAAGGCCGTCAGGATGATCACTTCGATCGCCGGATCAATGCGCTTGAAGTGATTCAAGACCTCGATGCCGGACATGACCGGCATGCGCAAGTCCAGGATGACGACATCGATCGGGTGCAAATGCGCCAACTCCAGAGCTTGGAGGCCGCTTTCCGCGAGGAGAACACGGTAGTCGCCGCGGAACAGCACTTGCAGCGCTTGGCGCGGTCCTTCGTCATCATCGACCACGAGGAGCGTTCTCTTGCCGAGGGTGGTTGGGTGGGGGTCTTCCAGAATGACCGGTTCGAAGGGAGACTCCCGGGAAGACAGGGCATGCATAACGGATCGAGTTGTGGAAAACGGGCTAGAAATACGCTCGGTTTAGCCTCACTCCGCGCATCGGGTCATCCATTCCACTCGGTCTCGACCCGAGCCCGAATGAGAAATCGACGATCCTCGGAGGTGCGGAAGTTGGCTGGACGCAAGGCAAAGAATCACCATCCATAATGCAACAATCATGCAACATCACTCCGAGTCTTTGCACGAACGGTGCAAAGTGACAAGCCAAAAGACAGCCCTGACGCATGACCGTTGATACCCGCGTTTTCGAGGCGCGACGGGCGGGAA
>CAYHFE010000480.1:0-6425 GCA_964355375.1 uncultured Verrucomicrobiota bacterium
GGCAATCTTGCAGTCCATGTCGCAGAACGCGTCTTCCCATCCGATGATATCGGTGAGCAGTTGATAACGCACCAACTCTTTCGTGTCGCTGTACTCCGTGCAGATGCCGACGCTGATCCCGGCCACTGGACGGATCAATGGGACGCCCGCGTCCATCAAGGCCAGACTCCCCCCGCAGACCGAGGCCATCGAGGTGGAGCCGTTGGATTCCATGATCTCGCAGGTCACCCGAACCGCATAGGGGAACTCCTTGAGCGGGATCATCGGTTCGATCGATCGCTCGGCCAAGGCTCCGTGACCGATTTCGCGACGTCCCGGACCGGAAATCCGGCCGGTTTCACCGACGGAGAAGTTGGGAAAATTGTAGTGCAGGATGAACTGTTTTGCGCTGCTCCCACCGGTGTACGAGTCGAACTCCTGGGAATCCTCGGTCGTCCCCAAGGTCGTGAGCACGACGGCCTGGGTTTCGCCCCGGGCAAAGAGCGCCGACCCGTGCGCGCGCGGGAGAATACCGGTCTCCCCGCTAATCGCTCGGACGTCCTCAAAGCCGCGGCCATCCAAACGTTTTTGACTGTTGAGAATCAGACTTCGGACAGTTTCCTTCTGAATGTAGTAGAACGCGTCCTTGAGAACGAAATCGGTGACCTTTTCGGCGCCGAACTTCTCTTTCAGCTTTAACCCGACATCGTCGGTGACGGCCTTGACGGCGGCTTCCCGTTCCAGTTTCTTCTGGGTCAAGAGGGCGGGGACCAATCGATCGCCGGCCAAAGCTTTGGCCTCTTTCAGAATGTCTTCCGGCACGACGTTGAGGGTGATGGCGCGTTTCGCCTTCCCGATCCGTCCGGCCAGTTCCTTCTGGGCCGCGATCATCGGCTGAATGGCTTCGTGGCCAAACTGAAGCGACGCGATGAAATCGGCCTCGGCGATCTCTTTGGCGGAGCCCTCGAACATGACGTGATCCGTGGCATTCCCGACATAAACCAAATCGAGATCGCTTTCCAACATCTGGGAGTGAGTCGGATTGGCCGTAAACTGCCCCTTAATCCTGCCGATCCGAACTGCGCCAATCGGTCCATCCCAAGGAATATCGCTGACCATCAAGGCCGCCGAAGCGCCGATGATGCCCAAGATATCCGAGTCATTCTCGCCGTCCGCACTGAGCAAGATGCTTTGGACCTGGACTTCATTGTACCACCCTTTGGGAAAGAGCGGGCGAATTGGCCGATCGATCACGCGACTCGTGAGAATCTCTTTCTCGGTGGGGCGTCCTTCGCGTTTGAAGTAGCCCCCCGGGAATTTCCCAGCGGCGGCCGCTTTTTCGCGATAATCAACGGTCAGCGGAAAGAATTCCTGACCTGGTTTGGCGAAACTCGCCGCGACTGTCGCCACCAAGACGATGGTCTCGCCAAGCTGAACGGTCACCGCGCCGTCCGCCTGTTTAGCGAGCTTGCCGGTTTCAATGTGGATGGAGTTGTTTCCGAGTGGAAACGTAATCTTTTCAGACATAACTAGATAGGAAATGCCCTTCGGCCCAGAGGAACTTCAGTGAGCACCTGTTAGGCAGGTACTGAATGAAATTTCCCAGTGTCAAAGGACGTGATTGACGCGATAGTTCTTTTCGAGCCGGCGGAGCTCCGTCGCGTTTTCCGAAGCTCACCGCATTTCCTGCTCGGCTCGCCTGACGTATGATATCAGCGGGAAACGAGAAGAATTGAGGAAACTGATTTGGAGAAAGCTACTTGCGAAGCTTTAGTTTCTTCGTAATCGAAACATAGCGACTGGCATCGGTGTTGTGCAAATAATCCAACAAGCACCGACGTTGTGCCACCATTTTCAGCAAGCCTCGTCGAGAACTATGATCCTTCGTGTTGCTTTGCAGGTGCTCGGTCAATTGGTTAATTCTTTGGGTCAGCAGCGCGATCTGCACATCCGCAGAACCCGTATCTCGCTCATGAACACGAAAGGCCTCGATCGTTTTCGATTTGACTTCCATACAATCCATCAACTCATCATTTGTTTCTTCTCCAGAGCTTAATCTTTTATCATGCCAGTGTAAAGCACTTTCCTGATTTCCGAAGGTCTCCGAGTCCGAATCATCGCCTCCGGACCCGAATCTTCAAGGCCCTCGCTGGATTGACCGCCGTCAGTTGGTGGATTTCGGCTTCCGAAAACCCAGCCTTCCTCAGAGCCGGGATGAACTGAGAAAAAAGCGTATCAAAAGACCGGAACTTCCCACCTCCGGGTTCTCCGACATGATACCAACCGGCATCGTGGGAAAGCAGGACCCGATGGAGGAATCCCCGGTCGCGCATCGCGGTCACCCAGGTGACGTTTCGATCGATACTCTCCGCCGAGATGCCGTCAAACTCCACCCAGGCTCCTCTTTCGGCCGCGCGAGCGTGCAGGGCGGATTCGCGCTCGCTCTGGGCATGCACCCAGATGAAGGCCTCGCCAGCCACACCCAACCCCTCCAGCACCGCCAGTTCATCCAAAGCGGCTCTGCCATCGCCGGTGTGCGCCGCGATGGTCAAGCCCGTGGCGGAATGAGTCTGGGCTGCCGCTTGGACGAGTTTGCGATGCAGATCCGAGAGCGGCCCGGCATCCACCCCGATCTTGATGAATCCCGGCCGAACCCCGGTCCCCTCGATGCCTTCGCGGAATTCGCGAATCCAGCGGCCGGCCAGTTGCTCGGCGGATTCAACCAAGGCATGAGCAGGAAGATACTTGTCTTTCCCAGCTCCGTAATAACCGGTGTTGGTGAGCAAGTGCAATTGACTCGCCGTCGCCAGCCGCTTCAGCAACGCGGGATCGCGCCCGAGGAAGGCCGGAGTGCATTCGACCAAAGTCCGGCAACCCAGTTCCCGGACCCGTTGGAGGTGGGGCAAGGCCACCTGAAATGCTTCCTCCGGATCATAGCGATCCCTCCTGATCTGCGCCGCCCCGATGAAATCCACCAGAACGTGCTCATGCACCAACGTCACTCCCAATGTTTCGGATGGAATAGGACCGAGGACCGTTTGAATCTGCCCTACCGAACGCGATGGCGACACCGAACGACAGCTCGCCAAACCCGCCGCCGCCATGCCGGTAGCAAAGACGGCGTTTTGCCCAATAAATTCTCGCCGAGTCGTCTTCATATCTCATTCCTATAATCAAATCCGCGCCTCCCACCCAAGCCCATCAATACCTTCCGGTCGGTCAACGCCTACCCGCAATCCGTCAAACCAAGAGCCATCATTTCGGACGCGACTGGCTTTCATCCTATTTTCGGTCCAATAACTTGCGGATCGCTCCCATCAGCACGTCTTCCGCCTCCGGCGCGACGTTCGAAGCGTCGGGACCCGTCTCGTATCCGCCTTCCGCGTACGCGCGCGCCGTGCCGATATACCACGGAGCGTAATCCCCATACGCGGCCACGGCGACGAACAAGTCCGGACGCTGCGCCTTGGCGGCGAGCTGGTACTCCACGAAGAGCTCACCGGGGAGATTCAGGACGCGCGCCCGACCCAAGGTGAGGCAGGAAACCTCGATCCTCTCACCCGCTTGGCACCGCCGCAGCCAGGCTAATCGGGTCGCGCCACCCCGAGTCAGAAATGTTGGGTCGCGATTCTTGAGCTGCGCCTCGAGCTTCTCCACCGACAAGTGTTTGGCGGGAGGGAGGGCGACACGCTCGGTCATCCAATGCACGTCACCGGCGGCAATCGGTTCGCGCTGGGTCTGCTCCCAGGCGCGGCGCATCCCCTCCGCCAAACGCTCCGCCAAAACCAGTCGATTGGTCGGCGCCCCGTCGTTATATTTGCCCGCGCCAATGTTGCCGCCCGCGCCGTTGAAATGCACGTGCAGGGCGGCCGGCAGAGCCAATTGTCGAAGGAATCGCGCCAGCCCGGGAAAATCCGGATTCGGAATCCCCGTCCGATAGTAGCTTTGCGGATGGGTGGCGTAGTAACTCATGACCGCGAGCACGCGTTCGCCGTTCCAGAAGCTGACCAACGACACCGCCGGATCGATCGTGCCCTCGGGCTCGGCCCGCAAGTCGGGGTCAGGACAAGCCGTGTACCGCACCGCCCTCACTTTGCCGTTGGATCCGAAGATTCGCCGATTCGACGCCACCTTCTCCACTCGCGCCTCGCCCAACCCGAGATGGGTCACCGGTTGCGCGCCGGGCAGCGCCGCCTGCACGGCTCGCTCCAAGTCCGCGATGACTCGACGTTGAAAATCGCCTTCGTACTGACGGGCGTCCCAGCCCGCTTTCTTGAGAATTTCCTCGGCGGAGAAATCGCATTCCGGCGCGTCGTGCTGGTGCAAGGTGTGAACCGCGACCCGGCCGGGAGACGTGCCGGCGCCACGCGCCAGAGCTTGCCGGAACGCATCGTGCCCGCCATTGGCGATCCCGATCCAATCCAGGGCGCACAACACGACCGGTTCTCCACCACCGAGCAGGACCACGCCGCGGGCGCGAAGGCCGAGGTCCCATTGGTTGGTCACAGGATCGTAAGCGAGCAAGCTGCCCACGGGGGGCGTGGCGTCGATGTCGAAAACGGCCAGGCGCAGCGGGGAAGTCGCCGCCGGCTTCCCCCGTGCGAGGTCCGCCCCGAAAGATAGGACGGCCGTCAAAAACACGGAGAAAAACCAAAGTTCAATTCGTGGAAACATGAAGGCAGCTTAACCGGTTGCCGACAGACAGGGAAGCGCGAAGCCAGCCCTAAGAGCCTGTTTTTTAAAAGGAGGAGACGACGTGAGGAGACTCACTCTTCTCCGGGTGACGCCGGTCCAGTCCATCGAAAATCAGAGTCTCGTCAGCTCAACTCCTACGAGAGAAGGGATTTTCAAACAGGCTCTCAGGGCAGTTCCCGAATCCGAAGCTCCTTGAACTCGACCGGCGCGCCTTCCGACTCGAGGCAAAGATACCCGGTGGCTGGCCGGATCTGCGTTCCCCCGGAGACTTCCGCCCCATTGACCCACAAGCGCACCTCCCCATTGATCGCGCGCACGTAGTAATGATTCCATTCGCCGACGCCTTTGCTCCGGTTCTGGGTCGGGAAGCTCCTCTGGCCATTCGGAGAAACGGGAGGAAATGGGACCATGACCGTCGAGCCGGTGGGAAAAACATCGCCATTGGTCGTGAACCAATCGGCCTTTTTCTTCGACTGCCTCTCGTATTGCTCGGTATAGCCGTGATCAAGAACTTGCACTTCGATTCCCGTGGGGAGCCGGCCTTTCCCCTGCTCCAACGCCTGAATCGACTCCGGGGTCGCCCAGACGAAAATACCGGAATTGCCGCCGGAGCGGAGATGGCGCCATTGCGCCACCAACTCGAAGTTCGTGTGCAACTTTTTCGTGCGGATTACCCCGACGGGCCGACCGGTGCAATGAATCACCCCATTCGTCCAACTCCATGTGTCGGGGATGCAGTTGACATTGACGAAATCGTCCTGAGTCCACGCGCGCCAACCCGGCCCCGTGCCATCAAGGGTGGCTTGGGGAAGGTTGGTCGAGAGCTGAGCCGCCCCTCGCCCGGTCAAGAGCAGGCAAACGACCGCCACCATCGACTGGCTTAGAGCACGAGAGAAGTGAGGATTCATATTCGTTTCAGAACCAAAATGCCGGCCGCGTGCCGGAGATCGTGCGGATCTTCATCTGTCGGAAGTTGCGCCAAGCGACATGGCCATCCGCGAAAAGGATGTTGCCGCCGGCCGCCTGGCTTCCGTTCAAATGGCTGGTGGTGTGGTACGGCACGATGCCGCTCGTGCTGACGATGCGGGTGAAGTTGTTCGTGGCGGGGTATTCCGACATCACGATATCCGCCACCAGTTCCACTTCCGTTGCGTTGGTCACGCTGGTCAGACGAGTCAGAAATTCCTTCCCAGGAGCCAGAGCCGCGGGGCCCTCCCGCTTGATCATCCACGCATAACTGGTGACCCGATAGGTGCCACCGGAGTAATTCCACCAGAGATCGGCGTTCTTCCCGCTCGTCTTGTAATAAACATGAAACGCCGGACAATACAGGATCTGCCGCTGGCCACCGTTATCCGTGATCAAATCCGCCACACTCGTGGGCAGATCCCAAAGCCAGCCGCCGCCCACCGCCGTCGTGTAGGGAAGCTTGTCATTGTTTTCATCCGCGTACATTCGCAGCGCCAATCCGACCTGCCGAAGATTGCTGCTGCACTGGATGCGCCGCGCCTTCTCTCTCGCCTTGGCCAGGGAGGGAAGCAGCATGCTGGCGAGGATGGCGATGATGGCGATGACCACGAGAAGTTCGATGAGAGTGAAGGCGGACGCCCGAGGAGATTCTCTTTTCATAAACATTCAAGTCCGTTCTCGATGAAGCAGAGTAACCGTCCCCATTCCTCAATGACAGCACAAACCAACAGCAGTTCTCATTTTGACTCAGGACACTGTCCGTTCCACGCATGTAGTCCCGG
>CAYHFE010000481.1:0-6417 GCA_964355375.1 uncultured Verrucomicrobiota bacterium
CGGTGGGGCGAGACTCCGTCGAGCCCTGAAATCTTGGTCGGCAAAAAAGTCAGGGCTCGACGGAGTCTCACCCCACCCAGGTTCAGGGAAAGGGCTCAGAAAATAATTCGGCGTGACAAAAACGGTGGGGGGGTAATGATTTTTCCCGAGAGCCGATTCAAAGACGCTTCGAACATGATGAAACACATTCCCGCCGCCGCGGCTGGAGCACAAACCTGGAAAGGAAATCTATGAGCAATTACGCGCAACCCGACGTGCTGGTTTCAACCGGTTGGGTCAAAGACAACTTGAGCCGGTCTGACGTCAAACTGATCGAGATTGACGTGGATACGAAAGCTTACGACGCCGGGCATATTCCCGGCACGATCGGCTTCAATTGGCAGACGCAGTTGCAGGATCAAGTCCGTCGGGACATTCTGAGCCAGGAAGCGTTCGAGACGCTCGTCGGAGAAGCGGGAGTGTCTCCGAGTGACACGGTGGTGCTTTACGGCGACAGCAACAATTGGTTTGCCGCCTACGGTTTCTGGCTCTTCAAGATTTACGGTCACCAGGACGTTCGCCTGCTGAATGGCGGGCGGATCAAATGGCAAAACGAAGCCGACAAACCGATGACCCCGGAAAAGCCCACACCGCGACCGGTGCCGTACCGGGCGGCGAGCGTGAACATGGATCTCCGGGCTTTGGCGCCTCAGGTGCTCGAAGCCGCCACAAGCGGTCGGGTCAATCTGGTCGATGTGCGCAGTCCGGATGAATTCACCGGCAAGGTCATCGCGCCGCCCGGGATGTCGGAAACCGCCCAGCGCGGAGGCCATATCCCCGGGGCCAAAAGCCTCCCCTGGAACACGGCGGTGGCGCCCGATGGAACCTTCAAGCCGTTTGACGAATTGCGCTCGATCTATGTCGATCAGAAAGGCGTCGATCCGGCGAAAGATTCCATCGCCTACTGTCGCATCGGGGAACGTTCCAGTCACACCTGGTTTGTTTTGAAGTATCTCCTCGGCTTCGATCGGGTGAAGAACTACGACGGAAGCTGGACCGAGTATGGCAATCTGGTGGGCGCGCCGATTGAAAAAGGTTGAACTCCGTGGAGTTAACCGAAGCGTTCCTGGCCAAGATCGCCGGTTGGGAAGCGATGAAGCTGGCTCGGAGTTTGTGTGAGGGCGGCCAAGTTCTGAGCTCCAATTGGACACCGCCCCTGCTCAAAGGCGTGGTTCAGGAGGGATCGATTTCCTATCGAGCCGGCTTGGTCGTGAAGGACTCGATCGACTTGGAGAATATCTGCAGTTGCCGAGCTTCCCGGCAGTGGGGCACGATCTGCGCCCACTCGGTCGCCGTCGGATTGCATCACCTCCAGCGCGACAAGGCGCCGAGCCCCGGGGCCGCCCGATCTGCTCCATCCGCGACGGGCTCGCCCTCCATTCGACGCGGTGTGTTTGTCGTCAATGAAACCGCCCCGCGACCCGCCGCCTCTGGCCGGCGTTTGCTCCGCGCGGGGTCTGAGGATTCGGGGGAAGCGGCCGAACTTTTCGTGATCTTCCCGCCGAATCTGCCCGAGACCCTGGCTCGCGGCAAAATCATGATTTGTCTTGAGGCCTCGTGGAAACGCGGCCGTTCCCCGCTCAATGCCTTGCCCTTGACCGTGGCCTTCGCGTTTTCCGTGGCGGATGCGGCGCTCTTGGATCAACTCGAAACGCGCGCGGCGGGCGAGATCCCCGCGATGTTGATGCTGACCTCGGCCGACCTGACCGCCTTGCTCGGCGTGTTGATCGATCATCCGCGCCTCACTCTGGGCCGCGGGCGAACGGTGACGGTTGGGGCGTCGCCTTGGCGGGTGCCCTGGCGCGCGACCCTCCGGCCTTCCGGGGAGATTCAGTTGCAGATCGCGCCGAGTGGGAAAAAGCCGGCTCTGATTCCGGGCGAGCGAAATTGGGTCTATGGCGACCACCAATTTCAGCCGGTTGATCTGCCGGCGAATGGCGCGCAAGTCTGGCAAGGGCCGGTTGAGCTGGCGCGCAGTCAAGTGCCGCAATTTCTCAGCCAGGTCTGGCCTGCCCTCCAGGCCAGCGGCGAGGTGCGGAGCAACTTTCATTTGGAAGACTTCATTCTCGAACCGCGCCGTCCGCGCTTCCTTCTGGCTCTGACGGGCGGATTGGCCCAACTCCACGGACAATTGCAATGCGCCTACGGTCCCCGAATCATGACCATCGGCGTCACCTCCCAGGACGAATCGTTTTGGCTGCCGGATCCAGAGACGCCGACGCGGTATTCGACGCGGGATCTGGCGGCGGAACAAGCGGCCCGCGGTCGGTTGCGGGCGGCGGGCTTTACCGGGCCGGACGCCCAAGGGCGTTGGCAGCTCCTCGGACAAAACGCCGTGCTGAGCTTTCTCGCGCGCGAGTTTCCCCGGCTGGAGCGGGAATGGACGGTGACGCTCGAGGAGCGCTTGGAGCGGAGTTGTGCGCAAAACCTGGAACGGGTCGAACCGACCTTCCAAGTCACGCCCTCGGGCCAGCAATGGTTTGACCTGGATGTCTCGTTCACGTCGCGGAGCGGCGAGCGGTTTCCGGCCGCGGAAATCCAGCGTTTGATTCTCTCCGGCCAGAGCCACACCCGGTTGAAGAATGGCCGGATCGCCCTCATCGACACGGGCGCCGTCGAGGAGCTGCAGGAAGTCCTGCTCGATTGCGCACCGCAGCAGCATGAGAACGGATACCGGATGAATAACACCCAGGCGGCCTTCCTCGATGCCTCGCTGCGGCAGCAGGGGAACTGGACCGTGCAGGCGCCCGCGGCTTGGCGCGAACGAGCCGCCCAGCAATCGGGAACCGCTCGACTGGAGACGCCGCCGTTGGGTGACTTGGAAGACGTGCTGCGCCCCTACCAAAAACAAGGAGTGGCCTGGTTGCGGTTTCTGCGGGACAACCAGTTCGGGGGCATTCTCGCGGACGAGATGGGCTTGGGCAAGACGCTCCAAGCGCTGGCCTTCCTTCGAGCCGTCCCCATGGCCGGCGCCGCGGCGGATCGACGGCCATCCTTGGTGGTCTGTCCGACGAGCCTGGTGTTCAATTGGGTGGCGGAGGCGCGCCGATTCACTCCGCAATTGAAGGTGCTGGCCTGGCACGGCGCGCGCCGCCGCGAGCTCGGTGAGCCAATTTCATCGGCGGATCTCGTGGTGACGAGCTACGCGTTGATTCGGCGGGATGCCGACGTTTTCCGCGGCGTGGAGTGGGACACTGTGGTCCTCGACGAAGCCCAGCACATCAAGAATCGCCAGACGCAGAACGCCCAAGCCGTCAAGGCCATCCGGGCGCGGCATCGCTTGGTGCTGACCGGCACGCCCCTGGAAAATTCCGTCCTCGATCTGTGGTCGATCATGGATTTCCTCATGCCCGGATACCTCGGGACGGCCCAGGATTTTCGGGAACGCTACGAGCTGCCCATCGCGCGCGAGAAGAATTCAGAAGCACAAGGGCGGCTGGCCCGGCGCGTCCGCCCGTTTCTCCTGCGACGCCTGAAACGCGAGGTCGCGCCGGAACTCCCGGCCAAGATCGAGCAAGTGAGCCTGTGCGAGCTGACGGACGATCAGCGGGCTGTCTATCAGCAGGTGCTGGAGGCGAGTCGGCGCGAAGTCCTCGACGCCGTCGGCGCGCAAGGCCTGGCCAAGAGCCGCATGATCGTGCTCAACGCCCTCCTGCGCCTGCGCCAGATTTGCTGCGACTTGCGCTTGTTGAAACTCGAGCATCTGAATCCGGAAACGACCTCCGGCAAACTGGACCTGTTCGATGAACTCCTGGAAGAAGTCCTCGATGGCGGGCATCGCGTGCTCGTCTTCAGCCAATTCGTCAGCATGCTCACGCTGCTCCGCGAGCGCCTGACGGCGGCGGAGGTGGCGCATTGCTATCTGGATGGCGCCACCGTCCATCGCGGTGAAGTCGTGAATCGGTTTCAGACGGACGCCACCATTCCGGTCTTTTTGATCAGCTTGAAAGCGGGCGGGGTCGGCTTGAATCTCACCGGCGCCGATACCGTGGTTCATTTCGATCCGTGGTGGAATCCGGCCATCGAAGATCAAGCCACGGATCGCGCTCACCGGATCGGTCAAACCCGCGTCGTCACGAGCTACAAACTAATCACACGCGGGACGGTCGAAGAAAAGATCGTCCAGCTTCAGGCCCGGAAAAGGGAGTTGATCCAAGGCGTCCTCAGCGGTGAGGAAGATCTGACCAACGCCCTGACCTGGGAGGAGATTCAGGACTTGTTTGCGTAGTGGGCCGATCGATCTGGATCATCGAGCGGAGACGCACTACCATCCGGCCAGTGAATTGCGACATCAAATCTCAGACCCAGGAAGAATTGCAGGCTCAGTTTCAAGCTTGGGATCAACCGTCCTATCGCGTGGCCCAACTCCTCGATTGGCTCTATGTCCGGCGCGTGACGAGCTGGGAGGCGATGACCAACCTGCCCAAGGCGCTCCGGGAGCGGTTGCATCAACAGTACACCTTGCCCGTGCCGCGCTTGGTTCGACTGCAGGGCGCTCCCGACACCACGCGCAAATTCCTCTGGCAACTCCAGGACGGCGCGATGATCGAGAGCGTCTTGATCCCGGCGAATCCGGCTTTCTACGGGGAACCCAGCGACCGGCAGACGCTTTGTGTTTCCACCCAGGTCGGCTGCGCCTACGGCTGCAAGTTCTGCGCGAGCGGGCTCGAGGGCTGGAAACGAAATCTGGGCGCGGGCGAGATCGTCGAGCAGATCCTGGCGACCGAACGATGGCATAGCCGGGAGCACCCGCCTCTCGCGGTCGCGGTTTCCGAGCCAGCCCCGGAGAATAACCCGTCGGGCGCCGACCCCTGCGCGAGGGCGCCGGGCGTCCGTTCCGATGCGGCCCAGAATTCTACCGGCCGCCTGATTTCCAACTTGGTCATCATGGGCATGGGCGAGCCGCTCGCCAATTACGACAACTTGCTCAAGGCCCTGAAGATTCTGAACGCGCCGTGGGGAGGCGGCATCGGCGCCCGCAAGATCACGATTTCGACGAGCGGCCTAGTCCCACAAATCCGCAAGTTGGCCGAGGAGCCACTCCAGTTTCGACTCGCTCTTTCGCTCCACGGCGCCACCGATGAGGTGCGCAATCAGATCATGCCAGTGAATCGAAAGTATCCCCTCCGCGAATTGGTCGCGGCCGGAGAATTCTACCAGGCCCGGCACGGACGGATGATCACGCTGGAATACATTCTCATCGCCGGGGTCAATGATGGGATCGACCAAGTCAAGCCGTTGGCCGAGCTGGCGCGCCGCTTTAATGCCAAGGTCAACCTCATTCCCTACAACCGCGTCGAAGGTCTCTCCTGGGAGCGTCCCGAGGAAGCGGTCCAGGAGCAGTTCCTCGCCGCGTTGACTCGACTGAAGGTGACGGCGACGCTGCGCCGCGAGAAAGGGCACGAGATTGACGCGGCCTGCGGTCAATTGCGGCTCAAGACCGAGCGGGAACTCCGCCCATGAGCGAGCCAGCTCTCAGGATCGACAAATGGCTCTGGGCGGTTCGGCTCCACAAGACCCGGACATTGGCGAGCGAAGCGTGTCGAGCGGGCCATGTCGAGATCCAAGGTCAGCGCGTCAAACCGGCCCGCGACGTCCGGGTGGGAGAGGTCATCACGGCCCGGGTCGGCGTGATCACCAAGACCGTCAAAGTGATCGCCCTGACCGACCGGCGTGTCGGAGCCAAACTCGTCAAAGATTACTTGGAAGATCAGACGCCGGCCGAGGAGTACGCGAAGTTGAAAGAGCTCGATCGGCAATCCCCGGTCGTCCAAATCCAAGGCTGGGGCCGGCCCACCAAGAAGAACCGCCGCACGATCGACCGCCTCTTGAGTGAGTGACGGCCGCTCGCGGGCGCTCGATCCCGAGGATCGATCCTCACTGGAAAGATTGGGACAAGCCACGTCGGCCCGGACCACATCTTTCCCTGAACCTGCGGTGGGGTGAGACTCGGTCGAGCCCTGACTTTCCTGCCGTCCAAGAGTCCCGGGCTCGACGGAGTCTCGCCCCACCGGGGGATGGGATCATGGTCCCGGGGTATGCGCAAAAGCGAAAGGATGCTACCCATGAACCGCAAAATGCGTTCGTTGATTTCCAATGGTTTAGGCATTTCAGGTTCATGGCCCCAACTCACGTCCGATTTTTGGAGGTGTCCGCTCTCCATGAACCGTTCAAATTGCCGTCAGGTTGGGTCTCTGAAACGCGGGCGTGCTGCATTCGGGGGAACAATGCGATCCGGGCCCCGGAGGGGCAGCGGAGTTCGGGGGAACAATGCGATCCGGGCCCCGGAGGGGCAGCGGAGTTCGAGGGAACAATGCGATCCGGGCCCCGGAGGGGCAGCGGAGATTAGCCGGGGGCAAACGAGTCCGCGAGTGCCGC
>CAYHFE010000482.1:0-6417 GCA_964355375.1 uncultured Verrucomicrobiota bacterium
TGCGCGGCTCGGTCGTGAAACCGATCGCGAGACGCGTGAGTTTCTCGTGGATGTGCGGGTGCAGGAACTGCCGCCCAACTGGACCATCGGCCAACGGGCTGAGGTCTTTATCGAAACCGGACACAAAGCCGACGCGCTCGTCGTGACGCAGCGATTCATTCAATGGCGCGAAGGCAAATCCGGCGTGTTTGTTGCCGAAGGTGGCAATGCTGCGTGGCGAGATGTAACGCTAGGCTTGCGCGGCCGCGAGACCGTGGAAGTCACCCAAGGTTTGTCTGCGGGAGAAAAGGTTGTTGCGCCTGCCGATCCGAAACAGCCGCCGCTGAAGCCCGGCCAACGTGTCGCCGCGAAATGAATCTCGCGGCCAAAGACATCCGCCATAACTTCGGGCGGTTCGCGCTGACCGCCATTGGCATCGGCTTGCTGCTGATGATCGTCATGGGCATGGGCGGAATTTATCGCGGTCTCATTCGCGAGGCGACCTTGCTCATGGACAACATCGGCGCGGACCTTTGGGTGGTGCAAGGCAGCACACGCGGGCCGTTTGCAGAAATCTCCCGCGTGCCGGCCAATCTTGAAGACCGCGCGCGTGCCGTGCCTGGCGTCGCCAGCGCCCGCCGATTTGTTTCGCACACGGTTCAACGTGAGCATGGCGGCAGGCCGCTGCGCATCGTCGTGCAGGGATTGTCGTGGCCGGAGGACCGGGGCGCTTGGATTCCGCTCGTCGCGGGACGCCCGTTGAGGCAGGCGCACTTCGAGATGATCGCAGATCGTTCCCTGCGGTTGGAACTCGGTGAAAAAGTGAGACTGGGCAAAGACAATTACGAGGTCGTCGGTCTTACGAGCGGCATGGTGGGTTCGGGCGGCGATGGCCTGGGCTTCTTCAGTGTGAGCGACGCCGAGTCCATCCAGTTCGACCAACCCGGCGAAACCAGCCGCTTGGAACGTCAATCGCGCCGCGCGCGGGCCGAAGCGCAGGACATTGGCCGCGTCCAACCGGAGTTGCTCGAACGCGCCGTCGGCCCGTCGAACGAAATCCCCGCGCTTGCTCCGCCGCAAGTCAGCGCCGTGATGCTCACCATTCAGGCGGGCATGAGCGCCGCGAAAGTGGCGGAGACAATTTCGACATGGCCAGACGTCACAGTCTATTCCAAACAACAACAGGTGGACCTGTTGCTTTCCGGCATGGTGGACAAGGCCAAGCGCCAACTCGGACTGTTCCGCGTCCTGCTCATCACCATCTCGACGATCATTATGGCGCTTATCATTTACACGCTTACGCTGGATAAAATCCATGACATCGCGATGCTCAAACTGATGGGGGCGCGCAACGGTGTCATTGTCGGTCTGATTCTCCAGCAAGCCCTGCTCATCGGCGCACTCGGTTACGGACTGGCGTATTGGCTGGGCACGTTCGCATTTCCAAAGTTTCCACGGCTCGTCGTAATCGAAGCACCCGACCTCGTGCAACTTGCCCTGATCGTGTTGGGCATTTCTGTGCTCGCGAGCCTGCTTGGCATCGTGAAGGCCATGCGCGTCGAGCCGAACAAGGTGTTGTCATGACCGCAAGCGCCAGGAACAATACACTCGCTGTCGAGGCCATTGGCCTGACCAAGATCTACGGTTCGGGCAACACCGAGGTTGTGGCCATGAAAGACGTCTCACTGCGCCTGGCGCGCGGCGAAGTAATGGCTCTGCTCGGCCCGAGCGGTGCGGGAAAATCCACGTTCCTCACCGCCGTCGGCCTTATCAATCCGCCTACGTCGGGAAGGATTGTCCTTGGCGGGGAAGCCGTAATGGACGGCGACCGCGCGTTGGTGGACGTGCGAGCCTACCGCCGCAAACACTTGGGATTTGTTTTTCAAAAGGCGAATCTCATTCCGTTTCTGAACGCCGTGGAGAACGTCGCCGTGGCGATGGAGATCAACGACGTGTCGCCGCGCGCCGCCCGCAAACGAGCGATGGAACTGCTCGCTTACCTCGGTGTCGCCGATCGGGCGAACAATCTGCCGGACGCGCTCTCCGGCGGTCAGCAGCAGCGCGTGGCCGTGGCCCGCGCGCTCGCGAACCAGCCCAGCTTGATTCTCGCCGACGAACCCACCGCCGCGCTCGACAGCCATCGCGGCCGGCAGGTGATGGAATTGTTCCGCAAAGTCGCCCACGAGCGCGGCTCGGCTGTCATCGTGGTGACGCACGACCATCGTTCGCTCGATGTCTTCGACCGGACTTATGAGATGGAGGACGGGCAGTTGAGGGGCGGCCAGAAGCCCGACTGAATTGGTGGACGACTTCGACAGGGTTTGATGTGGCTTGGTGCTGTTGCCGAGTTAGCTCAGTTTCAAAAGCACTTTGCCTGAATTGAAAGCCGTTTGGCCCAAAGCCGACTTCGTCGTCGAGGCCTACGTTGACCCGTTGGGGCCAGTATCCGGCAGGCGAGAGAGGAGCGTTGCCCGCTCTGGCAGTGAACGATGATGTCCCGGTCACGCGGCAACTCCCCAGTGCGTGAGCGCAGTTCATCCCACGAGATGTGACCTGAGAGATCAAGTTCTGACATGATTGACTCCAGTTTCAGTTCCGCCATTGGCAGCGAGGAATTCGGGCGACGAATCTGATCGCCCGAATTGGCTGCTGGCCTGGGCCACTATTTTTGTGGTTGCGCCGGAGTGTTCGGACACGCGCCATTGCCAGCGCGCGGGCCTGTGCCGTCGCGCAAACCTTGGCGGGCGCACTTGCCATTTCCCTTGCCCTGCCCACCCTGTCCGTAGTCCGGACAGTTTGCCTTCGGCCCGCCGTTTGGGCACACGCCGCCATTCTTTGCGATGCACGCGGCCTGACGGGCCGCGCGTTCCGCTTGGGATTGTGGCGGGCCGCCATAGCCCTTGCCATTGCCGTTGCGGCCTTGTCCTGGTCCGTTCTGCGCGAGCAACGTGAAGGCTGCGCCGCTCATCATCAATCCCGCGACGATCAATCCGGTGAGTGCTTTGCTTTTCATAACTGTTCTTTCATTTGACTATTGTTCGTTTCAACTGTCGGACGCATCCAGTGCGCCCTCTTCAATAGAACAGACCATTCTTGGTTAAACGCGACACGCATGGGCGGATTACAGTTCTTTAATGTTGGAATGGCGGAAGGGGGAGGATCGAGTCATCAAATGCCTTGGGGCTCTGTAACTTTCTTGGGGAACGCGGCTCGATAATGGTAACGATATGAGTCTTACGAGCAAGAAACGATTGGTGATTGTCGGCGGCGTGGCTGCGGGCGCTTCCTGTGCCGCCCGCGCGCGGCGGCTCGACGAAACCGCCCAGATTACGCTGATTGAGCGTGGCCCGGATGTTTCCTTCGCCAACTGTGGGCTCCCGTATTTCATCGGCGGCGAAATTAAGCAGCGCGACGCGCTCGCCGTGCAGACTCCGCAGACGCTTAAGGCAATGCTTGCCCTCGACCTGCGGACCAGCACCGAGGCGGTTGCCATTGACCGACCGGGTAAACGCGTCCAGTTGCGCGACGTGGCTGCTGGCACCACGGAGTGGCTGTCTTACGACAAGCTGTTACTCGCGCCCGGAGCTGTGCCGCTGCGCCCCAACCTGCCGGGCATTGATGATCAACGCCTCTTCACCCTGCGCTCGTTGCAGGACATGGATCGAATCAAAGCTGCCGCCGCCAGCGCCCAGCGGGTGACTGTGATCGGGGCGGGTTTCATCGGTCTCGAAATGGCCGAACAATTCGTGTGCCTCGGCAAGCAGGTCACGCTAGTCGAAATTCAGGATCAAGTGCTTCCGCCTCTCGACCGCGACATGACCCGCTTGATGGAAGACGAGCTTCGCCGTCACGGCATTGAACTGATCCTCGGTGATGGCATCGAGAGCTTTGTCGGTGATTCCGTCCTTACTTGCCATCTCAAGTCGGGCCGCGCCATCCCTGCCGATCTCGTGGTGCTCAGCATCGGCGTGCGTCCAGACACGGCGCTTGCTCGGGATGCCGGACTGGAACTGGGCCCGCGCGGCCACATCCGGGTCAACCCGTTCATGCAGACCAACGACCCGGATATTTATGCTGCTGGCGACGCGGTCGAAATCAAAGACTTCGTCAGCGGTGAAGCGACAGCCGTTCCGTTGGGCGGCCCCGCCAACCGTCAGGGCCGGCTGGCGGCGGATCACATTTTTCGTCCGAACCAGACCAAGCCTTACACGGGGGCGCTCGGCACCGCCATTGTGCGCGCCTTCGATGTCGCCGCCGGACTGACCGGTTGGTCGGAGAAACGCCTTCGCGCGGCGGGCCGCGCGTATCGCGCAGTTACCGTCAACGACAACCACCACGCCGGTTACTATCCCGGTGCGAAGCTGCTTCTGTTGAGGTTGCTCTGGGAACCTGAAAGTGGTCGCGTGCTTGGCGCGCAAGTCACCGGCTTCCTCGGCGTGGACAAACGCATCGACGTGCTGGCCACGGCCATCACCGGCGGCCTGACCATTGACGATCTGGCGCAACTCGAACTCGCCTATGCCCCGCCTTTCGGTGCGGCCAAGGACATAGTCAATTTGGCGGGCTTCACCGCCTGTAATGCCCGCGATGGCCTCGTGACGCCCATTGAGACGATTCCCGATGATCCTCACGTTCAGGTGATTGACACCCGCCCGCCCGCATTAGTGCAGGCGCATCCGCTGACACAGTTGCGGTCGGTTAACATTCCGCTGACGGTCCTACGACAACGGATTGGCGAACTGGATCGCAATCGCCCGGTCGTAACAGTATGTGCGTTGGGCAAGACCGCGTATTTCGCCGCCCGCATCCTGGCGCAAAACGGGTTTCAAGTTTCAACGCTCACCGGCGGCATCCGCGCCCACTTCGATCCGCGCTCGCCCGCCAAATTGCCCACGCCGTAACGGTGTTCCTCTGAAATCAAGATATGAATTGGGACTGGATGCTGATTGTCGGCGGAGTGATAGCCGCCCTGTTTCTGCTGAAAAGGATGTCATTCGTTTCCGCAGAAGTCGCCCGCCAGTATTTGCAGCATGGCGCGCTGGTGATTGATGTGCGTTCGCCGGAGGAATTTCGCCGCGGCCATCTGCCGAACGCGGTGAACATTCCGCTGGGCGAGTTGGGCGAAAGTCTGGCGCGCCGCGTGAAAGACAAAAACCAGGTGCTGTTGCTGCACTGCCTGAGCGGCGGACGCAGCGGCATGGCAAAGAGCAAATTGAAACGCTTGGGTTACGCGAATGCCTTCAACCTTGGTTCGTATGGCCGCGCAAAACAGATTGTGACTGGCGAGGGCCCTGAGTCCGTTTGAATTCGAAGACCATGCCGACTCCAGCCGGTCGGCAGATGTTTGGGAAAGCCTGCCACGGCCGGCGTATCAGTCAACCGACGGTTTATCCCGTCGCACCACCACGAACCAGGCCGTCTTCGAGTCGCGGTCCCCGCCGATAATCGTCATCACTTCACCCGCGGGTCGGGTGATGAGGCGGACAGGCCTGTCGTCACTGAAGGCCGTGATCTTCCGTTGCTTCCGTTGCTTCCGTTGCGTCAGATCAATTTCGACGGTGCGTGCTTTGCTGAGAGTGACGTTTATTTTGGTTCCGGAAGCCACCGCCACTTGGCGCCGGCCGATTTCCCAGTAGTTCTTCCACCGAAAAACTGAGTTCTATGATTTGGAGAGTTTGGGACCGATGGCCTTGGCGCCTGCCTCGGGCGGTCGATGTTCGCCGCTGCCTCGAATGAGCTGGACATAGTAGGTATGCTTTTCCTCCGGTGCGCCGAGTGCGGCGCTGGAGCCAAGTATGCCAGGTGCAAGAAGTAATGCGCGGCGGTTGATCGGCAAGTCAAGGTTGAGCATGGTGCATGCGTAGTGTATGCATCGTGATCCTAATTCAGTCAAAAATTTTTGGAACCGGGGGCGCAATCGCGCAATCTCGACGCGTCCCCGGCAGGAAGCTGAAATAGACGGGTCAGTTCCTATGATCAACTAGTCAAGGATTGACCTTGATCTTCCTCTCCATTTCTAGCACCAGGCAACACGCGTTGGCCCTGGCGGAGGCGTACCTCAAGGACATCCTGCCTAAGCCCGGACAATGGCTCATCGATCGGGTCGCTGAACCGACTCCGACCGCCTGGAAGGCTTCGCAGAAATCTTAACATCACCCGCAGCAGCTTACCACTGTCCGATCACCCCGACATCACGACTTTGCCGGTGGTCGCTGACTGGAGGGAACGACGTGTTCCCGAAAACGGGGAGGAAACCAGCAGTCGCCGCGGAGCGACAACGTTGCCTCAGCGGAATGGGAGTCCAAAGAGCTCCTGCTTTGTCGCGGTTCTCCAGCCGATCTGCGAACTGAACCGTGCCGGAACGGAGTGGAGCGTCCCGAGAGGTCGGCGAAGCGGGTCGCGGAGCGGAGAGAGGCGCGGATTCAGGTTCGGAATCAG
>CAYHFE010000483.1:0-2783 GCA_964355375.1 uncultured Verrucomicrobiota bacterium
GCGAGACGCCGACCGGTGCAGCCGAGACGGCCGCGCTCCCCATTCAGACAACCACGGTTCAGGGAGAGCTTCGATGCGCCTGGCGCAGGCCTCGGGACCATGAACTCGTTCCACCGGCGGGGCGAGACGCCGTCGAGCCCTGGAATCCTGGCCGGCAAAAAAGTCAGGGCTCGACCGAGTCTCGCCCCAGCCCGGTTCAGGGAAAGGGAACGGCGCCGCCCCTTTCGCAACTGGGCCGATCAAAGATACCCATAGGCCAACCATCCGCCATCGACGTAGAGCGACTGACCCGTGATGAAACTGGCGCGCTCGGACAAGAGAAAGGAAACGGCGTCGGCGACGTCGCCCGGCTGAGCCAACCGTCCGAGGGGAATGCGACGTTCGATCGCTTCCCGCGAAATGTTGCCCGCGGCGATGTTGCGGCAGGTCATCTCGGTTTCCACGTAGGCCGGCCCGACGGCATTGACGCGGATGCGATGGGCCGCCCATTCCACCGCCAGAACTTTGGTCAGCATGGCCACGCCGGCTTTGGCCGCGCAATAGGCCGCCCGCCGTGGGAAAGCGGCCTCCGCGTTCGTGGAAGAGATGAAGACCAACGCGCCCCCCGTGCCTTGCCGAACCCATTGTTGCCCGACGGCCTGGGCGGCGAAAAACGCGCCATTCAACTGGACTGCGATCATCCGCTCCCAATCCTCCCGCGAGTAAGTCAGGGTATCGCCCGGTTGGCTGATGCCCGCGCTGTTGACCAATCCATCCACCCGGCCAAACCGGGCCACTGCCGCCGCGACCATGGCGGCACAGCTTTCCGGACTCGCGATGTCCGCGGTGGTCGCCGCCGCCGCGCCGCCCTGATCGACAATCTGCCCGGCCGTCCGCGAGGCGTTTTCGGCATTCAGATCGGCCGCCACCACCGACCATCCTTCCTCCGCCAACCGGTGCGAGATCACTTGCCCAATGCCGCTGCCGGCGCCCGTCACGATCACCACTCGTTCCATAATTCAACGCCACAATCCGCGTTCCCCGTCTCGATTCTGCGCCCGGCCATCCCTCCAGGAGAGTGGCGGACATCGCACGGGCCGACCCTACCGCTTTTGGCGCGAAAGCCAAGCGCCGTCCCGGGAACGGACGCCGCCACACTCGAGGACGTCCTCGCACTTAGCCGGAGGCAGGCAGTCTAAATCGGGGAGCACACTCGCCCTCGCGTGTCCCGAACGGCGCCTCGCCGGTCGGACCGAAAGCTCAGTCCAGTCGCTTCCAAGTAAGTCATCCACAACTTGCGTCGTTTCAAAAAGTTCAGAATTTGACTGACTGGTCCGGCCAACAATCGGCGCGCCGACTGGGTTGCTCAACGGTGACTCGTTCGAATGCGCCAGTGTGGTCGGCGAGGGCGCCTGCCTGTTCGGCAGACAGGCCGACCACCGCACGCGAGGGCGCGTGCGCTCTCCCGACCACAACATGGAACATTCGGCCTGTTGTCCTATCCTCAGATTTTCTCGCTTTTCGACGTCGCCGGGCAACAATGACGCCCACAGATTATGAGTGCTCTTGCGATTCATGGCGGCGAACCGACCTGCGCGACCCGGTGGCTTTCGTGGCCTCACTTTGATGATGCCGAACGCCGGCAAGTCACCGAAGTCCTGGAATCGGGTCAATGGTGGTTCGGCGAAAAAGTGCGACAGTTTGAAGCCGAATTCGCCCGGATTCATACCGCCAAGTGCGCGGTGAGCTGCACGAACGGCACGACCGCGATCGAGATGGCCTTGCGCGGTCTGGGCATCGTCCGCGGCGACGAGGTGATCGTCCCGCCCTACAGCTTCATCGCCACCGCCAGCGCGGTCGTCACCGTCGGGGCCCTCCCGGTGTTTGCGGACATTCGGCCCGACACGCTGTGTCTCGATCCCGAGGATGTCGAGCGCAAGATCACCCCGCGCACCAAGGCGATCATTCCGGTGCATGTGGCGGGCATGGTCGCGGAGATGGATCGGTTCAACTTGCTGGCCCGGAAGCATGGTCTCAAGCTGATGGAAGACGCGGCTCACTCCTGGGGCACGCTTTGGAACGGACGCGGCACGGGCACCCTCAGCGCCTGCGGCACCTTCAGCTTTCAAGTCACGAAGAATCTCACGGCGGGCGAAGGCGGTGTCATGGTGACGGACGATGAGGAGTTGGCCGATCTCTGCCGCAGCTTCACCCATTGCGGCCGGCGCAAAGGCTCGGCCTGGTACGATCACGATTACCTGGGCAGCAACCTCCGCCTGACCGAATTCCAGGCGGGTCTGCTCATCGCCCAATTGACCCGGCTCGAATCCCAAACCCTCCAACGCCAGGCCAGCGCGCGACTCTTGGACACCGAGTTGGCGGCCGTGCCCGCCGTGCAGTTGTTGAGGTCCGATCCGCGAACGAATCGGCGCAGCTACCACATGTATATCTTTCGCGTGGATGAAACGGCGTTGGGCATCTCGCGAGATCGCTTCATCGAAGCGCTCAATGCCGAAGGCGTGCCCTGCTCGAAAGGCTGGTATCGGCCGCTCTACCAGAATGGGGTTTTCCAAAATGCCACCATCGGCCCGGCGCATGGGATTATCGCTCCCCTGGCGGGGACGGGCGCGGACTACCGGAAAACATCCTGCCCCGTTTGCGAACAAGTCTGCCGGGACGCGGTGTGGATTCCGCAAAATGTCCTGCTCGCGGACGAGAAAGACATCCGGCTCGTCGCGCAGGCTGTGAGGAAAGTCGTCGCCCACGCCCCCGCGCTCAAAGCCTCGTGAATTCTTGGTATTTTG
>CAYHFE010000483.1:2883-6390 GCA_964355375.1 uncultured Verrucomicrobiota bacterium
CAGAGCGGCCGTCCAGACAGGATCGCACCATCTGCGCGAGCTGGATCGGATCGTAGGGCTTGGGAAGAGAGCGGTCGCTGGCCGAGAGATGGACTCCCGCCGTGAGAATTTCCCGACTGTAGCCGCTGCTGATGATTACCTTCAAACCCGGCTTTTGACGACGGAGAATTTCCGCCAGTTCGCGACCATTCATGCCCTCCGGCATGACGATATCCGTCAACAACAAATCCACCTGTCCACCCAACTCCTCCCACCGCCGGATCGCCTGCGGACCCGATCCCGCGTCCCACACCCGGTACCCGCGACGCTCCAATGTGATTCGGACCAGTTCGCGGACGTCTGGGTCATCCTCGACCAACAGGATCGTCTCGTGTCCGCCGGGGGTGTCATCAAGCCGGCTTTCGCCGCCCTCCGCGGAGCTGGCGCCAGCTCCCGCCGGCAGGAATACAGTGAACGTGGAACCGCGCCCAAACTCGCTGACCACCTCGACCCAGCCGTGGTGTTGCTTGACAATGCCGTGAACCGTCGCCAGTCCCAACCCCGTTCCCTTGCCGACTTCCTTGGTCGTAAAGAACGGTTCAAAGATGCGCGCGCGCGTCTCCTCGCTCATGCCGGAGCCGGTGTCGGTGACGGCCAGGACGACGAACCGGCCCCGCCGCGCCTCCGGATTGCGCCCGGCCTGGTCCGCCCCGATCTCGCGCACCTCGGTGCTGACGAGGAGACGTCCGCCCTGGGGCATGACATCGCGGGCGTTGACCGCGAGATTCATGATGACCTGCTCCAACATGCCTGCGTCCGCCTCCATGGCCGGCAAGTCGGGCGCATAGCTGCATTGCAGCGTGATGTGTTCACCGAGGACCCGTTGCAGCATTTTCAGAATTTGGCCGAGCACGGCGTTCAGGTCGAGACTGCGGATCTGCATCGCCTGTTTCCGGCTGAACATCAGCAATTGCCGGGTCAGATTCGCGCCACGCTCGGTGGCCGTGGTGATCTGTCGCGTCAAATCCCGGCTTGCATCCCCGAGTTCGTCTTGTTCCGCGAGCAAACCGGCGGAGCCGAGGATGATGGTGAGAATATTGTTGAAATCATGGGCCACCCCTCCCGCCAGTTGACCGATGGCTTCGAGCTTTTGGGCCTGACGGAGCCGGGCCTCGAGTTCCTTGCGTTCGGTGATGTCCCGGGAGACCGAAAGGACGGCAGGGCGCCCCTGCAATTGGAAGGTCTGAACGTGAACCTCCACCGGAATCCGGCGGCCATCCCGCGCCACGTGCGTTTGCTCAAAAAGCACGCCTTCCCCGCGTCGGAGCTTCCGGACGATGCTCTGGCGATCCACCGTGGACTCCGGAGCATCGACGTCGAGCACCGTCATCTGCAAGAGTGTTTCACGGCTGTAACCGAGGCGCTGACACAAGGCGTCGTTCACGGCCAGGAACGCGCCCGGCAAATCGTCCTCGCGGATTTCGTGGACTAATACGGCGTCCGTGATGCCGTTAAAGAGTTGGCGGTAGCGCTCCTCGCTCTCCCGCAGAGCCAACTCGGCCTGCTGCCGCCTGGTGACATCGCGGAAGAATCCCTGAAGGACCCGGCGCCCGTTCAGCTCCAAGGGCGTCGCCTTGATCTCGACCGATTTGCGGACGCCGGTCTTGGTCAGAAAGGTGGCGTGCAGCGCCTGTCCGCTCCGCTCGGTTCGGTGCTGCTCGAACGTCAACGCGCCGCGCTCGGTCAGCTCGTCGGGCGCATGCAGCATCGTGTAGGATTGGCCGATGAGTTCGGACTTCTCGTATCCGACCAATTCCAGCAACGCTTTGTTGCAGTCCAGGAGAATCCCGGTTTCGGAGTCGGCCACGGCGATGCCCTCGGTGCCCTCGTCGAAGAGCAGGCGATAGCGCTGTTCGCTCTGGCGCACCGCATGGGCCATGCGATTCTGCCCGGTCACATCCCGGAAGACGGCGCGTCCGCGCACGATCCGGCCCTGGTCGTCCCGAACGGCGGTGGCGCTCAGCTCCACCTCAATGACGGCGTCGGACTCGGATTGAAGCTGCAGTTCGACATCGCGAATGTCTCCCGTCCTCTGGAATTCCTCGAACGCCGCCTGCGCCCGGGGGGCACAGGCGGGGTGCAACAGATCGAGCATGGGCCGCCCCACGACCTCGGCCCGCGGGCGGCCGGTGCGCGCCGCCAACGCCCCGTTGCAGGCCACAACGACGCCACTGGCGGTGTCCACCGTGCAGAACAAGTCCGGCGCGTGATCGTAAAAATCCTCCAGTTCGGCTCGCAGCGCCTGAAGCTGGGCGACCGCGCCATCCCGATCGCGAACCCGGCGGCGCACCGTCACGAAGGCGCCGCTCAAGCCCGCCAGCCCCAGCAACCAGATCACACTGTGGCTGAGAATCGCCGCGTGCTGGTGGCTGCGCGCGACCGCATGGTAGGGCTCCATCGGAATGGCGACGCTCAGCCCGCCGCGAATATCGCCCTCCTTGTAGCCCTGCGCGGCGTGGCAGCGGAGACAGCTCTTCTCGGTGACCAACGCCAGGATCACCCGGAGCTGCCGACGCCCCTCCACCAATTCCTCGGACACGACCTCTTTTCGGTCCGGTCCCAACTGTTTCAGAGCGGTCGTTTCCCAAGCGTCGGCGGCGTTCTCCGGCCGGATCGGATTCAGGCTCGTCATGTGACCATAAAGATGCTCCTTCAGTCCCAATTCGTGGACCTGACGGGTCATGTAGGCCGGATTGACCAGGGTGAGGCGGCGTCCCGACGGTGTCGTGATGTCGCGCTCCACCACGTTAGTCAGATAAGGATTGGGCGGCGTCTGTTCGGTGACCGGAACGTAAACTCCGCCATGCATCGCGGCCCAGTGACGATAAAGTAGGTCCTGTTGAAGCAAAGCTCGCGCGTCCGCCCGGGCCAAGTCCTGGACGCCCTGGCGGTCGTTCCGGATGTTCCATACCAGAGACAGGCCCGCGACCAGGGTCCAGACGACCGCCAGCACGACGGCGGCGCTCCGGAGAAAATGTTCACGGGTCGGAGGGAATTGGAGAAGCATTACCCCGCTCGGTGCTCGGTCACTCTGACCATCAGGTTTCATAGGCATCTCGTTATCGCCGACGAAGGGACACCCTTGGCTTCGCCGCAATCCAACCTTCGAAGCCCTGGAAAAGCCCTGCGCGCAGATTCGTGGGCGGGGCCGCGCCGGGAACGATCATTGCCCCATGGTCGGAAGCCGCCTCACGCTCTGAGTGTAGAACAAAGTCAGCGCAATGCCATCACGGATTGAACAGCAATTCCGTAAGGTGGGTTAGGTTGCCCCATATCTTTCGGGAACCCTCCGACCCAACAAGCGCAGAGCAATGTGAGAGAATACCCCAAATCACCACGGACCAATTTGAACAGTAATCCACGGATTAATTGGGAAAGCTACACAATAGGCGGCGGCCGACCACCCCAGTACCGCCAGCCACCGCCCTCGAGACTCGGCCACGTAGCGCAACTGCTCCCCCACCATCC
>CAYHFE010000484.1:0-6379 GCA_964355375.1 uncultured Verrucomicrobiota bacterium
CGCGCTATGCGCTTCTCACCGGGCGCTACGCCTGGCGCCAGCCGGGCACCGGCATCGCGCCGGGCGACGCCCCAGCGTTGATCAAGGCCGGAACCACCACCGTGCCGTCCATGCTCAAGGCGGCTGGCTACAAGACTGGCGTGGTGGGCAAGTGGCATCTCGGTTTGGGCGACGGTCCGAAGACGGATTTTAATGGCGACATCAAGCCCGGCCCCCTGGAGCTGGGCTTTGACTACGCGTTCTACATTCCCGCGACCGGGGACCGCGTGCCGTGCGTGCTGGTCGAGAATCATCGCGTGGTCGGCTACGACCCGGCAGATCCGATTCGCGTGAGCTACGGCGCGAAGATCGGCGACGAGCCGACAGGCAAAGATCCGGACGTGAAATTGAAAATCAAAGGCGGCCCCGGCCACCTGGACACAGTGGTGAACGGAATTCCACGCATCGGTTTCATGACCGGCGGCAAGGCGGCGCGTTGGGTGGACGAAGACATCGCCGACGCGCTCACGGCGAAGGCGGTGAAGTTCATCGAAGCGAACAAGGCCGGGCCGTTGTTCCTCTACCTCTCCACGCACGACATCCACGAGCCGATGGTGCCGCACCCGCGCTTTCGCGGCACGAGCGAGTGCGGCTGGCGCGGTGACGTGATTCATCAGCTCGACTGGACCGTAGGCGAAGTCCTGGCCACGCTCGATCGCCTGAAGCTCGCCAACAACACGCTGGTCATCTTTACCAGCGACAACGGCGGCGCGATCAAGAACACTTACGATGACGGCACGAATCCTTTGCACTCACGCCAGCCGCCGAACGGCTCCCTGCGCGGTTTCAAGGGATCGCTTTACGAAGGCGGTCATCGCGTGCCGTTCCTCGCGCGCTGGCCAGGCGTGATCGCGGCGGGGAGCACATCGGGCCAGCTCATGGGCCATGTCGATGCGTTGGCCACATTTGCCGGACTCACCGGTCAGAAGCTCGCGCCTGAAGCCGGCCCCGACAGTTTTAACATCCTGCCCGCGTTGCTCGGCGCGAAACTGAAGCAACCCGCCCGCGATCACCTCGTCTTGCAGAACAACAATCAGGCTCCGCTCGCGTTGCGCGAGGGCGACTGGGTGTTGATTCAGAAAGGAGGTGGCGGCCGTCAGCAACGCCGTGCCGGGCAGCAGGAAAACGCGGCCACTCCCCGTCCTGAACTCTTCAACCTCGCCGCCGACCCCACCCAGACGAACAACCTGGCTGCCACCGAGCCTGAGCGGGTGAAGGCCATGTCGGCGCGGCTGGAGAAGATTCGCGAGCAGGGTCACAGCCGTGAGGGCGCAACAATCGCCAAATGAACCCATAACTATGAAGATCCGATTTTCCCTCCTGGTCGTCTTGCTCGTATTCAACGGCTCTCTTTCCGGTGCCGAGAACACCAAGCCAAACATCCTCATCATTGTCAGCGACGATCAAGGCTATGCCGACGTCGGCTTCCAAGGCAGCAAGCAGGCCGTCACGCCGCATCTCGATGCTCTGGCGAACTCCGGTGTGCGTTGCACGAGCGGCTACGTCACTTATCCCGTCTGCTCGCCATCGCGCGCGGGGTTGCTCACGGGCCGTTATCAGGCGCGGTTCGGGCATGACAACAATCCCGTCTATGACCCGCTCGACAACAAGGAGGGATTGCCGCTCACCGAGAAACTCCTGCCGCAATACCTGAAGGCGGCGGGCTACAGGACCGGCTGGATTGGCAAATGGCATCTCGGCTCCGCGCCCGCCTTCGTTCCGTGGGCGCGCGGGTTCGATGAATCCTTCGGGTTCATTGGCGGCGGTCACCGCTATACCGGTTGGCAGACCAACGGACGTCAATACACGCTGCCGCTCATCCGCGCCGGCCAGGACGTGAGCAACGTGCCCCCGCATCTCACACTCGCGCTCGGCGAGGAGGCTGCCGCATTCATCCGCCGGAACAAGGACAAGCCTTGGATGCTCTACCTGCCGTTCAACGCGCCGCACACGCCGCACGAGCCCACCGCCGAGCGGCTGGAGAAGTTTGCCCACATCCAGAATCCACAGCGCCGCCGATACCTCGCGCAGGTCAGCCTGCTCGACGACGCCATCGGCGTTGTGACCGCAGCGCTCAGCGAGACCGGACAGCGCGGGCGCACGCTGATTTTCTTTTTCAGCGACAACGGCGGGCACACGCCGAGCGGTTCGGACAACACCCCGCTGCGCAATATGAAGGGCACGCTTTACGAAGGCGGCGTGCGCGTCCCGTTCATCGTGAGCTGGCCGGAAAAACTTCCGGCTGGCAGGACTTACGACCAACCCGTCATCTCGCTGGATGCCTTTGCCACCGCACTCGCGGCGGCGGGCGTGCCGATGCCGTCGGACAAAAAGTACGACAGCGTGAACATCGTCCCTCATCTTGCGGGCGAAGTGAAAACGCCGCCGCACGAGCGGCTGTTTTGGCGCATGCACGGCAAGCAGTCCCTGGCCATCCGCGAAGGCAACTGGAAACTCGTCCGGAACACCAACGGCGTGCCGGAACTTTACGACCTCAGCGCTGACCTCGGAGAAAAGGACAACGTCGCCGCCGCGAACGCCGAGGTCGCCACCCGCCTTACTGCAGCGTTGGACTCCTGGAAAAAGGAACTCTTGCCGCCCGCCTTCCCAGGCAGCTCTGTGAAGAACGAAGACTGGGGGCCAGGGGGCGCCAATCAGAAGGGTAAGCAGAATGCCGGCGGCAAGGCGGGCATTGCAAAGTGAGCTGTGGCGCAGATAGGATTCATCGGACCCAGATCGATGAATGCACCCCATTTGCTTGGCCTGTTGTTGTCCATGGCAATGCTCTGCGTCGCCATGCCGGCGCTGGCTGCGGATGAAAAAGCCGAGTTGCTTTTCGTGCGCCGGATCGCGCCGCTCTTTGCTGAGAAGTGCCTGGCCTGTCACGGCAAGGATGATGCGAAAATGAAGGGCGGGCTGGACATGCGGACGCGCGTATCCACGCTGATCGGCGGCGACAGCGGAAAGCGCGCGTTTATCGAGGGCAAGCCTGAGGAGAGTCCACTCTTTCTTGCGGTTACGCGTGCACACGACGATGCTTGGGAGCCGATGCCGCCGAAGGAGGCGGACAAGCTCTACGCGGAGCAGGTCGCTTGGATCAAAGACTGGATCGCCGGCGGCGCGCCCTGGCCGGATGCGGCGCGGGCGCAAACCATCGCGAAGGCGAACGAAGCAGCGTGGTCGGCGGAGGATGGTGTCACGGTGAAGACGTCGGGCGGGCAGTCGCCGGAGTGGACGAATCGCAAATACAAACCCGAAGGCTTGTGGGCCTATCAGCCGGTGAAGAGACCGGCACCGCCGATGGTCGCAGCCAATCCCATCGACGCCTTCATCCAGACCAAAATGCCCGCCGGTCTTCAGCCGGCGCCCGCGGCGGATCGCCTGACGCTGATTCGCCGCGCGACGTTTGATCTCCTCGGCTTGCCACCGAAGCCGGAGGACGTGGACGATTTCGTGAAAGACTCGCGGCCGGATGCGAAGGCTTTTGCCGCAGTCGTAGAGCACCTGCTGGCATCGCCCCATTACGGCGAGCGCATGGCGCAGCATTGGCTCGATGTGACGCGCTATGCGGACACCTCGGGCTTTGCGAATGACTACGAGCGCGGCAATGCGTGGCGCTATCGCGATTACGTCGTGCGGTCTTTAAACGCGGACAAACGCTACGATCAATTCGTGCGCGAGCAGATCGCCGGCGACGAACTCGATCCGCAGAACCCGGAGATGCTCATCGCCACGGGCTTTCTCCGCATGGGACCGTGGGAACTCACCAGCATGGAAGTCGCGAAGGTCGCGCGCCAGCGCTTCCTTGACGACGTGGCCAACGGCGTGGGCGAGACTTTCCTCGCGCACTCGCTGCAATGCGCGCGCTGCCACGACCACAAGTTTGATCCCATCCCGACGCGCGACTTTTACTCGGTGCAGGCGGTTTTCGCCACGACGCAACTCAGCGAGCGCGCGGCGCCGTTTCTTCCGCAGGAAAATGTCACCGGCTTTGAGGAGCGGAAATACCTGGAGCCGCGACGTGCGGAGTATCTGGCGACGTTGCAGCGGCTCGACGAAAAGCTCGTGAAGAATGCGGAAGGCTGGTTTGCGGAGAAAGGGATCGATCCGGCGAAGTGGAACGCCACCATCGCGCAGGCGCGGACGCAGGAGCGCGGCAACAAACGGCGCGAGTTCAACGGCGTGTTCGATTTCGCGCGCAATGCGATGACGAAGCGGGGCGTGCCCGAGGATCAATTCCCTCCAAAACTTTACGGCTTCAGTCCGGAGGACTACGGCAACGAGCGCGTGGCGCGCAAAGGTCTGGAGCGGTTGAAGTGGGAGTTCGAGCGTTACGAGCCGTTTGCCTTGGCCGTTTACAACGGACGCACTCCACAGATGACCGCGGTGTATGCGCCACTGCGGATGCCTGAGAATCGCATGACCGCCGGCGACCTGGAGGAAACGTGCGTGCTCACCGGCGGCGATCCATTTGGCTCGGGTGAGAAAGTGAAGCCCGGTGTGTTGAGCGTACTTGGCACTGTCCAGAAGACGCCGATTCCCGACACCATCGAGGGCCGTCGCCAGGCCTTTGCCGACTGGGTCGCCAGTCCGGAGAATCCGCTGACCACGCGCGCCATCGTGAATCGCATCTGGCTCTGGCATTTCGACCAGCCCATCGCGGGTAATCCAAACAACTTCGGCAGCACCGGCAAGAAGCCCACGCATCCTGAGTTGCTTGACTGGCTGGCGGCGACCTTTGTGGAAAAGGGCTGGAGCTTCAAAGAGATGCACCGGCTCATTATGAATTCGGACGCGTATCGGCGGAGCACGTTGCATCCCGACCGCAAGGCACTCACGGAAATAGACCCAGCCGGGACGAGTTACGCGGTCTTCAAACCGCGCCGTCTCACCGCCGAGGAACTGCGCGACGCCATGCTCGCGGCGACCGGCGAACTCAATCCCACGCTTGGCGGAATTCCGAACCGGCCCGAGATCAACCTCGAAGCTGCGCTGCAACCTCGCCAGGTCATGGGCACTTTTGCCGCCGCTTGGGTTCCGAATCCGTCGCCGCAGCAGCGTCACCGGCGCTCGCTTTACGCGCTCAAGGTTCGCGGCCAGCCCGACCCGTTGCTGGAAGTCTTCAACGCGCCAGCGACGGATTTTTCCTGCGAGCGCCGCGAGGCCAGCAGTGTCACGCCGCAGGTCTTCAGCCTGTTCAACGGCCAAGCCAGCCACGCGCGAGCCCTCGCGCTGGCGAATCGCGCGGTGCAGGAATCCAAGACCGACGAGGCGGCGGTTGCGCGGTGCTTCCAACTCGTCCTCTCCCGCGCGCCCCGCGCCGAGGAATTGCAAAGCTGCCTCGCCCACTGGCGCGACATCGAAGCGATCCTCGGTGATGCGAAGCCACCTTCAACCAAGCCGCCGCTCGAAGTTCGTCGCGATGCTGTCGAGGAGAACACGGGCGAGAAGTTTTCCTTTGGCGAGAAGCTCCATGCCTACGCCGATTGCGTCCCCGATCTCCGGCCTGTCGATGTTCCCGCGCGCACCCGCGCCCTCGCCGATGTCTGCCTTGCGCTCCTTAACGCCAGCGAATTTGCGTATGTCTATTGAAGCCAACAGCCGAATTGATTCGCAGCGTGTCGCCTCCCCGAATTGTTTGCTCACACCATGAAAGCCATACTCGCACTCGCGCTTCTGTTCCCATTTTTTCTGCTGGCCGAGGACTCAGTGCCCGAAAGGGCGCGGCTGAAACAACTCGACGCCTACTGGACGGAAGTTTCCAGAGCCGTGGCCGCGGGGGATTTTGCGGCCTACGAAGCGACTTGCCACCCGGATGGAGTGCTCGTGTCCGGGGCAAAGAAGACCAGCTCTCCGCTCGCGGATGCACTCAGACGCTGGAAGAAGGAATTTGACGCGACGAAGAGCGGCGAGATGAAGGCCAGCGTGGAGTTCAAATTTGCCCAGCGCCTGGGCGACGCGACCACGGCGCACGAGACGGGTATCTTCCTCTACTCCGCGACCGGTGCCGACGGGAAGGAGACACGCGACTACATCCACTTCGAGGCCCTGCTGCTGAAACGCGATGGACGCTGGAAGATTGTAATGGAGTATCAAAAATCCAAGGCCACTCGCGCGGAGTTCGAAGCGCTTTGACGAAATGAACCGCTACTTTTCATGCGCGGGATCCCGCGCGATGCACGCGCCGACCCGGCGTGAATTCATCTACTCGCTCGGCGCGTCGCTCGGCAGCGTGGCCTTCAGTTCCCTGCTCGCCGCGGAGCAACAGAAGAAGCCACTCGCGCCGAAACAGGGGCACCTCCCGGCGAAGGCGAAGAACGTCATCTTCCTCATGATGGAA
>CAYHFE010000485.1:0-6352 GCA_964355375.1 uncultured Verrucomicrobiota bacterium
GACCCGAGCATAGTCTTCCTGGGCCTTGACTCAAGGGAAAACCCGGCCTGCGGGGTCATGCGTGCGCATCTCACATTTTTCCAGCGCCACCCGCCTTGGTGATTGGAGCGCGGACATTTTTGTCCGCTTCCTGGCATCGGTCAACCCAATGGCGACGGGAATGTCCGCGCTCCGGAAAAATGTGGGATGCGCACGGGTCATGCCATGCGGGTTTGCGCATTCAACCGACTGTTCATCCGGGACGGCTCCCGATAGGATCACCGGCCGTGACCCGAACAAAATTGAAATTGCTGGTCGGTCCGCTCCGACGCTGGTATTTGCGCCATGCGCGCGACTTGCCTTGGCGTCGGACGACCGATCCCTACGCCATTTGGATTTCGGAGATCATGCTCCAACAGACGCAGGTCAAGACCGTTCAGCCGTATTGGGAGCGATGGATGGAGCTCCTTCCCGATGTCGAGTCGCTGGCTCAGGCGGCGCCGGAGCGGGTTCTCAAGCTCTGGGAAGGCCTCGGCTACTACAAGCGAGCGCGTAATCTTCACTTGGCCGCGCAAATCATCATGGACCGTCATGATGGCGCGTTTCCGACGAGTCACTCCGAGATTCTCGACTTGCCGGGAGTCGGGCGATACACGGCCGGGGCCATTGGCAGCATCGCGTTCAATCAACCGGTCCCGGTGCTCGACGGCAATGTGATGCGCGTTTTGACCCGGGTGGCCGGGGTGCGGGAGAATCCGCGCGAGAAGAAGATCAATCGAACTTTGTGGAAATGGGCGGAATGGCTGGTGATTCAAGCCGGTCGCGAGCTGCCCCGATTGGAGAGAAACTGCTCGAATCTCAATCAAGCCTTGATGGAATTGGGAGCCACGACCTGCACGCCTCGCCAACCGCAATGTCCCAAGTGTCCCTGGCAAAAGCATTGCGTTGCTTTTCGATCGGGCCAAACCCAGGTCATTCCCCATCTTGGATCACGCAGCGCACCGATGCGGCGGCGGTTTGTCGCCTTTGCGGTCACGCACGGGAGTCGGGTCTTGCTGCGCCAAAGACCGGATGGCGTGGTCAACGCGGGGCTTTGGGAGTTCCCCAACCTGGAAGTGGAGTCCGACGCCGAGGACTCCGCTCGCCTCGCCCGGCGTTGCTTGGGCTTCGGCGTGGGAACTCCGGAGCCGCTCATCCAAATCCGGCATTCCATCACCAAGTCTCGCATCGTTCTGGAAGTATATTGGTGCGCGATTGACCGACGCTCCACTCGGACGGTCAACGCCTCCGTTTGGTGCGACTGGGACCAGGTCAATCGGCTGCCCTTTCCCAGCGCGCACCGTCGCATCGTCGTTTCGCTGAATGCCAGAATCTCTTAAAGGTGACCCATCCTCGCCCCGGCTCGAACCGGAGTTCAGGCTCCGAGACTCCACCCGGCGCGATAGGATGAACGCAGATAGGCGCTGGCTGCCTCGTGATTGGTGAACCGCATGGCCTTGTCGTCCCAGTTGAGCGTTTGTCCCGGGAACCGGATGGCAATCAAGCCGAGCAACGCCACCTGGGTGAGCGGGCCGCCGTAGGCAAAGTTCGAACCGGCCGGACGGCCCGTGCGGATCGCCTCGGCCCAATCCCAGGCGTGCCCTTTGACCCGCGGGATTTTTTCCGCCGGCGCATTCTTGCCCGAGTTTTGTTCCATGAGCTTTTCCGGGAGCAACCGACAGCCGCCGGCTCCGTGGGAACCGTGCACAATCATCCCCTTGTCGCCAAAAAGAATGGCCCCCGTGCCCGGCACCTGGTCGTCGGCCGCGAAATCCTGGGGTTTGGGAATCCGCGTGTTGCCGTCATGCCAGACGAGTTTGACCGGGCCGCGCTGGTTTCGGGCCGGAAACTCGAAGGTGATCTTGGTGGCTGCAGGGTAGGTCAGCCCATGCTTCGCCGGATCATAATCGGTCACCTCCGCCCGCACCGTGGATGGCGCATCCAAATCCAGCGCCCAAAACGATGGATCCACGACGTGACAAATCCAATCGCCGATGACCCCGCCTCCGAACGGCATCCAGCCGCGCCAGTTCCAAGGCACCCAGAGCGACGAGTAAGGGCGAAACGGAACCGGCCCGATCCAGAGGTCGTAATCAAGCCCTTTGGGGACTTCCTGAGGCGCGTCCAACTTGGCCAGGTTGGGAATCTGGCAATAGACATTCTTGAAAGCGTCGCAGCCGGCATGAATGGTGTGCACCTGACCCACGGCTCCGGCCCACACCCACTCGCAGAGCCGGCGAATCGTGCCGCTGGAATGACCCTGGTTGCCGAGTTGAGTGACCACCTTGTATTTCTGGGACGCGGCCATGAGTTCGCGGACCTCATGGACCGAGTGAGCCAGCGGCTTCTCGCAATAGACATGTTTGCCGCGTCTCATCGCTTCCATCGAGATGATCGCGTGGGTGTGATCCGGCGTGCCGATGACCACGCCGTCGATCTCCTTCCCCATCTTGTCGAACATCACGCGATAGTCGGTGAACCGTTGGGCCTTCGGATACTTGGCGAATTGCTTGGCGGCGTAGTTTTCATCCACATCGCACAAGGCGACGATGTTGTGGCCCAGCCCCGCCACCTCGCCCACATCGCTTCCGCCCTGACTGCCGATGCCGATGCCGGCCACGTTGAGCTTCGCGTTGGGGGCCAGCGTTTCCGCGCCCTGCAACAAATTTCCCGGAAGAATGTTAAACAGCGCCACGCCCGCGCCGGCGCCCTGGATAAACTGCCTTCGATTGATTTGGTACGATGGGTGTTTTTTCATATATTGAATTCGGTCCCTGGTTCAGCTTGTTTGCTTTGTTCACAATCGCAGATCGGCAAAATGATCTCGTCTAGTTTATTCCGGCGAAAAGACTTTGCGTTTGCCCAGAATCTCGGCAATCCGACGCTCCTTTGCAAGAACGCTCTCAGCTCAATCAGCAATGGCCCGAAGGCAGGCGCACGCCCCCGCCGTCCCCCACCCCAAGGGGCGACCCGCTTATGCCGAATGGACGTTGACGGCGAATGGCACCGTTGTTTGGATACCGCCAATGCTTGATCAATCGCCCTCGCCCGCCTCGCCGCCGCATGTCGTCGGCGAAAGCTACGAATTCCAGGAGGTTCGCGTCCAGCTTGGCGGGCAAACGGCCCCGCCCTATTTTGTCATCCACCGAGAAGGCGTGATCCTGGGTTTGTGTCTGGGTTTGACGTGGAATCCGCTCGCCGAGAGCGACCCGTGTGAAGTCTGGGTTGGACGAAAAGGAGAGCTGCCCAAGTGGGGCGCCAAACTGGCCGAGACCATCGGACCGCTCCCGGTCTATGTGCGGCGCGAGGAAGGCGGAAAATGGTTCTTCACCGGCCTCTATGAGGTGATCGGGAACAGCACCGAGCCCGACGCCATCAAGCAGCGACTCAAACCGCCCGCCATCACGAGCATTTCCCGCGTCGTCTTTCTCAAACGTTCCGGCTCCGCCCCCCGATCTGCCGCTCCAGAGTAGAAGTTTCCCCCGGCTTCCCTAAATGAGGATTGACGCCGCGGGATTCAGCTCTACCTTCTGCCGCTCGTCGCCGCAGACAAAACCAGTGCTCCGGCTCCCGCGGAATTAAAGGAAGCTTTTCTCCGTTCAGTGACGGCAGGCCGTCGGCGATTACACCATTTGCATGCTTACAATTCGAGATCTTAAGATGTCCCTGGGCGGGCGAACGCTCTTCGAGAACGCTTCGTTTCAGGTGAGTTACGGCGACCGCGTCGCGCTGGTCGGGCCAAATGGCGCCGGCAAGACCACGTTGTTCTCGCTCATCCTCCAACAGAAGGAGCCGGAGGCTGGCGCGATCGAACGCGAGGAATGGACCATGGTCGGCTATCTGCCGCAGGAGGGCGAAGCCCAGGGCGATGAAACGGTCCTCGACGTGGCGACCGGCCGGGTGGAGGAATTGCCGCAATTGGAAAAGCGGCTGCACGAACTGGAGGCGGCCGGGGCCGTGTCCACCCCGGAATACATGGAGGCACACGCGAAGCACGACAAGTTGAATGATCCGCAGGTGGAAACGAAGGCGAAGAAGATGTTGCGCGGCTTGGGCTATCGCGACGAGGACTTCGACCGGAAGGCGCGGGAGATGAGCGGCGGCTGGATCATGCGGGCCCGTCTGGCCCGTTTGCTGGTCATGGAGCCCGACCTTCTCCTGTTGGACGAGCCGACGAATCACCTCGACCTGCACGCGTTGCTCTGGCTGCAGAATTACCTGAAGAATTATTCCGGGGCCCTGCTCCTGATTTCGCACGACCGGCAGTTCATGGACGAGGTCGTGGATCAGGTGCATGAAATCTCCGAGAAGAAGCTGATCGCCTACACCGGCAACTACACGGACTACCTCCGGCAAAGGGAGGAACGGTACGAGCGGCAACTGGCCGCCCACAAAAACCAGCAGAAGGAAATTCAGGCGCTCCAGGAATTCGCCGACCGGTTCCGCGCGGTTCCGTCCAAGGCCTCGCAGGCCATGAGCAAGCTCAAGCAGATCGAGCGGCTGGAGTTGATCGAAAAGCCCACGCCGCCGCGCAAGCCGTTACGGTTTCAAATCCCCCAGCCGCCGCGGGGCGGGCAACGGGCCGTCAGTCTCGAGGGAATCTACATGGCCTACGGCGCAACCCAGGTTTATCGGGACCTCGACCTCACCATCGAACGCGGCGAACGGACGGTGCTGGTCGGTCCGAACGGCGCCGGCAAATCAACCCTGCTGAAGATTCTGGCGGGCGTGGTTCGGTTTCAACAAGGCGAGCGCGATCTCGGCCACAACGCGAAAATCGGCTACTTCAGCCAGCATCGCGCCGACACGCTCGACCCCGAGCGGACGGTGCTCGACGAGGTCTTGGCCAGCGCCCCAGCCCTGCGCGAGGACGAGGCGCGCGGCATCCTTGGATCTTTCATGTTCCGCAAAGACGAGATCTTCAAGCCAACCACGGTGCTCAGCGGCGGCGAGAAAAGCCGGCTCAACCTCATCAAGTTTCTCGTTGATCCGCCCAACCTCCTCCTCATGGACGAGCCGACGACGCATCTTGATATCCACACCGTCGAGTCGCTCACGCTCGCCCTGGAGCGCTACGAGGGCACGCTCATTTTCATTTCCCACGACGTGCATTTCATCCGGCAACTCGCGACCAAGGTCCTGCACGTCAGCAGCGGCGAGATCGTCCCTTATGGGGGCGGCTACGATTATTTCCTGGAGAAGACCGGGGCCCTCGAGGATGCCCGCGCTGCGCTCACGGCGGCCTGATTCGACGCAGGCCTCGGTGGAGCGCCGACGTCTTGGTTCGGCGCTCCACTCCGGCCCTTTCCCCGTTCAAGATGCGGCGTTCTTCATGATCCATTCCTTCTCGAGGCCGTTTGCCGCTCGCGCTGAGTGGTTCCTCCGTTAGAATCGCGGGATGGCGCGCTATTCACGCAATGACCAGGCGGGGGTCGAGCTCCCGAAGGCGAAACTGGATCGGGAATCGCTCCGGCAGGCGTTGGACTTGTTCCGGTATCTGCGTCCCTATCGGAGCCGGTTTAGCGCCGCCATGGTGGCGCTGTTTGCCTCCAGCCTGTTGAGCCTGTCGTTCCCATACCTGGCGGGGAGCATCATTGACGCGGCCGTGCTCCACACCAAAGGCAGCGGCAGCATGGCGGGCGCGGATCGAACGGCCCTCCTCTTGATGGGAATCCTGGCGCTGCAAGCGAGTCTCTCCTTCTTCCATTTCCTCTCGTTTGCCACCGTGGGACAACGCAGCCTGGTCGATTTGCGTCGCGATACCTACGCGCGACTGCTCTCGCTCCCCATGACGTTTTTCGCCCAACGCCGCGTGGGCGAGCTGGCCAGTCGCCTCTCGGCCGATCTGATTCAGATCGAGGACACGCTCATCAGCATCTTGCCGCAGTTTCTTCGCCAGACCACGTTGCTGGTCGGCGGCATCGCGCTCATTGCCGCCACTTCCCTGAAATTGACGGGCATCATGCTGGTAAGCCTGCCCCTGTTAACCGTGGTCGCCGTCGTGTTCGGTCGCAAGACGCGCACGATTTCGCGTGAAGCCCAGGATCGCTTGGCCGACACGGCCACGATCGTCGAGGAAACCTTGCAAGGCATCGTGAACGTGAAGGCCTTTGCCAACGAAGGCTACGAACTCAATCGCTACCACGAGGGCTTGGGCCGATTCCTGACCTCCACTTTGCGCGGGGCCCGGCTGCGGGCGGCGTTCATTGCCTTCATCATTTTCGCCTTGTTCGGTTCCATCGTGCTGGTCCTCTGGTCGGGGGCGCGGCTTCTGCAGGAGGGCGAGATCACTTTCGGCAATCTCACTCGTTTCATTCTCTACACGACCTTTGTC
>CAYHFE010000486.1:0-6338 GCA_964355375.1 uncultured Verrucomicrobiota bacterium
GGCGACCGGCTGAAGCCGGGACTACATACTTGTCAAAATGAGAACTGCTGGAGACTCGGCCCGCGCTCTTGCGCCGTTTCCTCAGATCCGATAGAAGCATTCCTCGATGTCATTTCGCAAACTGGCCCACTTGGCCAACCTCCGGTCGATCGGAGCGCGGCTTGTTCTGGTTTTGATCGCACTCACCGGGATGCCGGCCGCGCCGACTGCCGGTGTTCCCCAGGCTGCGATCTCGACGTCCGGGCATCCGCGCCGCCCCACTCCTCCGATTCCGGCTCGCGCTCAGGATTATTTCGAAGATGTCACCCAGCGGGCCGGGCTCGATTTTGTGCATCAGTTTTGTCACAACCGCATCGCGAACATTCTCCTGTCAAACGGATCCGGCGGCGCCATCCTCGACTATGATAACGACGGTTGGATGGACGTGTTCCTCGTGAACTGGGGACCTTTGCCTGGAGTCACCGCGGCGTCCTCCGGGACGACGCGCGAATCCAATCGGCTCTATCGCAACCGGGGCGACGGCACGTTCGAAGACCGAACTCGCGAGTTGGGCCTGGAAGGCAGCGGCTTCTCCAGCGCCGCCACGGCGGGGGATTTCGACAACGACGGGTTTACCGATCTTTACGTGGTGAATGTGGGGCGCAACACGCTCTATCGCAATCGCGGCGGCAAATTCTTCGAGGACGTCACCGAGAAAGCGGGTGTGGGCGACCGCGGAACCGGCGTCTCCGGAGTGTTTCTCGATTTCGACCATGACGGCTGGCTCGACCTATTTGTCGCCAATTATCTGACCTACAAACCCGCGACTGAATCGGAGCAAAACCCGGGCGCCTATCCGGGACCACTGGCCTATCCCGGTGAAGCCAACGTGCTCTACCGGAATCAGAGGAACGGAACCTTCAGCGATGCCACCCGTTCGGCTGGTCTTTACGCGCCCGGCCATCGCGCGATGTCGGTCTCCGCGTTCGATGTCGATGGGGACGGTGATGTGGACATTTACGTTTCGAACGACGACACGCCCAACGCACTCTGGTTGAACGACGGCCAAGGGCACTTCCGCGATGTCGCCCTTGATCGGGGCGCGGCCTTCAATTCGATCGGCGAAGCCCCCGGCTCCATGAACGCCGCCATTGGCGATGTCAACGCCGATGGTTGGCCCGATCTGTTTGTCACGCGCTTGGGCTACGGCTCGCTCTACGTTCGCACGGTCAAGGGCTTTTACGACGACCGCATGTGGGCTTCAGGTTTGGGCCTGCTCACGCAAAAAAGAGTGAGCTGGGGCGGTGTCTTCCTGGACTTCGACAACGACGGCGATTTGGATTTGTGCCTGGCCAATGGCAGCGCTTTTCAGTTCGAGGGCACCGTCAGTTCGCTGCTGGAGAATCTCGGCGCGGTGCGATTCGGCGACGCCTCCGCCAAGGGCGGGACCTTTTTCCAACAACCGATCAATGCCCGCGGCAACGCCGTCCTCGACTTTGACAATGACGGCCGCCTGGATTTCCTCATGACCGCCTTGGCTGATCGAGTCTTCCTGCTTCATAATCGTTCCCCAAAGAACAACCATTGGTTGAAACTTCAACTCCACGGAACCCGCAGCAATGCCAGTGGCTACGGCGCGCGCATCACGCTCGTCGCGGGCGATCTCACCCACCGGGCCGAGGCGCAATGCCCGACCGGATTCTTGATGCAGGGCGATCCCCGACCGCATTTCGGCCTCGGCCCGCGAAGGAGCGTGGATCGTCTGGAGATTCGCTGGCCCAGCGGCACGGTCCAGACGTTGGAAAACGTGCCGATCGACCAGATTCTCCAAGTTCGGGAACCATCACCATGAACGTGAAGATGTTGTCTGCCCTCGCGGCCGCGCTCGTCGGCCTCTGCGCGGCGCTCTCCGCCGGGTCTTCGGCCGAGAAAGCCCACAAACTCACCCTGATCAGTCCGCGAAAGATGGCGGACTCGTTGCACGCCGTTATCGCGACCGATCGCCAGATTGACGCCGAACGGATGGCGACGCGTCTTCTCGCCGCATCCGAGGATCGCGGGCCACTGACGGAGCGCGGACGCGACGGAACCGAGGCCCCGGTCTGTGCGCGACTTCTTCGGCTCGCCAATCAGCGCATTCAACAACGGGGCGCGGAGTTCTCCTACGGCTTGCGTTCCTTGTGGCCCCTTCATCCCGGTCACGGTCCGCAGACCCAGGTGGAAGAAGCGGGCCTCGGCCAGGTGGCCCAACATCCGGAGCAGAATTATTACACCGAGGAAGAGCTGGGAGGGCGCGCGTATTTCACCGCCATCTATGCGGATCGGGCCACGCTGACGTCGTGCGTCCAGTGCCACAACCGGCATCCGCTCAGCCCGCGGCGTGACTTTCAAACCAACGACGTCATGGGAGCCGTGGTCATCCGCGTGCCCCTCGAGTTCTGAACCCGGAACCGCCTGGCCGCGCCACAATCGCCCGGCTCACCCGCGATCGCTCCGCTATTTGTGGACTCGCCCCGGGACCAGGTGAACGGTAATTTTGGGCCTTGCGAAAGAAGCCGCCAAAGAAATCATCTGCTCCGTCCGCCCCGGTTGAAACGACGTCGGCCTCCGGGTCGAACGCCGGCGTGAGGGCGGGCCGACGGCGGCTCGGATTCAGGCTTGCGGCCTTGCTCGGTGTTCCTCTCCTCCTCCTGCTCGTCGCGGAAGGATTGCTCCGCTGGGCGGGCTTTGGCTATCCGACCGGTTTCTTTTTGCCGCGCCAGCTCGAGGGCCGGGCCGTCCTGATCGACAACCAAGAGTTCGGCAAGCGATTTTTCCCGCCGGGCCTGGTCCGATATCCCCGCCCCTTCACGATGCCCGAGCCAAAGCCGGCCGAGGCGCTCCGCATTTTCGTCCTCGGAGAATCGGCGGCCCTGGGCGATCCCGAACCGAAGTTTGGCTTGCCTCGGATGTTGGAACGGCTGCTGCGCGAGCGTTTCCCCGAGCGCCGGATCGACGTGATCAACGTGGCGATGGTGGCCATCAACTCCCATGTCGTGCGGAAAATCGCCCAGGAATGCGCGCAACGCCAAGGCGATCTTTGGGTCATTTACATGGGCAACAATGAAATGATCGGGCCCTACGGCTCGATCAGCGTTTTTGGATCCCAGGCCCCGCCCCTGCCGCTGATTCGCGCGAGCGTGGCCTTGAAAACGACCCGCCTCGGCCAAGTCCTGGATGCCGCGATCCAGTCCCTTCGCCGGGCGAACCAGCCTCCCCTCGAATGGGGCGGCATGACCATGATGGCGGAGCAGAAGATTCGCCGGGATGATCCCCGCACGGCCCGCGTCTATCGCCACTTCCAGAGCAATCTGGCCGATATTCTCCAAGCGGGGCGACGGGCCGGCGTCCCGATGGTTCTCTGCACGGTCGCGACCAATCTCAAGGACTGCGCCCCGTTTGCTTCGCTGCATCGGGGAGATTTGGCGGCCTCCGCCCTGATCGAATGGGAAGCGGCCTACCAGCAAGGGATCGCCCTCGAATCCCAGGGAAAAGCAGAGGAAGCCAGCCTGCAGTATCAGCGAGCCGCGACGATTGATCCTGATTTCGCCGACCTCCGCTTTCGCCAGGCCCGCTGCGCTTTGATCCTGCGACGAGGCGGCGAGGCCCGACAACACTTTCGCGCCGCGCGCGATCAGGACGCCCTGCAATTTCGCGCCGACAGCCGCCTCAATGACCTCATCCGCGAGTCGGCCCAGCCGGCCGTTTCGGGGGTCCGCCTGCTCGATGCCGAAGAACTTTTCGCCTCACAAAGCGCCGACGGAGTGGCGGGAGAACACTATTTTCACGAACACGTCCACCTCAACCCGGCAGGCAATTATCTCCTGGCTCGGGCGGTTGCGGAACAAGTGGCGGCGGCGTTATCCCTCGGCGCGGCGCCCTCCGGCGGAAAAGCGGCTCCGAAGAGCGACCGCGTGAACGCGCCGGCGGCGGACGACACCTCGCGGCCCGCCGCCGCCCCAGCCTGGCTCGCGGAAGCCGATTGCCTGCGGGCGCTGGGTTTCACCGAGTGGAACCGTTTCGACATTCTGAAGCTCGTGATCGAGCGACTGGAACAGCCGCCCTTCACCGGGCAGATCGACCACGCCCCGCAACTCAGCGCGCTTGGCCAACAACTCGAACGATCACGACTGGCGAGCAAGCCCAGCCAAGTCAAGCGCTCTGCGCAACAAGTTGCCGAGATCGTCGCGCAACGTCCGGACGATGCGGATTTGAGATGGATCCTCGCCCAACTGCTGGATTTGGCCGACGACCCCACCAGCGCGGAAACGCACTGGCGGGCCGCGATCCGGCTTTTACCTCAGGCGTCCTTGCCCTACTACAACTTGGCCAGGCTGCTGGACATCGAGGCGCGACCGGCCGAAGCCGAACCGCTCTACCGGCAATGTCTCACGATCAACCCGGATTACTACGAGGCGCGCTTCGCGCTCGGCGCGTTGCTCACGCGACTGGGACGATTCGCCGAAGCTCTGCCGCATCTCCACCGAGCGGTCCGGCAGAAGCCTCGCGCCATCGAGGCTCGCCTCGCCTTGGGAGTGACGCTGAGCCAACTGAAGAAATCCGCCCAGGCTCAGCGGGAGTTTCGGGAAGTGCTCCGACTGGATCCGGAAAACGCCGAGGCGCGAAAGCATCTCCAAACGGAAGGCGGCGGCAATTGAACGCGTCAGATGGCGTTACGCTATCAGGATTGGGGAGCACACGCGCCCTCGCGTGTCCCGACCGGCGCCGCGCCGGTCGGAACGGGCGCGTCCCTCAATTACTAAACGGTGACTTGTTCGGGTGCGCAAGTGTGGTCGGCGCGGGCGCCGACCACCGCACGCGAGGGCGCGTGCGCTCCCCATCTCAACTGGATAGTCACGGCTCAGACGCAATCATTCTGCCATCGGGATTCGTGGATTCCGACTCGCGCACTGTGTTGAATCCACCTCCCCACTAAAATCTTGAACCGTAAAATGCACATCGCGCCTGGCGCTTCGCCCAAGTCCAACTGGGGCCGGTGGCAAGAGTGGTGGATCGGGCTCGCGCTGTTTGGAGTGACCAGCGGCTTCGTCGGGTGGTTCCTCGATCCGCCGGCGCGCTATTTCGCGTCCGCTCCGTTGTTTCGACTGCGATCCGATTTTTTCCTTCCCCACCTTCAACGCCTCGGAGGATTGCTCGAATACGCGTCGAGTTTCCTGGCGCAATTGGATTGTCTGGCTTGGCTCGGGGGATTTGTCTTTGCCGGGCTCGTGCTTCTGGTCTCGCTCGCGACCCGCTCCCTGCTGCGCCGATCGGGCGCCCACCTCGCGGGCGTTTGGACCTGTCCCGGACTCGGGCTGCTGCTGCTGTACGGGCAAACGCCCACGCCAGCCACCGGGGTCGCCGGTGGAATTTTGCTCGCCCTCACCTTCCTCTTGGTCGCCCCGCGCGCTCGGACGCATTTCCCCTCCATGATTCTGTGCTTGTTTTACGTGGCCGGTCCCCTTCCTTGCCTGCTTTTCATCGTCTCCGGAGGATTGCACGAATGGCACCACCGGCGGTCTCCGCGGGCGGCGCTGACTTGCGGGGTTTGGATTCTGGCTTGGCTCGCCGGTGTCGCCGTGGCGGGGAATTCCTGGGTGCCGTTGCCTCCCAAGCAATGGCCGGACTCCGTCTCGATCGCCACGTTGGTTGGTCTGTACGCCTCTTATCCGATGTTATTCATCCTGGGCATTTGGATGTCACGGCGGCAGCGCTCCGAAACAATCCAGGAGAAAGCCGCCACGAAGACGAGCTCCGGATCAGCCGAGCTCACTTCCGTCCCGCCGACTCGCGGGTGGCCGGGCATTGCCCTCGTGCTCATGGTGCTCGCGGCAACCACGTTGGGATTAAGGCGGGAAACGGGAAGGCGTCATCTGAATCGCCTGCAGGCGGCGGCGGAAGGCGAGGATTGGCGTGGCGTTCTCAACGCCGCGACCCATCTGACCTACCTTCCCCCGGCGGCTCGCCTGCAACTCGTTCGAGCCCTCTATCATCTGGGCCGCTTGAACGATGATCTTTTCACATTCCCCCAACAGAGCGGAGTCGATCTGCTGGCCTCCCTTTCGGATGGCCTCGCCGTTTGTCTGCCTTTGAGCGATACGTTGTTCGAGCTGGGACAGATTAATCTGGCCGAGCATTATGCGCACGAGGCGATGGAAGTGCGCGGAGAGCGGCCCGAACTGCTCTGGAGGCTGGCCCGCATCAACCTGGTCAAAGAGCGACCCCAAGCAGCCCGGGTTTACCTCAACCTGCTCAGCCAAACTCCGTTCTTTCGCGGACGGGCCGCGCGTTGGCTGGGTTCGTTGGATCGAGATCCCACT
>CAYHFE010000487.1:0-6330 GCA_964355375.1 uncultured Verrucomicrobiota bacterium
AAACGGGGCTATCGGAAGGCGCAGGCGCGGCATCTTTCTGATTCCGCTCGCCTGAATATGGCGGCGACCGCGTGGCAATTGCGGAGCCATTTGCGCCTCAGCTTGATCGATTTCAGCGCCGTGCGTCAGCGGGAAATGCTCTTGCGCGACCAACTATCGATTCAGGAGGGAATCGTCCATTCCCTTGAACAGCGCCGGCAAGCCGGCGCCGTTTCGAGCCAGGAAGTGACTTTGCTCCGAATCGCCCAGGAGAAAGTCCGAGTCGAATGGGCGGACGCACAGCGCCTCCTCGCGGAAGCCCGGGTTCGCGTCGCCGAGGCGGTGGGCCTCCCGGCCAAGGCCCTGGAGGGTGTTGATGTGACTTACGATCTTTCAGCGCCCGCGCCGTCGGACCTGATTTCTGCCGAAGCCCGCGACCGGGCCTTGGAGAGTCGCGCCGACCTTCTCGGCCTGTTGGCGGAATACGCCGCCAGTCAATCGGCGCTGCAATTGGAGATCGCCAAACAATACCCGAATATCCACCTCGGACCGGGCTACCAATATGACCAGGGCGATCACAAATTCTCGCTGGCCGTGACCGCCGAATTGCCGTTGCTGAATCAGAATCAAGGGCCCATCGCCGAAGCGGAAGCTCGACGGGCCGAGGTCGCGGCGCGTTTTCAGGCGTTGCAGGCCAAAGTCATCTCGGACATCGATCGTGCCGTGGCGGTGTATCGGACCACGGCGAGCCATCGCTCCGCGCTCGAATCTCTGGCGGCGGCCCAGGAGAAACGTCACGCGGCGGTGGACGCCCAAGTCAAAGCCGGCGCGGCCGATCAGCTCGATCTTTTGAATTCCCGAATGGAATGGGCGGCGAGCCGGCTCCTCGAGTTGGAGGGGCGGGTGAGATTTCATCAAGCCCTGGCGGCGCTGGAAGACGCTTTGCAGCGTCCCGCCGATTTCTCGACCACGGGGCTGATCGAGCCAACCGCACTTCCCCAAGCCATGAAAGAAACCAAACCGTGAAACGAGCACTTGTGGTCATCGGAGTGATTCTGGCCGTCGTGGGCGGCGGCTTCTGGATGAGTCGGCGGAACGGCAGCCCCAAATCGGACGGCGAAAACGCGGCGGTGGAGAAAGCTGCCGGCGAGAAGTCTGCCGGCGAAGAGGGCGAGAAGACCCGCGTCACCCACGACGAGAAGGGGCGCACGGTCATTCAAATGGATGACGAAACCCAAGGGAACGCCGGGTTGCTCGTGGCCAAGCCGGTTGCGGCGCAGCTTAGCCCCGAGGTCAAGGGTTACGGCCGGGTTCTGGATCCAACCGCCCTGGCCGCGATCGCCACGGAATGGGCCACCGCCCAGGCCGCCTACACGGCGTCGAGCAACGAACTGGTTCGGCTGAAGACACTGGCCGGGCAAGGCAACGCCCCGGAACGCGCCCTCCAAACCGGCGCGGCGGCGGCCCTTCGCGATCAACTGGCGGTTCAATCGACCCACGATCGTCTGGTGGTGGCGTGGGGAAGATCGGTGGCCGGGCAAACCAACCTTGCGTCCTTTGTCGATGCACTGATCTCGGGGCGCGCGGTTCTCGTTCGCATCGACGTGCCGGCGGGCGAGGCGTTTCCGGCGACACCGACGGCTGCGCGCCTGGTGACGTTGTCCGGTCAGACTGTGCCGGCGGAATTTCTTGGCGCTCCCGCCAGCGTCGATGCCCAAACTCAGGGGCAAGGGTTCATCTTCCTGGCGAAGACAGCGCCCTCCGCTCTTTTGCCGGCGCAGGCGTTGACGGGCTATCTTCAGGTTCCCGGAGAGCCGTTGACGGGAGTGAAGATTCCGCGCGAAGCGGTGGTTCGAGTGGCCGGCGAAGGTTGGATCTATGTCTTGGGGGGCGGGTCGGACGCCTTCACCCGGATGCCCGTGATGCTTGACCGTCCGATCGAAGGCGGCTGGTTTATCGCGCAAGGATTGAGCACGAACGAGAATGTGGTGGTGACCGGCGCGCAAACCCTCCTTTCGGAAGAGCTCAAAGCGACGATCAAAGCCGATTAGGACGCGCTCATGCTCAACCGGATCGTTCATTTCTCCCTCCGATTTCGGGGCGTCGTCATGGTGCTGGCCTGCGTTCTGGTGGGCTACGGACTCTTCGTGGCCGCCCATGCCAAGCTGGATGTCTTTCCCAACTTTGTGCCGCCCCAGGTGGTCGTGCAGACGGAGGCGCCCGGCCTTTCCCCTGAGCAGGTCGAGGTGCTCGTAACTCGTCCTGTCGAAAACATAATCAACGGGCTCGGGAACATGGAGTCGTTGCGGTCCGAATCGATCCCCGGGCTTTCCGTCATCACCGCCGTGTTCAAGGAGAAGACGGACATCTTCGTTGCCCGCCAAATGCTCGCGGAAAAGTTGGGCGAAACGGCGGGGGAATTGCCGGCCGGGGTGAAGAGTCCGAAGATGTCCCCGCTGACCTCCGCGACCATGGATTTGCTCAAGATCGGGCTGGTTTCGGAAAAACTGTCGCCGATGGAACTGCGGACCCTGGCCGACTGGACGGTGAAGCCAAGGTTGCTCTCGGTGCCCGGGGTGGCGCGTTGCATGGTTTACGGAGGCCAGGTCCGGCAACTGCAGATTCAGTTGCATCCGGATCGGTTGATGGCTTACGGGCTCTCGATCTCCGATGTCCTGGCGGCGGCTCGGGCGTCAACCGGGGTCATGGGTGCCGGCTATTTGGAGAATGCAAACCAGCGCCTCATCATCCAGGCCGAAGGCCAATCCTTGACCCCGCAAGTGCTCGGTGAAGTGACCGTGGCTCATCGCGACGGCCTGAGCGTGCGACTGAAAGATATTGCCTCGGTCCTGGATGGTCCCGAACCTAATTTTGGGGATGCGTTGATTCAGGGGCAGCCCGGCGTCCTGCTCGCCATGGCCAGCCAGTACGACGCCAATACCATGGACGTGACCCTGGCCGTGGAAGCGGCCGTGGAAGAAATGAAGCCGCTCTTCGAAAAGGAGGGTGTGACGATTCATCCGCGCTTGCACCGCCCGGCCACGTTCATCGAGTCCTCGCTCAAGAACATTCAACATTCTCTGTACCTTGGCGCCGCCCTGGTGGCGGTGGTGCTGTTTCTGTTCCTTGGGCATTTCCGCACGGCCTTCATCTCGTTGACCGCCATACCGCTTTCGCTGCTGACGGCCATCATTCTGCTCGACCGGTTCGGGGTCACCCTGAACACGATCACGCTCGGCGGCCTGGCCATCGCGATCGGGGAAGTGGTGGACGACGCCATCATTGACGTCGAGAACATCTATCGCCGCTTGCGCGAGAACCAAGCTTTGGCCCATCCGCGGACGACATTCCTCGTGGTGCTCGACGCCTCGCTGGAGGTGCGGAGCGCCGTGGTCTATGCCACATTTATCGTGGCCTTGGTCTTTTTGCCGGTGCTGACGTTGACGGGGTTGCAGGGAAGCTTTTTCGCGCCGCTGGCTTTGAGTTACATTCTGGCCATCCTCGCGTCCCTGGCGGTGGCTCTGACGGTGACACCGGCGATGTCGCTCTTGTTTTTCAGCCGTGGCGTTCGTGGCACAACGGAGCCGCGCCTGCAGACATGGCTGAAATCGGCTTATCAGATGGTCTTGGGTTTCTGCACCCGCTGGCCGCGCGCGCTCATTGCCGCCACGTTCCTGGTGTGTGCCGCTGCCGCCTTGCTCCTGCCCCATTTGGGCGGCGGTCTGCTGCCCGAGTTTCGCGAAGGCCATTTTGTTCTCCAAGTTCAAGCGATTCCCGGCACTTCAATCCCCGAGATGCTGCGGATCGGGCGCGAGATTACTCGCCAGCTTCTGCAAAACAAAACCATTGCGACGGTCGAGCAACAGGTGGGCCGGGCGGAGCAGGGCGAGGATCCTTTCGGCTCGCATCGCTGCGAGTTTCACGTCGAGTTGAAGGAAAACGTGCCGGGCAAGGAACAAGCGGCCGTGATGAAAGAAATCCGCGAGATTCTGGAAGGGTTCCCGGGGATTCAATCGGAAGTCGTGACGTTCCTGGGCGATCGCATCAGCGAAACCATCACCGGCGAACATTCCCCGGTCGTCATCAACGTCTATGGCGACGATCTGGATGTGATCGACGCCAAGGCCCGGGAGATCGCCCAAGTGCTCGGCAGCGTCCGAGGCGCGGCCGACGTGCAGATCAAGGCGCCGCCCGGCGCGCCCCGAGTGTCCGTGCGTCTGCGCCCGGACCGTCTCACGCAATTTGGCTACCGCCCGTTGGAAGTCTTGGAGGCGATCCAGACGGCCTACCAGGGAGCCGTCGTCGCTCAGGTTCATCAAGGCAATCAGGTGGCCGATGTCATGGTCATCTTGGATGAGGCCAGCCGCCGGGAACCGGAAGGCATCGGTTCGTTGATGCTCAAGAACGCGCAAGGCTTGAGCTTGCCCCTCAGTCAATTGGCGGAGGTCTTCCTGACTTCGGGGCGCTATTCGATCATGCACGATGGGGCCAGCCGCCGACAGATTGTGACCTGCGCTCCGGAAGGTCGCGATGTGACCTCGTTTGTGGCCGACGCCCAAAAGCAGGTCGCGGCCAAGGTCAACTGGCCCAAAGGAGTCTATGCCGTCTTCAGCGGAGAGGCGGAGGCGGCGAACAAGGCCCAGCAACAGTTGCTCTTGAACTCCGCCATCGCCGCCGTGGGCATTCTGCTGCTCTTGGTCGTGGTTACCGGTCACTGGCGCAATTTGTTGCTCATTCTGGCGAACGTGCCGTTCGCGCTGGTGGGGGGCGTCCTGGCCGTCTTCCTGGCCGGTTTCCTGGGGGACTCCGGGGAAAGCGCGATGACGATTGGATCGTTGGTCGGCTTCGTGACACTCTTTGGCATCACGACGCGGAATTCGATCATGATGATTTCGCATTTCGAGCATCTCGTGCAGCACGAAGGGATGGTCTGGGGACCGGAGGCGGCCTGGCGCGGCGCTTCCGAGCGCTTGATTCCCATTCTGATGACGGCCTTGGTCACGGCGTTGGGATTGCTGCCCCTGGCCCTGGGCAGCGGGGAGGCCGGCCGTGAGATCGAAGGCCCCATGGCCATCGTCATCCTGGGAGGGCTGTGCACCTCGACGGTCTTGAACCTCCTCGTCTTGCCGTCCCTGGCCTTGCGCCACGGCCGCTTCTCCCGGCGGACGGCGGAGACTGAATGAGGAGTCGTGTCATGATTGGGTTTGGCGGTTTGGGGAGTAATCTCGCACCTTCGCAATATGATCATCAAATGCACCGCGCCCATTCGCATCTGTGACTTGGGTGGATGGACGGACACCTGGTTTGCCGGAACCGGCAAGGTTCTCAATATCGCGGTCTTCCCCTCCGTCGAGGTCACGGTGGCGACCCGGCCGAAAAAGGCGCGCGAGCCGCAGATCACCATCCGGGCCGAGAATTATCACGATGTTTACAGCATCGATACCGCGTCGAAGTCCTGGACCAAACATCCGTTGATCGAGGCGGGATTCAAGCTGTTCCGTTTGCCCCCAGACCTGAAGCTGGAAGTGACGATTTACTCAGCGGCCCCCGCGGGAGCTTCGACCGGCACCTCGGCTTCCGTGTCCGTGGCGATCTTGGGCGCGCTCGATTTGCTCGGGCGCCGCTCCTTGACCAGCTACGAGCTGGCCCGCAAAGCCCATTACATCGAATCGCATTTGTTGAAGCTGCAATCCGGTATTCAGGATCAACTGTGCGCGGCCTATGGGGGCATTCATTTTATCGAGATGACGCGGTATCCCGAGGCGTCCGTTTCGCCCGTGAATCTGCCGGACTCGTTGCTTTGGGAACTGGAGTCGCGGCTGCTCCTGATTTACCTCGGCAAACCCCATTCGTCCTCGGCAGTGCATGAGACCGTCATTCAACGACTCGAGCAATCTCCCCGGTTCCGGAGGTGTCTGGAGCCGCTGCGGCAAGCGGCCGAAGACGGCAAGCAGGCCTTATTGCGGGGCGATTTGCCGGCGTTTGGCCGGGCCATGATTGAAAATACGTCGGCGCAAAAGCAACTGCATCCCGGGTTGATCGGGGAGCGCGCGGAAAGCGTGATCACGCTGGCCAAAGAATTCGGGGTGGCTGGCTACAAAGTGAATGGCGCGGGCGGCGCGGGTGGATCGGTGACGCTCTTGCTCGAGGCGACGGCGCGGGAGAAGCATCGGTTGATTCAGCAGATCGAAAAGGCTCACTCCGATTTCCGGAACATCCCGGTGCAGTTGGCCCCGCACGGCTTGCGGCGCTGGCGCAGCGATGAGCCGGTTTAGACGCAAGCATGCAGTCGGGTCAGGGGAGCATGCGCGCCCTCGCGTGTGCTGACCGGCGCCCCGCCGGTCAGAACCA
>CAYHFE010000488.1:0-6290 GCA_964355375.1 uncultured Verrucomicrobiota bacterium
GCAGCCAAAATCCCTCGCCGCAGGACCCTTTTCAATTTTAAAACAGGCTCTCAGCCCGATTCGATGCGTAACGCTCCGGTTCATGGGAGACGTGCCGTGATTTCAAACTCGGATCGATCAACCGCTCAGCGCCGCGAACAAATAACGAATCTCATCGTCGATCTCGTTCTCGCTCGCCACCGTCTGCGCGATCTCGGCGCGGAGCAGTTCCCGATACCGTCGTCGGAGCCGGTGCACGGCCACTTTGACCGCCCCTTCACTCATCTGGAGCTGGACAGCCAGCACGGCGTAAGGGGCCGAGCTTTTGCCTGCGGTCAGCGCTTCTTTCAACAGGTCAAAAAGTTCGGCTCGACCGCTGCCGGCGTACTCATTCCGAAGTTGCGCCAGCACCCGTTCCAGCAGATCCAAAGCCCAGCGCCGTTCAAAGCACTTCTCCGGGTCCAAAGTCGGCGCCGAGTCCGCAACATAGCGGTTTTCGGCCGATCCGATGTCCAGCGGGAGAAGGATGTTCCCGCCGCCGCGCTTCGCGGCTTGGGTTCGATCCCATTCGTTGGCCAGGAAGTGATTGACTGCGGCGAGAAGGAACGAGCGGAACCGACCCTTCGTTCGGTCCACTTGCCGGAGGTAGTTCTTCGCCAAGAGCCGGGCAAAGAATTCCTGGGTCAGATCCTGGGCGTCTGGGGCGCTGTAACCGCGGCGGCGGACATACGCGTAGATCGGAGACCAGTAGCTCTGGCACAGAACCGACAACGCTTGCGACGCGCCGGGCGCGGGCGCTCGTCCCCCCAAAAGCACGACTGTCCAATGGGTGGTGGCGAAACTCCCGGCGAGTGTTGGAAACGAATCGGAGGGAGAATTGCCCGAAACCGTGTTCCGCGCCCGGAGCCCGTTGGCCGGGGCGGGGATGTCCGGGTTTTCAGACTGAAACGGGAACGAGCCGAGCAGAGAAGACAGGACTGAGTGCTTAGGGCTTGCCATAGTCCATGGGCAGGAACAGCAGCCTGTCCCAGGGAACTCCATCCAGGATGGCATAGGCCGGAGTCTTGTTGAAGAGGGCCACGTAGGGATCTGCCTGTCCGAGCTTGGTATAGGATTTCGGATTCTGCGCTCGCAGCGCAAGGCCACCGGCGTGATCCCAGACAACAAAGCCGTATTTCTGAGCGGCCTGGGCAATGATTCTGGCCACCGGGTGCAGATTGAGCGCATCCACGTTGACCTTCGGATCCAGCCGGAAACGCAAGCCTTCTGGAATCCGATTGGGCACTCCATCCGGATTCCATCCATCCGAACGATTGGCTGGCCAGGAGTAAATACTCCATGTTTCATGATCCACCATGGCGATACCGATGACATGGTTGATCTCACCGCGCTGCAGTTCTTCCGCAGTGATTTGGCCTCCCAGGAACGGCAGTCCGGTGGCCGTCGCGCCAAACGGAAAGGTCCAAATACCCGAGCTTTTTGAAACATTCTGCATGCTCCCACCCCAACACGCTTGCCACTGGCCGTTGACTTTTCTGGCATTCCAGAATTCCCAAATCTGATCGGTTGATGGCTGGTAAATGGTCATCTCCGCATCCGTGCCGTCCGCGGTTTCGGCATAAGAAGGTATGGGAACGGCAGTCCATTGCTGCGACAAGGGTGGAAAATAACCTCTATTCTGGCAGTCAAACTCCGTGGCGCGAACTGGAGGCATCTCTGCATCGACGACATAGACCGGGCTGGCGAACTCGACGGTGTTGATGTTGACGTTGCCGTAGTAGGCATTCTTTTGCCGGAGAAACTCCACAACGAAATTGGCTGAGTTCGGGTGAAGCGGCGCATTGTCCGGAATCGGCGTGTACCAGAAACTATCCGCGGCAAACACCCGCGGATACGACGAAGGCGGGTTCGTCGATGGGGTGGTCGGCGGGGGTGGCGTGGGAGGATTGACAGGCTGCACAGGTTGCGTGGTAAAGATCTCAATCCCGCTGCATTTCGGAAAATCCAAGAGCGTGCGGACAAACTGAATCACGACTTTCCCGTTGCTGTCCGCAGCGGTCACGAACTCCCGCACCATGGCCCGGTTGGGAGCACTCGTTGCGGCCACGATATCAAAGTTCTTCAGGACAGAGGCGCCCTGAATCAAGACATTGAAAACGCGCAGGCCGGCTCTCGTGCCGAATACTTCGGCAAAATGCAGTCGCAGCAAGTAGGGAGCGTTTGGGGTCAAGCTGGAAACCGAGTAAGAAAACTCGCCCCAACGTTCCGTCTGATAAACCGGCAAAGGCGCGGGATCAATCAAGCCTGCGGTATCGACGGTGCTGTTGGCCTCGGCCCGGTTTCCTCCACTGAAATCCGTGTCCGCCACGAAATTTCCGACCGCGTCACCTCCACAGTTGATGGCCTTGACCAAGTACGGCGCGAGCGTAATCGAACTCCTGAACTGACCGGTGTTCTTGAGCTTGTCTCGGACCTCGAAAATAACGGTCTTCGTCCCCGCCTCGCCGGACAGCCGCACATTCTTGTCCGCCTGATACGGTTCCCAATTACTCCAGGTTTGTCCGCCGTCCACCGAAAAGCGCATGTCATCAGTCCCGGAGGTGAGATCCGTTACCTGCAGATGAACGCGAACGTCGCTCCTGCTCGTCATGGAACGGTTGTCGTTGATCACGATCGAGCCGGACGGCGGGGCCGCATCCAGGACCACGCTTAGTTTCAGATCGCTTCGCTGGCCGGCCGAATTCGTTTCCGAAATGACCAAGTCGTTGACGCCTTCGTGCAAGGAAAGGGTGAGGCTTTTCTTCACTCCATCCACCAAATACTCGATCGGGAAAAACGGCTGGCTGACCACCTCGGGCAGTGATTGGGTCAACTGAATCACCGGAGGTTTGGTTGCAACCACCGGAGGCTTGGTTTCGGTGCCGGTGCCGAGAGAGTTGGACGCAGCCGCCTTCCACGTTCCTCCCGGGCCTGATGGGTTCGACAAGGCGCCGCTGCTCAATCTCGTGCCATCCAAGAACCAGACCGCCAGCGTGCCATCGCCGCTGTGTTGAAAGAGCAGATCCGGCTTTCCATCCTGATTGCGGTCCGTCACACTGGCCACGCGCCATTGCGAGCTGCCCGGCGAACTGGGACTCAACAATGCAGCGGACGTCATGGCCACACCGTTCACGAACCACACTGCCAGCGTCCCGTCCCGATGTTGAAAGAACAGGTCCAGCATCCCGTCGGAGTTAAAATCCGCCGCGCCGATCACCCTCCATCCCTCGCCGGGATTTCCGGGATTCAGCAAAGCGCCGCTCCGGAGCTTGAGGCCGTCCAGATACCAAACGGCCAGCGTCCCGTCCGTGTGTTGGAAGAGGAGGTCATCCTTGCCGTCGCGATCGAAGTCTCCGATGGCCGAGACTCGCCAGTTGCGATCCCCCGGACTGCGCGGATCCAACAACGCCCCGGCCACGAGGCTGGTTCCGTTCATCTGCCAGACCGCCAGGGTTCCATCCGTGTGCTGGAAGAGCAAATCTTCCTGGCCGTCCCGATTGAAATCACCAGTTCCGACGACCCGATAATTTCGATCGCCGACCTTGCTTGGAGTGATGAGGGTCGCCGATCCCATCGAAGTTCCCTTCATGAGCCAAGCAGCCAGCCAGCCATCGTCATCTTCGAAAACAATGTCGGCCTGACCGTCACCGTTGAGGTCGCCCCTGGTCCAGGGAAGGGATTTGCTCTGATCTCCGACTGCTGCCGAAACCGCAGAGGCCATCAGACCTAGCATGACCAGTGCTGTCAGAAACCGCACCGAAAGAGCGAGAACACGCTTTGTTTTCATGGCATGAGCATTCAAAGGGCGGGCGAACAACGAACCTGGCTCGGCGTGATTTGAACACGCGCCTCGATTTCGTCCGCCGACAATCCGACTTCGGGCTCAGTCTGGTCCGAGCAAGCCGCGGCGGATCGACCTTGACTCAGTGCTGTGAGCGGAGAAGGGCTGCCAGGGATCCAACTGCGCCGACGGACGAACTCGGCTGAACACCATTTTTCACACTATGAACTTTAGTCGGAAAGCGTTCTGAGAGCAAGAGAGAGATTTCGCAAGGTGGTTGATGCCGGGGCAAATGCATGAAGGGCTCCGTGTTCGAGCACCAGGGCGCGCGCGGTCTCATCCTGCGTGTGCCAGGCATCGAGGGAAACCAGGCGCCCTTCCAAATCCAGACGCTCAAAGAGTTGGCGGGCCACCGGGATCTCATTGGTCTTGTCTTGTTCCACAATCGCAGGGCCCAGATAAAACTGGCTGGGAACGGTGACGGCGCTCAGCACGGCTTGACCGCCACCAGGCCTGGGTTCTTTGCCATCCAGAACGATCAAGTGCCGCAAAACCGCTCGGGATCGACAAAGGTTTCCACCCCCAACACCGGATGGCCGTAGCGTGCTTGCCAGTCATCGCTGAGCCGATCCAAAACCAGCCGCAACGTTTTGGTGCCCAGATTGGGGACTATCTTATACGACAACACCAAAAAACCGACTGTTGTTGACCACCAAACTGTTCGTCCGGGGCGGGCCATCGATATTTGCTCATGCCCGCGATTGCAGAAAGTTTGAAAGCGTTTGTCCCGCACAAAGTGCTGACCGCCTAATCTTCAGTAGTTTGGATCTGACCCCGCATTGACCCTGACTCCTTTCCTGGCTTACTGCCGCAACGGTGTACGGGAATACCTCGTCTGGTGCGCGGCGGAAGGCCGCGTCGAATGGTTCTGCCTCGAAGACGACGAATACCGCTGGCAGTTGCCCGCCGCGCAAGGCGTGCTGCACAGCCGCGTCTTCCCCGCCCTCCGCCTCCCCGTCGAATCGCTGCTGGGCTGCGACACCGCCAAGGTCTTGGCCGCTTTGACGGAGAGTGAACTGCCGAGGTGATCATTAGCGTGTGCCCGACCCATCACGAGAACGACCACTCCAACCTCCGCGATTAAGCCTCCGCCAGCGCCAACGAGTGTTGGCTGGCTCTGGCTCTGGAATTGGAGAAGATCAAGACGAGCGTCCGGGCATCGTCCATTGGCGAGACTCTCCAATGGCCGGGACTGACAGCTCTTGGTCCTCGGATAGACGCTTGCCAGTGCCCAGAAGCAAACCTACATTTCAGCAATGAGCAAAGCGGAGATCATCTCTGAGATTCCGAAGCTGTCTCACGTTGAACGGCGGGAAATCATGCGCCTCCTCTTCGAGTTGGAGAAGGACGCGGAGACGCTGGCCGAGTGTGACCGCTTGGCGCTCGAACGGTTCCAGATGCTCGACGCGATGGAAGCCGAAGATGAAAAGAACGCTGCCCGGTGAAATCTGGCGCGTGGACTTCGGCCTGGCCGCCAAGGTCCGGCCCGCGCTGGTTCTGAGCGACTACCCGGCAGACGACGAATTGGCCATGCTGGTGGTCATACCCCATACCACCGCCGTGCGCGGTAATCGTTGGGAATTCACGGTCCGCAAGCCGTTCCTGAAACCCGGCGTGTTCCACCTGCAACAGATCCAACCTCTCCCACTCGCACGCTTCGATGTTCGGCTTGGAGCATTGACGTCAGACGAATTCAAGACGCTAAAGCAAGCCTTGATTCAGTTGCTGCAATTGCAGGTCTGAGACTTGCGGCTTGGCCCCGCCGCTCAATACCACGTGGCGCGAGATGAGCCGCCAGTTCCCTTTGATGCCGCGTGCATCAGGGGCCGGCGGAAATGCGACAATGTCAAAAAAACCGAACGAAACCGAGTCCTTCTTGACGTCGTAAATCCGCCTGGCACATTGCATCCGAAGCTTCGGAGTGATACGGAACAACTCCTCAACTGGGCAAGAAACGAAACGAAAAACTCTCCAAGAGCCGGGACTGACACCGATCCGCGTAAACGAAGACGGCTACCTCTCCGGCCCACCGGAACTGATCGTCGAAGTGGCGGCCAGCACCGCCTCGATCGACTATCGGGACAAACGCCGGGCTTACTGCCGCAACGGTGTGCGGGAATACCTCGTCTGGTGCGCGGCGGAAGGCCGCGTCGAATGGTTCTGCCTCGAAGACGACGAATACCGCTGGCAGTTGCCCGCCGCGCAAGGCGTGCTGCACAGCCGCGTCTTCCCCGCCCTCCGCCTCCCCGTCGAATCGCTGCTGGGCTGCGACACCGCCAAGGTCTTGGCCGCTTTGACGGAGAGTGAACTGCCGAGGTGATCATTAGCGTGTGCCCGACCCATCACGAGAACGACCACTCCAACCTCCGCGATTAAGCCTCCGCCAGCGCCAACGAGTGTTGGCTGGTGCTGGAATTGGAGAAGAAGATCA
>CAYHFE010000489.1:0-5898 GCA_964355375.1 uncultured Verrucomicrobiota bacterium
CTCATCTCCACCGTCAGCATCCCCCCGGCGAAATCTGCCGAGTCATCGACGAGTTTGGCTGCTCCATCCACCAGGAGCGGGACGGAGTTTTCGGAATATCGCAATGCCGAAACCGTCAGAGTAAGATTGGGCGGAGTATTGACCGCCACCTTGGTGACGGATTTCCTGACTGGGGCACGGCTCAGGTCGATTTTCTCCGTGCCGAGGGGCGTCTCCGACGAAGTGAACTGAAAATCATCCACCCAAGCCGCATCCGCCCCGGCGCGCCCGGAGTCGTCCTTGAAATAGTCCCACCGCAGAACATGACGGCCCGCGGTCAGGAAGACCGTCTGCTGAGCCCAGTCCCGAATTCCAGAGATCCACGTCTGTTCGAGAGCGTCCACGGAAAATCGCAGAGTATCGCGCCCCTCCTCCGATGAGACTTTCCATTGAAAACTCGCCAGCCCCGGCCCCTCGACCACCGTCTCCAGAAAACTCGTCTGGCCGTCTGCAATGCGCCCGCTCTGCGCCGCCTCCTCACTTCCCGACGCGCGATAGGAGACCCAGGATTGTCCCTGCCAGTTCGCATCTCCGCCAGAAACCCAGGCCAAGTCTGGTCGGCCCATTGCTTCCCCCAGAGGTGGCGTGTTGTTGGTCGAAACGTCGCTGACGACGAACGAGGAATCGCCGACGCCGGTGTAGGGCATCGAAACTTCCGAAAAACGAATCTCACGGAGCTGGATCAAGGCGCCATTTCCGCCGACGCCCATCCCAGACTGCTCGACGGAGGAATTGCGCAACAGATGAGACAGGCCCTCGGCGGAATTCGCCTCGTAGTAGATGGCGGCCTGAGCGAACCGCATTTTCAAATGCCTCAACTCGGTGGAGGCGGGAACGAAGCACAGCCAGAGCTGGCGGCCCGCGGACGACCGTTCGGGTCGGCCCGACCCGAGGGATTCGCCGACGCTGTTATCATCGATCGCGGTGAAGAACGCCGGCGAGGCGGGGGTGGTGGCACATTCGACGGGGCCCTGGAGCACCAGCGACGCAGCCGGCGCATATTTCACGACGGCGCCACCTTCAATCGTGGTTTTCCCGCTTAAAACCACCTGACCGCTGACATGATAGGTGACACCGCTGCGGAAGGTGAAGTCACTCGTCGGGAAAACGGCGTGATAATCGAGAACCACCCCCGGGCCCTCGTAGGGCAGAGCGGCCAGCGAGAGGGGAGGGCGGCGGTGGTGGACCGCCGCGGTTGAGGGCAGTGCCCGCTTCCGTGAGGCCTGATTTCTGGCGGGCCGGATTTCCGTCTGAGCCGACGATGGGGGAAGACTCTCCAAGAGCGCCTGCAACGACTGGTATTCAGCGGCCTCGATCAGAATATCGCGCCCTTCCAATTTGAGCCAACGCTTGGCCACCGAGATCCGAGGCTCCGGTTGGGCCGGGAGGGCGTTGCGTGCCCAAGGAAGCTGAAACGCCCGACCCGGCCCAATCTTCATGGCTCCGAAGTCAAGGTATTCGTCGATCAAATCCGGCTCAACCATCGTCCGCCGGCGCTGGGGATTCTCTTCCCGACGGATCATTCGTTCGGTTTTGAGTGGAACGGGCGGATCGAGAAACTCGGTTAACACCTCCACCCGGGTGGACGCGGAATCCAGGCCGAATTCTTCCGGCGCCGGGAGGCGTTCGCGCAGAATGACCTCCTGCTCGAATCCCGCTTTGGTGTAGGTATAGCGCACGTCCGCTGTCACGTCCGTGAAGGCGTCGCGAGAGACGATCTGATTGGGCGGCAAAAGTTCTCCCTGGCCCTCTTTGGCTTGCGCGATCAACGCACTCCGGCCCGAGGAAGCATCGTAGTAGCTCAATCCCAGGACATGACTCCGAAACCGCTGCCCGTCGGGCGAGAGCAAATCAATGCTCCCCGGAGAATGAAGATCCGGGCTGAAGACAACCCGATGAGGTCCGTGGCGGGCGATCGCCCCTTGGCCCGCGATCTCGATGAGTTCTCTCGATTCCAGCCAAGCCCCATTCTCCCAGTACTGCAGGCCGGTCTGCAATTCCACCACTCCGCCCGTTCCTGCACGCGCCGGGTCATCCGCAGAGGCCACTCGCCCGGCGATGGGCCCGAGGCGGTGGTGAGGTCCACGCGGAGGAGTCTGATCATAGGCCGGGGCGCCGCGGTCTTTTTGCGCCAGGGCGGTCGCTGGGCCTGGTCCCGGCCAGCCAAGTGAGAACGAGATCAGCAGAAGAAGGAGCAAGATCGCTGGTTTCATAGGCGCTCGATGTATCAATCGTTTCTCCATGGTCGGCGGCACAACCTCCGATCTCCGGATGGCTGACGCCTCAACCCACCGGACAGTTTTCGATGGGGGATGGCGTTGATCTCCAGAGCGTCTTGAGTAACGGCTGACTCGCTCCCAAAAGCAAAAGAGGAAACTACGAAACCCCGAGGGTAAAAATACGTAAGTAGAATTGCGCCGATCCTGTCTCGACCCCGGCGCGCGACCCGCTCATTCCAAGCTGGCCAGCCCATGCCGAATGGCGAACTTGGTCAGACCGGCGACACTCTTGATCTGGAGTTTGCCGGTGACCGATTCCCGGTGCTTTTCCACGGTGCGCACACTCAGGGCGAGCGCGTCGGCCATCTCCTTGTTGCTCATGCCGGCGGCGACCAGGGTCAGGACTTTTCGCTCGCAACTCGTCAGACGGGTTACGCCCGTCGGCTCCGCCGCCGCTCCGCCCTGAAAGTAATCCTCTTCGATCATCCGTGAGATCGGCGCGCTGAAAAAGACATCGCCCCGGCTGACCGTCTCCACGGCCTGGAACAACTCGCGGCAGGACCGGGCCTGGAATAGATATCCGCGAGCTCCGGCCCGGATCACCGCCAGGACGGCGTTCCGCTCCTCCGTGCCGCAGAAGCCGATGAGCCTGGCCTGGGGATACGCGGCCAGCAAAAGACGGGTGGCCTGCGCGCCGTCGAGGTAGCCCATCCGGGTGTTCATGATGATGACGTCTGGAGAACCGGTGGGCGCGTTCCGCAGCGCGTCCGCCCGATCCAAAACCAACCAGCGGACGTGAAACCGAGCCCGGCTCTTGAAAACATTGCGCAAGGCCTCGATCGGGATCACGTGATCATCCACCAACCAGACTTCGACGCGCCGTCGAGCGGGGTCGGGGGGGCGGGTTGGGCGGCTGGCGGCCCGGGCTTGGACACGGTTTGAACGGTGGTTGCTGGAAATCATGGCTCACCTTTCCTTGCTGGTGCGACGGCCCTCCTTTGGCCCTCAGCACCCGGCCGTCCTTCCGATGGCGGAAACGACAGCGGATAAGAAATGGAAAAGAGCCCAGAAAACGCAAGCTCAATTTCAATGTGGGTCGGCAGGAAGGTCAGGGCGCGATCACGTTTTGCGTCACCCGGATTGATGGAAAGTTGGGCTCAAGCGCTGGCGACCGGCGCGCCCGAGACTCGCGCTCCTCATCTATTTCGCTTCCAAGGTCCAAACCCCGCTCCAGGAATCGTCGGGCGGATTCAGTTCATAATGGAGGCAGCGATTCAGGTAAATCTCGGACGGGAAATCCTGCGGATTAAAGCTCGGAACTTCCCGAAGATCAGCATGAACCCGTGAACCCGATCGGCTGGCTCTTGATGGTGATGAGATCAGGGGCGGAGTGGAATCCGTCCCTGCCAGTCTGACGGGTGAGGGCCTTGGACGAGGGCGGGGTGGCTCGGTCGCTCGGATTACTTGAGGAGCGCGAACGCCTTCTTCATGGCTGCCGCCGTGGCGGCGCAGCCGGCTTCGTTGTCGAGATCGTTGAGGGCTCGATTGAACGGTTCGGCTCGGACCGGGCCGTCAAATCCAATTTGGTTCAGCGCGTTCAGGAATGCGCTCACGTCGATCACGCCGGTCGCGCAAGGGAGTTCGCGGCTGCCGTCCTTCTGCTGCGCCATGGGAATGCCGGCGGGGGCGTCATTGAGATCGACCGACACCACCTGCTCCTTCTTCAGGGCCAGAATGTCGGCGACGGTGTCACCGGCCGTCCACCAATGCCAGCTATCGAGAATCATTCCGACATTGCTCAGGCCGATTTCCCCAATCAACTCAAGCATCTCCGGCATCGAATGGACAAAAGGGAACTTCCGCGCGATGCGCAGGCTCAGGGTCCCCACGTACTCGAGGCCGAGGCGCTGGCCGTGGTCTTGCAGGACCTGGGCGGCGGCGCGCAGGCGTCGGGCGTGTTGCTTGAAATTTTGCACATAGGTGAGGCGATCGTGGCCGGGCATGAGATAAGTGCCGACCCGTTGCACGCCCGCCCGCCGCAGTCCGGAGGCAAATTGAGGCAGGCGTTTCAGGCCGTCCTCGAAGCGCGTTTCATCCTGGCGAAACTCGACCGGCAACCCCGCCGACGCGAACACGATCCCCTTGCTCTTCATGTCGGCGAGCAATTCCTTCAGTTTCTCCTCGGAGAGCGCGGCCAGATAATCACCGGAAGCATCGACGGATTCGAACCCGTGGCTTTGGGCCAGGGCGATGGCCTGGACTTGATTGGCCGAAACGCCGATCGCGCCGCAGGAAAGATTGATGGTCATGCGGCGTGGGATGGCCTCGGCCGCCTGCCCGCGCAGCCGGGCCGAGAGAAGGGCGCTTCCGGCCAGGCTGAGTGAAGTCAAATGATGGAGAAACTCACGACGAGGGTGTGGATTCATAGGCAAGCTCTTTTGTCGCGCAAAACGCGGGCTCGGCCAAGCAAATTCACGAGGGAGTTTCGGCCTGGACCGATCCGTGGTGGCACCCGGTGAATTTCCCAACCGGTCCGAATGGCGCTCGCCGTGGTCGATTCCTCCCGTCGATTCGGTGAGCCCAAGCCAAGTTGGCCAGCCTTCCGGCGGAGGAGGGGATGGATTGCTCCAGTTTGGTTCATCAAATCGCGCGCGACTTGTCACGCGATTCCGGGTGAAGGCGGGCGGGTCGGGCCGGCTTGGTTGGGGGTGGCGATCCGATCGAAAGAGGTGCTTTGGGAGGATATCCTGGAGTTCGTGGCGCGCCCGGAGAAGTCGCAGGTGCGCGGGAGAGCCCCAATCATTTCCGCGCCGCGACCGCTTCATCCGTCGCCTCGCTGAGAACACCCAAGCCCTCTTCCAGCGCCTCGCGTGGGATCGTGAGCGGAGGAGAAACTTTGACCGTTTGGCCCCAGGCCCCGACGGGCGCGAAGAAGAGCAATCCCTTCCAGAAACAGCGCTCGATGATGGCGTGGGCGAGGTCGTGGTCGGGCGCCTTTTGTCCGCGCTGCACCGTCTGCAATCCACCGACCAATCCGCGCGCCGTCACCTGGCCCACCACCTCGGGGTGCTTGGCCTGGATTTTCTGAAGCCCGCTCAGCAGCACGGGTTCCAGGCGCGCGGCGTTGGCGGTCAGATCTTCCCGCACGATTTTGCCGACGCTGGCCAAGGCGGCCGCGCAGCACACCGGATTGCCGGTGTGCGTGCTCGTCATCGAACCGGGCGGGAATTGATCCATGATCCGCTCGCGGCCAATCACCGCCGAGAGAGGCAGAGAACTGCTAATGCCTTTGCCGCAACAGATGAGATCGGGAACGACGTCATAATGCTCGAACGCCCAGAACTTGCCGGTTCGACCAAAGCCCGCCTGGACTTCGTCGAAGACCAGGACCACGTCATGTTGGCGACACCATTCCGCCATCCGCTGCACGTATTCGACCGGGGCGAAGTCCGGCCCCACGCCCTGATAGGTCTCCATCATGACCCCGGCGATCTCTTCCGGCAGGAAGCCGCGTTGCGCGATCAGCGCCAGGAAGGTCTCGAAGCGAGTGTCGGTCTGCCAGTAGCCATCCGGAAATGGCGCGTTCAAAATGGCTGGGTCCTCATTGACGATCCAGGATTTCTGCCCCGCCATGCCGCCG
>CAYHFE010000489.1:5908-6288 GCA_964355375.1 uncultured Verrucomicrobiota bacterium
ATTCGCCCCCCTTATGCAGTTCGACGCCAAAAACCATGCCGCCGGCTTGTTGCGATCCCAGGGTGCGGCCGTGAAATCCGCGTTCGAAGCCGACGATGCCGATCTTTTTTTGGCCGCCGACCTTGAGGCCATGCGCGCGGCTCAGCTTGATGGCGCATTCGGTCGCCTCCGAACCGGTCGTGAGGAGAAACACTTTCTTCAGACCTTCCGGGGCCAGTCCCGCCAGACACTCGGCCAAAGCGGCGCGCTCTTCGTTCGGGAAAACGTAACTGTGGAGCAAACCGCTGTTGACCTGGTCCACAATGGCGCGGCGAATCTCCGGCGCACCGTGTCCCGCGTTCGTCACGAGCACGCCCGAACTCCAATCCAGCCAGCGATTG
>CAYHFE010000490.1:0-6272 GCA_964355375.1 uncultured Verrucomicrobiota bacterium
CGGTTGCACGGCGATGGCGTACTCGAACGACGGATGCGGTATCACGTAGACGTTCGCATAGAGGAACCATGAAATCGGCGTCCCTATGCAGGCCCAGTACAGGAGATCGGCCAAAAAGGGATTGCGTTTACGCCGCCAGGCCCAACCCACGCTCAGTCCTTCGCAAGCCACAATCGCAGCCGAATATGGCTGACCCCATTTCAAGGTCAGCGCCGCGGTGCTCGCGATGAGGACTAGCAGGGCGCGATCGGGGCCAATCATATGCAAGGCAACCCAATAGAAGACGATCCCGAGTACGAGCGAGTGGCCGACAAAAATTGGGGGTGCATACCAGTCTGCCGTCACCGCCAGGGCCGAAAGCAGCAGCACCGTCCACCCCCAACGACGCCCCCGCCCAATCGACCCGACCGTCAGAAGGAAGCGCGCTATGAAAAGTTTTGCCCGCTTCACGATCAATTACACGGCAGGTCAATGACTGCGGTTAGACCGCGGAAACCGGGGCCGTTTTCCAGGGTTAGCTGCCCGCCGCCAAGTTCGGCCACCGAGCGAGCGATGACGAGCCCGAGTCCCAATCCTTGTTGCTCCCGCTCCTGGCGTTCAAACTGGGTGAAAGCGGCGACACTCGCCCGTTGTTCCGCCGTCATTCCAATGCCTTGGTCGATGATTTCGATCTCATAGCGCGGTCCTTCGCGGGTGCCGGTTACTCGCACGGGCTGATCCTTCTTAGAAAAGCGGCACGCATTGCTCACCAGTTCGGAGACGGCTGCGATAAGATTTGCCTCGCCAACCGGCACCGATCCGGAGTCGCAACGCACGATCAGATCATCGAACCGCTTTTCCTCCATCGCGGCCTGGACGGCCCCGGCGGTGATGGCGGCCGCGGCATCATTACAGAGGAACGGCTTGGGCGGCACCGCGGCTTTCAACCGCTCCAGTCCGAAGAACAGCACGAGCTTCTTTGCGAGCGCGTGCTGTCTCTCGGCGCCAACGCGGATGAGCCCGAGCAGTGTCTTGAGTTCTCCCGGCTGGATGGTGTCGGCCTCGGCCTCGATTAACTCAAGGCCGCCGAGGACACCGCAGAGCGGGGTCATCAACTCGTGCGACCAATTCGCATCGACGACGAAACGGCGCTCAGCGACGAGTTCCTCGACCCGCTCGCGCAGCGGGCGTAGTCGGCGGACGCGCGCAGCGATGGCTGCGATGATTTCGACTTCCGTGAAGGGCTTGGTAATGTAGTCGTCAGCGCCGAGCGACATGCCGTGGCGCTGGTCCGCGCGGTCCGCCATGGCGGTGAGGAAAATAAAGGGAATGTCGTGGCCCCTTGGGAGTTTGCGCACGGCGGCGATGACTTCAAATCCGCCCATGCCGGGCATCGAGATATCGCAGAGAATCAGGTCGGGATCGTTTTCCGCAAGTTTGACACCTTCAACGCCGTCGTGCGCGGCAAGCACCGCGTGTCCGTAAAGTTCCAGCAGATCATGCAGGTTGTTCCGGATGGTCAGGTCGTCTTCGATAATGAGGATTTTCATGATTGAACAAGCGAGGAAGGCGCGACGAGATTTGCCGGAGAAGGTCCGGGAGCGGCAGCAGGCAGTTCGAACCAGAACCGGGCGCCGGCACCGGGGGCGCTGACAACTCCAACGTGGCCACCGAGTTTTTCGACAATGCGGCGTACGATCGAAAGACCCAGACCGTGGCCTTTGGCCCGAACGGTGGAAATTCGGGAGAATGGCACGAACATCTTTTTCTGGTCAGCTTCGGCGAGTCCCGGGCCGTTGTCTTGCACCCAGAAACGGACGGTGAGGCCTCCAGGACGGGCTTCGCCGCCGACGGTGATCTGAGGATCTGGTCCACTATATTTCACCGCATTGCTGATGAAATTGACCCAGACTTGGACGATCCACGGCGCGTGACCAACTGCCGCCGGACAATTGTCGGGTTGCTGAACCCGGGCAGAATGCTCCTGCAAGAAACCTTCTAGGTCAGCTAACGCCTCTCTGACGATGGCGGTCATGTCGAGGGGGAGCGGCACAATGACCTGCCGGCGAACTCCGGCGAGAATCAGGAGTTCGTCGATGATCTTGTTGACCCGGACGACGGCTCTGGCGGCTTCGGTGAGTTGATAACGCAGAGTCGCCTCCTTCGCGGTGCCGAGCATCATGGTGGCCAGGTCGCTCCGCCCGCCGAGGACGCAAAGCGGGCTCCTAAGGTCATGCGCCACGGAATGGGAGAAAGCGTCTAGCTCGTCGATCAGCTCCTTCTTTTCGAGACGGGTGGCGACGGAATGGATCAGTTCGTCCTCGCTGAAAGGCTTGGTGATGAAGTCAGCCGCGCCAAGTTCCATGCCGCGGCGCGTGGTAGCGCGGTCAACCTTGGCCGAAATCACAATTACCGGAATGCCTCGCAACACCTCGTCGCCACGCAATGCCTCGATCAGTTCGAACCCCGTCATGCCGTGCATCTGTACGTCGGTGATGATGAGCGAGGGGGCATCCCGTTTTGCGGCCGCGAGACCCTCGATTCCACTGGAGGCGGTTACAACGCAGAAGCCGTGCACTTCGAGCATGTCGCCCAGCGTCTGGCGGACGGACTCGTCGTCCTCGACGATCAGGATGGTGATTCGACTCGACGAATTCATGAGTGCGCAGCGAGGGCAGGTTCGCGGGCGAAGAAGAAGGTGAAGCGAGTGCCGCGGCCTTCGGTGGAATCGACGGCGATGGTGCCGCCAAGCATCTCAGTCATGCGTTTTACGATGTTAAGGCCAAGGCCAGTGCCATTGATTTGGCCGACATTTGAGCCACGCTCGAAGGGTTCGAAGATTCGCACGCGATCACCTGGAGGGATCCCGATGCCTTGATCCTCGACCGCCACCTGGATCCGTTTTGCGTCGGCCTCCAACTGTACGGTGATGAGCGTGCCGGCCGGCGAATAGCGGACAGCATTGCTAAGGACATTACTGAAGATGTGGTGGAGCATGTTGGTATCAGCGACGATGAGTGCGGACTCGTTCGGGGCGAAGAGTTCAAACCGATGCGCGTCGCGGTCGCCCAGCTGGATTTCCTCGACCAAATCGCGCAAGAAATTGCAGAGATCGACAGGTGCGAGGTGCACCTCGATTCGCCTCTCCTCCAGCCGGTTCAGCAGGAGAATCTCGTCGAGCATGGTGGTCATGCGAAGCAATGAGGAGTTGACGCGGGCGAGCAGTTCGAGGCGCTTCGCGGGCGCAAAGCGTTCGAAATGGTTGGTCAGCAGGTCAACGGACCCCATGGCTGCCGCCATCGGAGTGCGAAATTCGTGCGAGGTGATGGAAATGAAACGAGTCTTCATTTCGGAAACCTGCCGTTCTTTCTCAAGCAGGGCCGCGTTCTCGGTCTCGCGCCGTTTGCGCTCGGTGATGTCTTCGAAAATGTAGAATCGGCCGTAGTAACGATCCTCGGTATCCCGGATTTGGCTCGAAAAGCGGCGGATCGTGCGGTCACGGGTGAACGCAATCTCGTCTTCGACGACGCTGCGGTTCATTTCATCCTGCAACGGGGCGCACGAGGCGGCAAAAGCCGGCACATCGGCCAGGACGGGCAGGCAGTCAGGAATGATGTCGTTGTTCTTCAACTCGCCGCGGCGCAGTTGATCGGCCAGGTGTTCAATACCCCAGATTTCGCAAAAACGCTGATTGAAGTACAGGATGGAATCGGTCCGATTGTCGACCACCAGGAAACCCAGCGGCGACGAACCGCTCATCAGTTGCAGCAGCTCTCGGTTCCAGCGCAGCGCCGCGGCCGCCTGCCGCTCCGCGGTGATGTCCCAATTCGTGCCGACCATGCGCGCGGGTTTCCCCGTGGCATCGTGCTGAACAGTGGCGAGAGCGCGGATGTCGTGGATGCTGCCGTCGGGCCAGGCCACGCGGAACTCGGTGTCGAAATTCTTTTCGCCCCGCAAGGCGAGTTGGATCTCGTGGTCGCCTCTTTGCCGATCCTCCGGGTGAACTCCGACCAGCCACGCGTCATAGGCCCCGCCAAATTGTTCCGGCGTGACGCCGTAGAGGCGATACATCTGGGCGTCCCAGACCAGCAGGTTCTTGGCTACGTCGTAGTTCCAGATGCCGACCCCTCCCGCTTGCACCGCTAAGCGCAGGTGCTCGCCGGCCTCCTTCAACGCTTCCTCCATCCGCTTCATCTCAGTGATGTCGTTCATCACCGTCAGGAGAAACTGCCGCCCTTGGCTCCTGATCACTTCGCCCGAAAAGAGGCCGACAATGAACGTCCCGTCTTTGCGCCGGACCTGCAGTTCGACATTGGCGATGCGCCCATCTCGCAGCAGCTTTTCCGCGACCGTGACCTGCGACGCCGTTTGCGGGAAGAGATTGAGTTCGACGGAGGTCTTACCGACGACATCTTCCATGGAATACCCGAGCACCTTCAGGAAGGCGTCGTTGACATCGTGAAATTGCTGGTCGGGCAGGGCGGAGAGCGCCATCAACGATGGGTTGTGGCGGAAGAGACGTTCGAAACGCTGTTGGGCGTCCTGTTCGGAACTCAGGTTCTTGGAGATTCCGAAGATGCAGTTCGCACCGTCCCACTGGCCAAACCAGATCCGCGTGTCTACTGGAACAAGTCCGCCGTCCTTGCCCCTAAGCGGCAAGCGACAACTCCCCCGTTCACCCCGGAACATGGCGGCGAAGATTGCCTCGGCTTCCTGCCGCCGGTCGATTGGATGCACGTCCAGTACGTGCATGGTCGCGAGATCTTCGGGGCTGTAGCCCAGCGTTTGCGTGACGGCTTGGTTGGTAAAGATCAGTTTACCATCCGGACTTCCGACGAAGATCATGTCCGTCATGGATTCGAAGAAAGTGCGAAAATTGGACAAATGCTCTGCGGCGACCTTCTCGGCCTTCTTCCGTTCGCTCACGTCTTGTTGGATGCCCGCGTAGTGCGTGACGTGCCCGTTTACATCCCGGATAGGTGAAATCACCACCGCTTCCCAATAGAGTTCCCCGTTTTTCCTCCGATTGCGGAATTCACCCTGCCAACTGTGTCCCGCCTCGAGAGCCTGCCACAATTCCTGGTAGGTTGCCCGACTGGTTTGGCCTGACTGCTTGAAGCGCGGATTCCGGCCCATGACCTCTTCCCTGGAGTAGCCCGATACCTTGGTGAACTCGGCATTCACGTATTCGATTCTGCCGGTCGTGTCGGTGATGATAATCGAGGTGTTAGCCTGTTCCACCACCCAGTTTGCCCGATGGAGTTTGGCCACGACCTGTTTGAGTTCGCTTACGTCGCGGCCACTCGCTCGAACGCCAAGGGCGTTGCCATTCGAGTCGAAAATTGGCTGCCACGAAACGCTCAACCAGAACTTGGTCCCATTCTTCCGGACAAACTGGAATTCCATGCCGTCGCCGGAACCGCCGCGCATGGCCTCGTTGAATCTTAGCGCCAGGTCGTTGGGCTTATCGGGCGCGCTTATCGTGGAGATGAAGTCCGGCATAGCCAGAACCTCGGCCGGAGAGTATCCAGTAATTGTTTCTACTCCGGCGCTCACCCACAGAATCTTCCCGTCCATTCCGAACCAAGTCTCCCAGCCCACCGTGTAATCGGCGATGGCATGGTACTTTTGCTCGCTCGCCCTCAGTTCCGCGGTCAGCCGTTCCGCCATCTCTTTGGCTTTGAGCTGGGTGTTGAGCAGCGAGAAAAACAATCCGGTTAGCAGCAGGCTGATGCTCGTCCCACCCGCCAACACCGTCCATGCTTCTCTATATTTTAACGGGGATTCATGTTCGTTGATTCGCGTGAAATCCAGTGTCCAGGGGCGGCCGGCCAAAACGATCACGCGCTGCACCGGCAAGTGCGCTGCCGCCCCCTTCGGCCTGTCCCCACCGGGCAGACTGTCGTAGAGCAGCGTCGCAGGGCTCGCCTGCCCGCCATCGAAGACCTTCAGGTGGACGTTTCGATTTCTGGCCAAGTGCTGCTCTCCTATTATGCCGTACATCAGGTCGTTCATCCGGAAAGGGCTATAGACCCAACCCGCAAGAGCGGCGCGCCGTTGGTCGAGGGTTATAGTGGGCATTTCCGAGCGGTACACTGGCATATACATCAGGGTGCCCGCCTGGACATCCTGTCCTGTCTCCTGCACCAGCATTACCCGGCCTGAGAGGGCGGCTTCATCATGATCTCTCGCCCGCTCCATCGCCGCCCTCCGAATTGGTTCGCTCAGCATGTCATAGCCGAAAGCCCGGAGATTCCGCTCGGTAAAAGGTTCGAGGAAAATGATCGAAGAGT
>CAYHFE010000491.1:0-6246 GCA_964355375.1 uncultured Verrucomicrobiota bacterium
TGGGTAGCCGCCCAGCCTTGCCGGCTCGCTTTGGGGCCATGAACCCGAAGGTGCGGTGGGGAGCGCGGGCGTCTCGCCTGCTGGGTTCGGCGTCCCGCCGAACCCTCGTGGCAGTGCCCCGGGTTGTTTCCGGTCGGCGAGACGCCGCCCGGTGCAGCCGGGACGGCCGCGCTCCCCATTCAAACAACCACGGTTCATGGGGGAGGAGAGAGGCTGCGCCAATAGGATTTGCCGCGGCTTACGGGCTGATCAGGCGAAAGAACCTCGTCAAGCCGATGAGATCGGCGGCGAACGAACTGACGCCGGTGGTTTCATTTTTCCAGGGTCCGGTCACGCTGGTCGCCGATTGCAGAATGAACCGGCTGTCGGTCCACGTGAGGGTCACCCGGTTGCCGGCGCGGCTGAAGGCGATGGGCGAGGCCGTGAGAGGAGCCGCCAAGGCTGAGATGATTTTCGAGAACGGGCTGGTTAACGTCAGGGCGTTGTGAGTGCCCGCCGGGCTGGGGGAGAAGTTGGCCGTCGCGGTCAATTTGGCGCCGGCCGGGAGATTCAGGCGGCTGATCTCGAATTCAAATTCTCCCGGTTTCGCATTGAGATCGGCCTTGGATCCTTCGACGAACGAGCCGAGATAGGTCGCCCCCTGGATCGATCCATCGGGGAATTCGGGCAGGGCGTTGGTCAGTCCTTCGGGATCGGGCAGGTAAAGATCGATGATCGTCACCGGATAGGAATTGGTGTCGGCGATCGGCGCTGCGCCGATCAGTCGGGCGGTGGAGCTGTTCGTGGCCAGTCGAGGAGCCAACCCCAGGGTGGGATCGAGCAGGGCCTTGGCGTAGTAGTTCGTGATGAACGCGCCGTCATTGCGGAGCGGGCTGACGGGCGGGGCGAAATTGTTGATCAATTTGTTGCCGCGCACGGAAAGGATGGCATCGACTCCGGCGCCATCGAGGAAATCTCGGATCTGCTTGTCCGGCGGGAAGAGGGAGGATGGGTAATTATTGAAGATGACATTGCCTTCGAGATCATCACTGATCCCATCAAAATCGGACCCGATCCGCGCACTGCCGGTCTGGCCGCTCAGGATGGGAACGCCGTTGGTGAAGCGCGTCTGGCCATCGATCCCGACGCCGAAATAGTTGCCCGCGACCACGACATTGTTCCGCGGGCCGCCCCCGTAGAACTCGATGGTGTGCGTGTAGCCATTGACCGGGTCGATGGTTCGGGGAATGACCCCGCCAAAGACATTCCGCTCCTGGGCGTCATTCACTCCATCGCCGTCGGTTCCGATGACCGTGCCGCCGCCGTTGCGGCCGACCTGGATGGCGCCTTCATTTGGCCAGCCGGCGAGCGCGTTGTTGTAGTCGTTGGTGCCGGACGGCAGCACGCCGAGGAAATTGCCGGCCACGCGCAAGTTTTGTCCCTCGATGATGACGGGAAGCTTCATGCCGACGATGACGTTGAACTGAGCGGGCGCGTTGGTCGCGCTGGTGGCGACTCCGACGACGATGTTGTCGCTAAGGAAATCTCCATTATCACGGAAGCGAAAGCCGGTCACGCCGGCATTGGCGCCGAAGACGCTGGTCCCATCCATGTCCACTCCCATCCAGCAACCGCTGACCTGTCCGCCGGTGGCTTTGGCGGCGAACGACACGCAGTAGAGGGCCGGGTCGGCCTCGGATCCTTCGGTAATTTTCCCGAGGAAACCGAGGCCGCGCACCGCGACATTGGAGGCGCCGACCACGCCGAGGATGGCGCTTTCCGAGGTGCCGTAGCCGTCCATGTCCAGGACTGTCCTCCCGCCGGTTCGCGAATCGAGCACGATCTTGAGCTTGGCCGTATTGGGCGCGAGGATCGAGTTGGTGTTGGGCGAGGATCCGGGCTGGCTGTAGCCGTTGATGGTCAGGTTGTTCTTGGTGATGGTCGGATAGCCGGTCGGAGGCGTGACGAGATAGTGCGGTCCCGGTCCCGCCAGGTTGAAGCGGATTTCGTCTCCCTCGGCGGCCCGCGTCAAAGCTTGGGCGAGGGACGTTTCTCCGGCGCCGGGACTGAGGTTATTGGTGGTGGTGACGGTGAGGATCGCGGCCGAGGAAACCCAAGCGGCGGTGCCGAAGCCGGCGAGGAGGAGGTAGAGATTTTTCATAGACACGGAGGGAGTTCATATACCAAAGGCCTTGCCTGACCAAGTGCGAACTCCAAGATTTTGCCGTCGTGACCGAGGCCATTCGGGCGGGGGTGAAGGCGGAAACGGGGCAATAAAAAAGGCACTCCAAAAACTCAGAGTGCCCCTGAAAACCGGTGGAAAAGTCTGGGAGTTACTTGGTGCCGAGGATGGCGTCCTTGGCGGCTTTGGCGACGCGGAACTTCACGACTTTCTTCGCCGGGATCTTGATCTCCGCGCCCGTCGCGGGATTGCGGCCGATGCGGGCTTTGCGGTTCACCAGCACGAGCTTGCCCAGGCCAGGAAGGGTGAAACTGTTCTTGGCATTCTTGTACGCCAATTCGGCGATGAAATCGAGAATCTCGGCGGCGGTCTTCTTCGTGACTCCAGATTTATCGGCGATCGTGGCGGTAATTTGCGATTTCGTCAGTGGTTTAGCCATATATCATGTGGTTTTGGTACGGTGCACTCATTCGCGACTTTGCGCGGGGTGAAGCATTAGACTTTTCAAGCTGGTGGCGCAAGGACAAAATGTGATCTCAGCTCGGCTGGCAGCAGGGTTCGTGATCTGTCTGCCCAGGCCAAGCTTGACTTGGCGAGGCATTCAAAGAACATCGGTGCATGGGCGAACAACTGAGAATCCGGCATGATTTCGACTATGAAATCGTGCGCAAGATTTTCGAGGGCGGGATGGGGATCGTCTATGAGGCCAAGCAGCACGGCGCGCGCGGCTTCATCAAACGGATTGCCATCAAAGTCATCCGGCGAACTCTGGCCAACCAGACCGATTTCATCGAGGATTTTATCGGTGAAGCCAAACTCGTGGCCGACCTGATTCACACCAACATTGTCCAAACCTACCAACTGGGCGAGGCGAACGGCGCCTACTTCATCGCCATGGAGCTGATTCGCGGCGTCAACCTCGAACAGTTTGCCCAGCAGGTCGCGGACAAGCATCGCGTCCTGCCCGTGGAATTGGCGGTGTTTATCACGAGTCGGGTGGCTCGCGGCCTGGCCTACGCCCACGCCAAGACCGATCCCGACGGCAAACCTCTGGGCATCGTGCATCGCGACGTCAGCTTCAAAAACATCATGATTGCCTTCGAGGGCGACGTAAAGCTGACCGACTTCGGCATCGCCAAAGCCCGGGGATTCCTCAAGGACAATGAAGGGGAGATCGTCGCGGGCAAACCCGAGTACATGAGTCCGGAGCAGGCCGATTTTCAGGTCACCGATCAGCGCTCGGACATTTTCTCGGCCGGGGTCGTCCTCGCGCACTTGTTGCTCTCCCGGAATATTTTCAAAGGCCGGACGCCCGAGGATTCCCTGCAACAGATTCGGACCCGTTCCATTCCCGACTTCCGCACCCTCGACTCGCGGATCGACGATCGCCTGAACGAGATTTTGCATCGCGCCCTGGCCCGCGAATTGGAGCGCCGCTATCCCAACGCCGACGAGTTTCTCTACGATCTGGAACATTACATCTATCATCGCGGCTACGGTCCGACCAACGAAACCTTGGGGAAATACACCCGCGAAATGTTTGGCCAGGTCTCGCCGCAAACCGTTCGCGAGGCTCGGGGCGATACGCTGATCCTGCCCCAGGCCGCCCGGTTCAAGGAATGATCCGATCTTTCGATGAAAAGACCCCTCTCTTCCTCGACCGTGCGGATTGGGTTGCTGCAGAGCGCGGTCGCGACTTCGCCGGCGGAGAATTTGCGGAAGACGCTGGCTCTGGCCGAATCGGCCGCGCGGCAAGGCGCCCAGATCATCTGCACGCAGGAGCTATTCCGATCGCCCTACTTTTGCCAAAGCGAAGATCACGGGAATTTTGAGCTCGCGGAATCGATCCCCGGCCCGAGCACGAAGGCGTTTCAGAAACTGGCTCGGAAGCAACAAGTCGTGCTGATCGCGTCCCTCTTCGAAAAGCGCGCGCCCGGCCTGTACCACAACACCGCGGTCGTGATTGACGCCGACGGTGCGCTGCTCGGGCGTTACCGGAAGATGCACATCCCGGATGATCCGCTTTACTACGAGAAGTTCTACTTTACCCCCGGTGATCTTGGCTTTCGGGCCTGGGCGACGCGCTACGCCAAGATCGGTGTGCTCGTGTGTTGGGATCAATGGTTTCCGGAAGCGGCCCGCCTGACCGCGCTCCAGGGAGCCGAGATCCTCTTCTATCCCACCGCCATCGGCTGGCATCCGGCGGAGAAAGCCGTCCAGGGACCGCTGCAACACGGGGCTTGGGAAACCATGCAACGGGCTCATGCCGTGGCCAACGGGTGCTACGTCGCGGTGGCCAATCGCATCGGACTGGAACGGCCCATCGGCGGCGCTGGCCTCGAGTTCTGGGGACAGAGCTTCGTGGCGGGCACCTCGGGTCAAATCTTGGCCAAAGCGACCTCGGATCGGGAGGAGGTCCTGGTCGTCCCCGTGGATTTGAAGGCGGTGGATGTGACCCGCACGCAGTGGCCGTTTCTGCGCGATCGACGGATCGACGCCTACGCCGATCTGACCAAGCGGTTCGTCGATCCCCAGTAATCCTCGCTGACGCGGGAGACGTGTGAGGCCCATGATCATTCCAAATCGCCATCAAGATGACACTAACCGGTCCCTCACCCCGTCCCTCTCCCATCCGATGGGAGAGGGTGTCCGAAGGACGGGTGAGGGTTCGTTCCGCTCAACTTGAAAGCAAGGTCGAATCAGTCACGAGCGCGAGGGGGAAATGATCCGAGGGCGTCGGCGCGTCTTGGTCGCAACGATTCCTCAGTGCAAATGGGTGGAACGGCCAACCTGGCCGTTCTCGGCGGCCTGTCTGCCGAACAGGCAGGCAACTTGCCGCCGAGCCGGGCGCGGCATTGGGACTCACGATTCAGTGGGACTTCTCCGGGCCAAGCCTGCGGGCAAGTTGCCCGTTCCAACCTGAACGCAACGGCATCGTTCCGGCTCGGGAGCGACGACACGGCATGACGCCCCACCCTTCGTCATCGGGCGACCCGCCCGGAATGCGTCTGGGGCCCGTCTGGGTCACGGGGGCGACCGGCTTGATCGGAAGTCATCTGCTCAAGACGGCGGCTGACGCCGTGCCGGATGGGACGATTCGTGGGTTGAGCCGGGCGCAAGTCGATTTGACGGATCCGAGCGCCGTCATCACGGCCTTTCATGCGGACGAACCCCGGATGGTGATTCACTGCGCGGCTCTGAGTCGCAGTCCCGATTGCCAGGCCGATCCGGCGCTGGCCCGCCGTTTGAATATCGAAGCCACCGCCCGGCTCGCGGAGTTGGCGGCCGATATTCCATTCATTTTCTTTTCCTCCGACCTGGTTTTTGATGGTGAGAAGGGGCAGTACGACGAATCGGATCCCGTCAATCCGCGGAGCGTTTATGCGGAAACAAAGGCGGAAGCCGAGCGGATCGTGCTGGTCAATCCCGGGCATCTCGTGATTCGAACCTCGCTCAATGGCGGCGTTTCACCGGCGGGCCATCGCTGTTTCAGCGAGGAGATGCGCGACGCTTGGGGAGCGGGCCGCTCCGTGCGATTATTCACCGACGAATATCGATCTCCAATTCCGGCGGCGGTGACGGCGCGGGCGGTGTGGGAATTGGCCCGGCGCTACCGTCCGGGTCTGTATCACCTGGCGGGAAAAGAGCGTCTCTCGCGCTGGGCCATCGGCCAGCTCATCGCCGCGCGCTCTCCGCAACTCAGCCCGCGCCTCGAATCCGCGTCCTTGCGCGATTACGCCGGTCCGCCCCGTTCGCCGGACACCTCGCTGAATTGCGCGAAAGTGCAGCGCCTCCTTTCGTTTCCTTTACCCGGACTTTCCGAATGGTTGAGCCGGCACCCCGACGAACCGTTCTGAACCGATCTCCACACGAGGATCTCTGGGAATGGCCGGGAGTGCGACCCCGAACCGGGTGAGGTCATCGGCGTTCTTCCCGAACCGGGGTGGTTTGAATGGGGAGCGCAGCCGTCCCGGCTGCACCGGTCGGCGTCTCGCCGACCGGAATCAAACGGGTCCACCTCCACGAGTGTTCGGCGGGACGCCGAACCCGGCAGGCGAGACGCCCGCGCTCCCCATCGCACCTTC
>CAYHFE010000492.1:0-6241 GCA_964355375.1 uncultured Verrucomicrobiota bacterium
ACCTCCTGGGTGTTTTCGGTTAGCCGAACGAAAAACTTTTCTTGAAACAGCCCTGTTTTAACATTCCTCAGTCAAAGAAACTCTTTACTGTCCGAGCGACCTGAATATGATTTGAGCGAAGACCGAAAACCTTAAGCCAAAAATCGAGTTATGGACCTTCATCATCCTATCCTCAGAGAGTTCCCACAACACCGCGAAACCATCAAGTTGCTCAAGGCGGGCGACGATCTTTTCCGGAAGAACTTCGATGAATACCACCAAGTGGACGATGCCATCTACCGAATCGAAGAGGAAATCGACTTCGCCACCGATCAGGAGATGGAAGCGATGAAGAAGCGGCGCGCGTGGCTCAAGGATGCGATCTACCACGCCATCATTCACGCGATCCCGGCGCATTTGCATCATCCACACCATCCGCCCGGGCAAGTCGCCGCACACTGAATTCAGTCGCTCGACGCTGATTCGACGCGGGCCGCACGCCGCCTTTTTCGGCTCCACGGCCTTCAAGTCTTTTTTTGGCTTTTTGGGGAGTCTTTTTTTCCAGATCTCACTACCGCATTCCCGACCGCTTCGTCTCGTTCGCTCTCAAGATGAGACAAGTCGGTGTGATGGGGATGTTCAAAAAGTCCCCGCACCCCGAACCGCTCACGCTCTCACCGATTCCATCCGAGCTCGGGCTAATGGATGCCCCGTTCGGGACAGCCGTGAGAAGAAGAAATGAATGGCGTTGTTGGCAAAACTGCGACACTTTTTTCGCTCTAATGGGTGAGACCTTTTGGCGTGCGATTGAACGCACATTCTTCAAGGCTCACCGCATGCCCTATAAGACCCTATGACTCCGTCCAACGCCCGCGTTGTATCTCCTGGGTGCGGTAGTCTTTGGCGACTCGCTTGCAGTGGGGTTGCCTGGCTGCTGCTGGCCGGCCCACTCACCCAGGGAGCCGATTGGCCTCAGTATCGCGGCCCCAACCACGATGGATCCTCCTCTGAACGCATCCTTAAGGCCTGGCCGGCCGGCGGACCCCGCCGCCTTTGGAGGAAGTCGCTCCCGGATGGCTTCGGCTCTTTCGCGGTCAGCCGGGGCAAAGCCTACACCTCAGTGAAGCGTCGGATTGACGGGAAACCGACGGAGGTGGTCCTGGCCTTAAATGCGGACACCGGCGATGAACTCTGGGCCAAACCCGTCGGCATGTCGGCCCGCGAAGGAATCGCGGGCGAGGGGGACGGGCCGCGGTCCACGCCGGCGGTGGACGGCGATTTCGTCTATGTGCTCAATACCTACGTGTCGCTCTTTTGCCTGAACGCCCGTGACGGGAGCGTGGTCTGGCAGCGTGACCTGCTCCAGGAATTCGGCGGCAGCGGACCGGACTTTGAAGCCGGCGCCTCGCCCCTGATCGTGGGGGACTTGGTTTTGGTGAATGGCCCCTCCGGTGGAACCGGTCAGAAGTTGTTTGGCATCCATAAGGGCGATGGCCATACGGTCTGGGAAGGACCGAACGCGAAATTGACGCACTCGACCCCAGTGGTCACGACCCTCCTCGGGGTCCGCCAGGTCCTGTTCTTCACCGCTGGTGGAGTGGTATCGGTGCTTCCCGACTCTGGCCAGGAACTCTGGCGTCACCCGTTTACGGTGAACATTCCCACCGCCATCTCGCCCGTGATTGGCGACGATATGGTTTACCACTCGGCGGCCTACGGCACCGGCGCGAGGACCGCGAGGATCTCCAAGTCGGGAACGACCTTCCGGGTCACTGAGCTGTGGCAAAAGCGCGGCGAACTCATGAACTTCTGGAGCACCCCCGTTTACCACCGCGGGCATTTGTACGGTCTGTACGGGCAAGACTACGGGGTTTCGGCGCCCTTGAAATGCGTGGAGTTAGCCACTGGCACCGAGAAGTGGTCGCGGCCCGGGTTCGGCGCCGGCCAAGTCCTGCTCGTGGACGGGACGCTTCTCCTCTTGAGTGCGGATGGCAAGCTCATTTTGGCGGAGCCAAATCCCACCGCCTACATCGAGTTGGCGCGCTACCAGGCTTTGAGCGGCAAGTGCTGGAACGGACCCGCCATTAGCGAGGGACGCCTTTACGCCCGGAGCACCAAGGAGGGTGTCTGCCTGGACGTCAGCGTGCCTCCACTACCTCCCTTGAGGATCATGGCTCCCCTCCTCGCCCCGGACGGCGGGCTCCAATTCCGGCTGGCTTGTAGCGACGGCTCAACCCTCACTCCGGAGCGGCTGGGGCGGATGGAAGTTCTGGTGTCCACGACCCTTGCCCTCAGCCCGATCCCTTGGATGCCGCTTTCAAATGCGGTCGTCGCGGGCGACGCCACGGTGCAAGTTCCGCCGCCCGCCGCCGCCGCCGCCTCCCAGCGCTATTTCAAAATCGTCGAAGCGCAATGAGGAGGTCCTGACTTCAAATGCTCCCTTCTCGCAACACTTGGCTTGAGGCCGCCCTCGTCCTGCGCTCCAGTCTGGTCTGCGCGGAGATTTTGTCGGAGTGAGCCGGACCATCCTTCAACACCCACCAAACCCTATGATGAAAAGCCACCACCAGCGGGTCATGATCGCGGGTCTTTGGTTCAGCGCCGCCTTCACCGGCGTCGTTGGCTGGTCCGCCCAGCCGAATCTCGCAACCGACTGGCGCCAGTTCCGCGGGCCGCAGGGCCAGGCCATCAGCGAAGGCAAGGGTCTGCCCCTCAACTGGAGCACGGATCAAAACCTCGTCTGGAAAACGACCTTGCCCGGTCCCGGCGGCTCCAGCCCCATCGTTATCGGCGACCGGATCTATGTGACCTGCTCCAGCGGATACGCCGTGCCCGGATCGCCGGGCGACGACCCAAGCGCGCTCCAGCGCCACGTCCTCTGTCTTCAGCGTGCGGATGGGAGAATCCTGTGGAAACGAGACGTCGCCGCGGCCCAACCGGAAGAGGCCAAGGTGCGCGAGCATGGCTACGCTTCGAGCACGCCGCTCGTCGATCCCGACCGGCTCTACGTCTTTTTCGGCAAGTCGGGCGTGGTCGCCTTCAGCCATGACGGCAAGGAACTGTGGCACGCGGACGTCGGCTCGAAAACCCACGGCTGGGGCTCAGCCGCCTCGCCGGTGTCCTACCAGGACTTGATCATCATCAACGCCGCGGTCGAGAGCGACTCGCTGGTGGCGTTAAACAAAAAGACCGGCCAGGAAGTCTGGCGCGCGGGCGGCATGAAGGAATCCTGGAACACGCCCATCTTCGTGCCGGTGTCCGGCGGCAAACAGGAGTTGGTGGTTGCCATTGCCGGCAAGGTGCTCGGGTTTGATCCTGGCACGGGCGAACTACTCTGGTCCTGCGCCACCGGCATTGGCTGGTATATGGTGCCCAGCCTGGTGAACGACAAGGACGTCGTCTTCTGCATCGGCGGCCGCACGGGCGGTTCCCTGGCCGTGCGCGCGGGCGGGCGCGGCGATGTGACCCAGTCGCACCGCGTGTGGACGCTCAACAAGGGCTCGAACGTCTCGTCCCCGATCTTCCACGAAGACCATCTCTATTGGCTGCACGAGAACCTCGGCATCGTTTATTGTGTCGAAACCACCCACGGCAAAGTGGTCTTTGAAGAGCGACTCGCCGAGGCCGGCCAGTTCTACGCCTCACCCGTGCTGGCCGATGGAAAACTCTACTGCGTCACTCGAAGCGGTCGTGGCTTCGTGTTCGCGGCGAAGCCGCAATTCGAACAACTGGCCCGCAACGACTTGAGAGATCGCAGCCGCTTCGACGCGAGTCCTGCCGTGGACGGCAGCCGCCTCCTCATCCGCTCAGACAAGTACGTGTACTGCTTGGGGAAATAGACACGTACACACAAACGGGGTCAGTTCTTATGATTGGCTATTTTGGGGCCGAGTCGGCCGACAGTGAAAGAAAACATAGATGTTCATAAAAACGGAATCCCGTCGGGATTCGGCAAAGCGGACTCTCCAACTTGTGGGTAATGCACAGCTCCAAGACGCTGGCGCGCCGCCACCCACTCCCTTCGGTTCATGGTCCCAGTGCATGGCAGACTGCCTTGGAAGCTTGCCCTGGACCTGTGTGGTGGGGCGAGTCTCCGTCGAGCGCTGACTCTCTCGCCAGCCAAGATTCCACGGCTCGACAGAGTCTCGCCCCACCCATGGATCGGTTCAGCCTTCAATATCACCCGAGAACACCCGCCGTCCGGTGGTACCATTCGCGCGAGGCATTGCAGACCTTGCACACGGAGAGCATCACCGGCACTTCCACCAGCACGCCGACGACGCAGGCCAAGGCCGCGCCGGAACTGGGACCGAAGAGCGTGATGGCCACCGCCACCGCCAATTCAAAAAAGTTGCTCGCGCCGATGAGCGCGCCGGGCGACGCGACATTGTGCGGCACTTTGAATTTGCGCATCAGGAGGTAGGTGAGGCTCGAGTTGAAATAGACCTGGATGAGAATCGGCACCGCAATCAAAACCACGGCCAACCCGCGCGTGGTCAGATTCTCGGCCTGAAACGCGAAAATCAGCACCAGCGTCAGGAGCAGCGCGAAAATGGTCACCGGTTGAAACTTCGGCAGGAAGCCCTTCTCGAACCACTCCGCGCCTCGCGCTTTCAGGAGGCTGGCGCGTGTCAGATAACCCGCCACCAGCGGGATCACGATGAACACGACCACGGACGTGATCAGCACCTTCGACGGCACCACGACGTTGGCCACGCCGCACAGAAACATCACGATGGGCGCGAAGGCCACGAGCATGATGAGGTCGTTCACCGCCACCTGCACCAGCGTGTAGGCCGGATCGCCGTCGGTCAGGTAGCTCCAGACAAACACCATCGCGGTGCAGGGCGCCGCGGCCAGGATGATGAGACCGGCGGTGTAGTTCCGAGCCATCTCCGGTTCGATCCAGGCGGCGAAAAGGTTTTGCAGAAAGACCCACGCGAGCAACGCCATGCTGAACGGCTTCACCACCCAGTTCACGAACAGAGTGATGAGCAGCCCCTTGGGCTTCTTCGCGATGCCACCCAGGGAGCCAAAGTCAATCTTCAGCATCATCGGGAAAATCATCAGCCAGATGAGCACCGCGATGGGCACGTTGACCTGCGAGCCTTGGCCGAACTCCAGTTTACTGAGGGCGCCGATGAATCCCGGAAGCAGCTTGCCCAGCGCCACGCCAATGACCATGCAAACCAGAACCCACAAGGAGAGAAGACGCTCGAAGAAGTTCAACCGCTTGGGTGGAACGGCGGCGGGCGAAGTTGAAGAGGTCAATGGCTGCTTCATAGGTCAATGTCCGGGGCCAAAGGATTTGGGTTCGCTGTCCGTTGTGTTCAGGTTTTCCTCCTCTTCGCTTCATCCGTTCGCCCGGCTGCGTAAGCCTCGAAGACCTTTCTGATCTCGTCCCGCACCCGGCGAAAGACGGCCAGTTTCTCTGTCTCTGTTCCCTCAGCCTTGGCCGGATCGTCAAAGCCCCAATGGTACCGGTTCACCTGGCCGGGAAACATCGGGCACGCTTGATCCGCATGGCCGCAAACGGTGATCACAGTCTCGATCTTCTGCCGAAGAAACTCGTCCAAGCGTTTGGAACGGTGGCTGGAAATATCTATGCCGATTTCTTTCATCACCTGAATGGCCAGCGGGTGAACGTAACCGGCCGGCTTCGAGCCCGCGCTTTGAACTTCGACCCAATCGCCCGCCGCGGCGCGCAGGACGCCTTCGGCCAGATGGCTGCGGCATGAATTGCCCGTGCACAAAATCAAAACGGCGGGCTTCATCGCTGGCATTGTCGTTTGCATAATTCCGCGGGGTCTTGTTTGAGAATGCGTTTGAGGATTTGTTTGTCTTCGGCGGCACGCGGATGGCCCTCGAGGGCTTTCTCGACCCAATCAATGGCCTCGCGCACCGCGACCGGAGCGTCCCGTCCCGGCAGTTTGTAGTAAATCCAGCGGCCGTCCTTGCGCGATTCCACCAACCCGGCCTGAAAGAGGATGGAAAGATGTTTCGAGATGGTGGACGGAGCCAGCCCGAACAGCTCGGTGATCTGGCAGACGCACAACTCGCCCTTCCCCAACGCCAGCAGCGTGCGAACGCGATTCTCGTCCGCCAGCGCCTTGGTAATGTTCATGAACTCACGCATGGTTTGTTTCCTTATTTCGCCATAGAACGAATAATGGTAAGCACGCTCGCCCCGAGCTGTCAACGCCTCGAGTTGAAACGGCAGCAGTTCTCATTTTGACTCAGGACACTGTCCGTTCCCCGCATG
>CAYHFE010000493.1:0-6228 GCA_964355375.1 uncultured Verrucomicrobiota bacterium
AGAGGGACTTTCACCCTCCGGTGCATGCTCTCTCTCAAGCGCACGAGTGCGGCAGACCTCTGCCGCTTTCCCCGCACCCGGCCAAAGCGCCGGAGGTCCGGCGCACTCCAAGACGCTGGCGCGACGCCGCCCACTCCATTCGGTTCATGTTCCCAACGCATGCACCGTTGAACGTTGAGAGTTGGCCCGAGCTGAGGGGCTCCCGGCGCGCGAAGTGGTTTGATCCGGCTCCGGGCTGGTCAGCCGTCCTCTCCTCCCCTACACTCCGAGCGAAAGGTGCCGGCCGGAACCGCCGGCGGATCGAGTCATGTCCGAACCTCAGAGCGATGTCGAACTGGTCCACCGCGCCCAGGCCGGCGATCTCAGCGCCTTCGAGACGCTGGTCGCCGCGCAGGAACGCCGGATCTATACGCTGGCCCGCCGCATCACGGGAAATGATCAAGACGCCGAGGATGTCACTCAACAATCTTTCCTGAGCGCGCTCGAACACTTGGCGGGCTTCCGCAATGAGGCCAGCTTTGCCACCTGGCTGCGGCGCATCGCGACGCACGCGGCCTTGAAGGTCGTGCGCAAACGGCGCGGTCTGCCCACCGTTTCCCTGGAGGAGAGCACGGAGCCGTCCGACGATCACGAGGCGATTCCGCACCCGGAATACATCGCCGATTGGCGCGATTCTCCCGAGCAGCTCGTCGGACGGCGCGAGACCGCGCGCCTCATCGAGACCGCGTTGGCGCAACTCGACGAAAAGCATCGGCTCGTCTTTCTCCTTCGCGACGGCGAAGGATTGTCGGTGAAGGAGACCGCGGTCGAGCTCGGTTTGAGTGAAGCCAATGTCAAGGTCCGCCTGCTCCGGGCGCGCCTCCAACTCCGCGAGCGCTTGACGGCGACGCTCGGCCACCCGGACAAACGTCTTCAACCTCACCGCCACGACCCTTGATCCCGCCGACGCGGGTGGCGCCGCCTGCGTCGGAATGATTCCCGGACGAAGCACAGGCGCAATGAAAGTCATCATCATGAAGCTGAAGATCCTCGTTTGCCTTCTCCTGGCCATTTCGAACGGCCACGCCAAAGACTGGATGAATCTGGCCGGCGCCTGGCGCCTGCGTCTCGATCCGGACGACCAGGGCGCACAAGCCGGTTGGGCGGCGGCCCCCCTCACCAACGGCAATACCATCCTCCTGCCCAACACCACCGACCGCGCCGGTTTTGGCTTCGCGCTCGACACGAACACCATGCGGCACGCGACCGCGTTTCCCGTCACGACCCGCTTCCCCGCGGTGAAGGAGCCAGCTCGGGCCGACGAGCACGGCTACCTGGTGCGGCGCCATCTGTTCGTCGGTCCCGCCTGGTATGAACGTGATCTCGAAATTCCGGTCACTTGGACGAACCGCTCTTTGGCCCTGCGCTTCGAAAGAGCCCTCTGGAAAACCGATGCCTGGATCGACGGACGCGCGGTCGGCTCATGCGATAGCCTGGTCGCCGAGCACCGTTTCGAATTGGGAGCGTTAGCTCCGGGTCGGCATCGACTGACGGTGCGTGTGGACAATCGCCTCATCCACAATCTCTCGACCATCACCCATGCCTACGGGCCCGAAACGCAGTCGCGCTGGAACGGCCTGATCGGCGATCTCAAACTCGAAGCGGCGGCCGCTTTGTCGGTGCGCTCCGTCGCGATGTTTCCGGCGGCGGATCGCCGGTCAGCGCGCGCCGTGGTGGTGCTGGCGAATGCTCGCGGCGGACTGGTCTCCGCTGCCTTGTCCGCGCGCCTTTTTCCCGAAAACAATCCCACCCCACTCGCCGAGTCCGTCCTGTCCGTGACCGGCACGCCAGGCCTGAGCACAAATGAGATCACCCTCAAGCTCGACGCCCCCGCCGAGCCCTGGGATGAGTTCGCGCCAAGGCGTTATCGGGTGCAGGTCCGACTGGAAAATCAAGCCGGCCTCCTCGACGAGGAGACGGTTCATTTCGGCTTCCGCCACCTCGAGCGCGTCGGGAAAGAAATCCGGCTCAACGGGCGCCCGGTGTTCCTGCGCGGCACGCTCGATTGCGCCGTGTATCCCAACACGGGTCATCCGCCGATGAGCGTGCCGGAATGGCAACGGGTGCTCGGCGTGGTCAAGGAATACGGCTTCAACCACGTGCGCTTTCACACCTGGTGTCCGCCCGACGCCGCCTTCGAAGCGGCCGACCAACTCGGCGTCTATCTTCAGGCCGAAGCGCCGGCGTGGATCGATGATTGGGGCGTCAGCACCGTGACCAAGCCGCTGGGCCTCGGTCGTGACGCCGATGTCACCGAGTATCTGCGCGCGGAAGTGCGGCGCATCTCCGAGGCTTACGGCAATCACCCTTCGTTTATGATGTTCACCATGGGGAATGAGTTCGGCTTGAAGAACACGGACTGGGAACGCGTGAACGCTTTGGTGGAAGAAATCAAAACGCTCGATCCCCGGCGCCTCTACAGCGGTTGCACCGCCCGGCGGCGTCTCGCGGCCGACGATTATTGGGTGACCCACAACAGCGGCATGAGCACCCGCGGCGTGGGAACCGCGCAGACGGATTGGGATTTCACCAAAGCCGCCGAGGCGTCCCCGGTGCCGCTGATCGCTCATGAGACGGGCCAACGCCCGGTCTTCCCCGACTACGAGCCTTTGCTGCAAAAATTCACCGGCCCCTTGCTGCCGCTCAACCTGGAGCGGTATCGACGCGCGCTCGTCGCCAGCGGACGGGACGGCCAGGTCAAAGAATTTGTCCGAGCCTCCGCGCGTTTCCAGCTCACCCAGTACAAGGCCGAGCACGAAGCCATGCGAAGGACGCGCGGATATGCCGGCTACCAATTGCTCATGCTGAACGATTTCACCGGCCAGAGCGAAGCCCTCGTCGGCATCCTCGATCCGTTTTGGGAATCGAAGGGCGTGGTGAGCGCCGCGGAGGTTCGCGCTTGGAACGCGCCCACGGTGTTGCTGGCGAGATTCCCGCGATTCGTCTGGAGCAGCGACGACAGTTTTCGAGCCCGGATCGAACTGGCTCACTCTGGCCCGAGTGCTTTGAGCGCCGGAACGTGGACTTGGTCCTTGACCACGCGCCAGGGCGAGACGGTGGGCCGCGGCACACAGGAGACGGCCTCGCTCGCCGCCGGCTCACTGAGCGATCTCGGAGAAATCACCGCGCCCCTCGGCTCGGTGCGGGTCGCGGCCGCGCTCACCCTTCGCATCCGTCTGGGCGACGTGGAGAACCTCTGGAACCTTTGGGTCTATCCAGCGAGTGGTGATGAACCGGAACCGAAAGATGTCCTCCTGACAAAAACTCTCGACGACGCCGTGCTCGAGACATTGCGCCACGGCGGCAAGGTGCTCTGGCTGGCGCACGGCCTGAAAAACCCGCGCGCGGCCAGGACGGGTTTCGAGTCGGTCTATTGGTCCGCCGGTTGGTGGGGCAACCAGTTCTCTTCCCTCGGCCTCCTTTGCGATCCGCAGCATCCCGCGCTGGCCGAGTTTCCGAACGACGGCTGGAGTGATTGGCAATGGCGCGACCTGTGTGCCGGGGCCACGACCCTGGATCTCGAAGGCGCGCCGGCCGGCTTCCGCCCGATCATCCAGCCGGTGCCGGACTTCCATTTCAATGCGCTGCTCGCGCACCTGTTCGAAGCGAAGGTGGGGCCGGGTTCGCTTGTGATCTGCGGCTACGACCTTGCCACCGACCTCGACCATCGTCCCGCCACGCGGCAATTCCGTCGGAGCTTGTTCCGCTACTTGGCCGGCCCGGCGTTTCGGCCACAGCAGGAGCTTGCTCCGGCCTGGCTCGAACGGACGTTCGCCTCGGCCGAATCGCCCCGCGGCCGCGCGGGAATACAGCACCGGACGATCGAGGGCTGGGCGGTTCACGTCAGCGACCGGTTGTTCTCCGAGGAAAAAGCCGCGACGGAGAAGGCGCTCGAACTACTCGAGGCACAACTCCGCGACATCATTCGAGTCGTCCCCGCGGCCGCGCTCGCCCGTCTCCGCCAAGTGCCGCTCTGGATGTCGCCGCCTTACCCTGACGGACGGGGTCCGCGCGCCGAGTATCACCCGAACGTGAACTGGCTGCGCCAGAATGGTCGCGATCCGGCCATGGCCCAAGGCGTCGAGATGACCAACATCCGCATCTTCGAGCGCGAGACCCGGCGCATGCCCTTCTTCATTCTGCACGAGCTCGCCCATGCCTATCACGACCAGGTGCTCGGGTTCGACCATCCCGAAATCAAGGCCGCCTATGCCTCCGCCAAACAAGGCGGGCGCTACAATGACGTCCAGCGCTGGACCGGTGAAAAAGAGACTCGAGACCGCGCCTACGCCCTGACCGATCCCAAGGAGTACTTCGCCGAGGCGAGCGAGGCTTTCTTTGGCCGGAACGATTTTGAACCATTCACGCGCGAGGAACTGAAGCAATTCGATCCCGAGATGTTTCGCCTGCTTGCCAAACTGTGGGGCGAACGCCAGGATTGAACCCAGCCATGTTGGTCAGCATTTTCAACGACGTCATTGGTCCCGTCATGCGTGGGCCATCGAGCTCTCATTGCGCCGCCGCCTTGCGCATTGGACGTCTCGCCCTCGACTTGATGGAGGGCGAGATCGCCGAGGTGCGGGTCGAGTTTGACCGCCAAGGCTCCCTGCCCACCACGCACGAAAGCCAGGGCTCCGACATGGGCCTGTTCGGCGGATTGCTGGGTTGGGACGCCGCGGACGAGCGGTTGCCGGGCTCTCCCCAAGCCCTTCGCGACGCCGGCGTGGACGTCCGCATCGAGATTGTGGACACCGGTGACGAGCATCCCAACACCTATCGCCTGACGCTGCGCAATGCCCGCGAGGAACATTTCCTCCGCGCCATCTCCACCGGCGGCGGAATGATGGAAGTCGTCCAGATCGATGACTTCAAGGTTTCGATCGGCGGGGATTACTTCGAGACTTTGCTCTGGTGCTCCGGCGACGGAGCGACGCTGGTCGAACGTCTAGCGGTGCTCATCTCCGCCGACCACATTCTGCTCCACGAATCCGCCGGCCAGCCCGTGATCGAAGTGAAAGCCGGGGAATTCGTGAGCGAGAAAGTCCTTGCCGAACTCCGCTCCGACTTTGGCCTCCGGGCGGTCAAGCGGCTGGCCCCGGTCCTGCCCGTGCTCTCGCGCCGGGGCACGCGCGTGCCTTTCACCACGGGCCACGAACTGCTGCTTCACGATGCCGGTCGTCACCTTCCCCTCTGGCGCTGGGCGATCGAGTATGAGATGGCGCGCGGCCGTCTCACGGAATCCGAGGTCCTGGCCAAGATGGTGGAGATTGTCCGGATTCTCCGGCGCTCCATCGCGCAAGGCCTCGCCGGCACCCAGTACGAAGACCGCTTGCTCGGCCATCAATGCGGCCAGTTCAACCACTTGATGCAATCCGGACGGCTGCTCGAGGGCGGCGCGCTCAATCGCATCATCCTCTATGTCTCGGCGCTCATGGAAGTAAAGAGCGCGATGGGGGTGATCGTGGCCGCGCCGACCGCCGGTGCCTGCGCCGCGCTCCCCGGAGCCGTCATCGCGATGGCCGAAGAAATGGGGTTGTCCGAAGAGGAGATGGCCCGCGCGCTCCTGGCCAGCGGCTTGATCGGCGTCTTCATCGCCACGCGCTGGACCTTTGCCGCGGAGGTGGGCGGCTGCCAGGCGGAAGGCGGCTCGGCCGCGAGCATGGCCGCGGCCGCCTTGGTGACACTGGCGAACGGGACTCTGCCCCAATCCATGGCCGCCGCTTCCATGGCGCTCCAAAGCATGATCGGATTGATCTGCGATCCGATCGCGAACCGGGTCGAAGCCCCGTGCCTGGGCAAGAATGTCATGGCCGCGAGCAACGCCCTGGCTTGCGCGAACATGGCCTTGGCCGAGTACGACCCGCTCATCCCGCTCGACGAAGTCATCGAAACGGCCCAGCGCGTCGCCGGTCAGATGCCGCGCGAACTGCGTTGCACCGCTCTGGGCGGTCTTTCAATCACCCCGACGTCGCTCGCTCTGGAGAAGAAGCTGGCCGCGCGCCAAGGGGGCGGTTGCGCCACCGGCTGTGGCTGCGGCCCGGCGGCACCGCGGGCCACTCCGCTGACGCCGTGAAGGCGGGAAGTCTGACGCCGGGACCGGGGGCGGCACTCGCCGACTCGTTGGCCCCCGGCTATTCTCCTTCGCTCCTTTCAGGGCGAGCCCATTCCCAGAAGGGTCGCATGCCACTG
>CAYHFE010000494.1:0-6217 GCA_964355375.1 uncultured Verrucomicrobiota bacterium
CGTCGGGTGTGGGCCGTGCGGGCGGAGTTGGCGGCGGAGTTGGCGGCGTGCGTCAAGGGGTTGTTCGTGGCGCGTGAGTAAGGGCGGAGTCTGACCAGCATGGGCCGGACGGCTTTTGGGCCGTCCGGCCTTTTTGTTGGTCTGACGGGCCGGGTGGGGTCGGATTTGCGGGGGTTATACCTTAGAGAGCGGGCGTGAGCTCGGATCGGTTTAGGATTGGAATTCCGGGGGTTAGATAGTTGAGAGCGGCGCGCGAGCGCGTTGCGGCGGTCCGGTTCCCGGATCTGCGGCGGCGGCGCGGGCGTGGCGTCTCGCCTTCCTCGGTCCGGGCAAGCGGGCCGATTGCCCACCGCGTTTCCATCCCATCAGTCTTCACGACTTGTGACTGGCATTTTCTGCCTTGTCGCCAGCGGTGGACACTGAAAGGGCGTTTGCAGAAACGCCAGAAAGGTCGTCCAGATTTTGCCGAGTCCGCACCTTCGCTTTGGCTCGGGTGCTGTCGAGTGTGTGATGGCCTGAGAACGCTGGAAATGCGTTCTGGACCGATCTCGGCGGCACTCCGAGTCGGAGCGCAAGAGCGGCGCGGCGCGCAATCGCGAGATTGCGTGAAAGGGAGTTTGGGATTTGCCGGACATTTCCGCCGCACACGGTTTACGATGGCTCCTGGATGTGACACTCGCCTTGCGGGTGGTTACTGAAAGGGTCGATCGAAAAACCCACGGGCGAGGGATAGAGCCCACAAACAAAGGAAACATGTCGAAAGGCACGTCAGTCTTCCCGGTTCTCCCGATGGGGATTCAGAGGTAGTGAACCGCGTTTTCGTCCTTTTTTCGGTCAATCACTCGATCCGTGTCACTGTGCCAAAGAAAGGTCCGTCACGAACGGCCCAGGACCGTTGGCCATAAGACAGCCGAGGCGGCACCATCGGAAGTCAATCGGATCGTTTAGTCCATCCCCGACCAACCTCCCCACAAAGTTGATCCGCAGATTGTCTGCATCAAGAAATCCTTTTGGACATGACCGTTCACCCGACCAGGATTCCTGGTCGGTTTTTTATTTGGTGGTCAAGCGTCTGAATTCCTTCGAATAAGCCGCCGAGAATCATACATTCAGCGTTCATAGCCAATGAATTCAACGAATCACCAGTGTTGAAGTCACAAGTTCATTGAGGTTAGCATGGAATTCAACAATCTGAGACAAAAGACGAAGAACAACGGCGACGCCAAATGCATTCCTATCCCCATCTTTTGAACGCCGACTCTCGAAAAGGTGTAGTCGCGCCGCAGGCGAGCAACGGGTCAAGGACGGGCCATGCTGGCTTGCCGTTGGGATGCTCCCAAACACCACCAATCCAAACCAGCCCATGACTACACTTCCGCAAAGATACGCCTCGGTCCGAATTGCCGTTGCGTTTCTGGGTCAAGCCGGGTCAGCCGGCTGGTGGACGAGTTCCTTTCTTTCGCAAAATGGACTTGCCGTGGCTCAATACAATTTCCCTCGCGCCGCGGGTTATTCGGCGGTGAACGCAACCACCGCAGCCGCCAAGCGCCTGCACGACGAACGCATCGGCAAGCGACGCTGCGTTCATCTTTTCCGCCTTCCTTTGGGGGACGAGATGTTGATTCAACGGGCCATCCAGAACAATGGTTGCGAACTGCTTGACTCCATGCCCACTCGTCGGGAGGAGGCCATGAAAGTGCTCGAGGCCGAAAGCGGCGAGGTCATCTCAGTCGATCCCGGGCCGGTCCAGATTGGAACAACCACAAACGCCTTTAGCGAAACGGGCCTCATCGAACTGGCCAAACACTATCTCGCGGCTTTTCGTCAGGACATCCAGTGCCTGCCTTATTTCGCGAATGTAAAACGATGACTACGGCGCCGCACTACACCGCCAACCTGTCCAAAGCTCAGGGCATGGTTCCTGAGACGTTGGAGCTTTTGGAGCTTTGGGAGCCGGGCATGTCCGTGGTGGATCTGAAGGCCCGTGTCCGCGCCGTGGGCGCCCTCGGCAAAGCAACACAGGTCCGGGTCGATGATTTGGTCGGGCGAGCTTTCGCCCAGAGATACCTCACCAGCGGTGGAAAGCCGGCGGAGTGGTTGCGGCATCTCTTGTTGATCCGCGCCCCGCGCGGACTGCTTCGCCAGTTGACACTAATTTACACCGCCCGCGCGAATCTTATCCTCCATGACTTCATCTGTGAGGTATTCTGGCTCAAATACTCCTCGCGTGCTGGTGAAGTGACCAAGCAGGATGCGCGTGATTTCATCGAGCGGGCGGTCAGCCGTGGCGCATTGGAAAAACGCTGGTCAGACACCATGGTGGAACGGGTCACCCGTTACCTGCTGGGAACCTTGGTGGATTTTGATCTCATAACGGGCAACCGATTTGGCCATCGGCAAATTCGGCCCATGTTCATCATGTCTGAGACGGCCGTGTTCCTCGCCTACGAACTGCATTTCGGCAGGGCGGAGGATGACGCTATTGTGCGCCACCGCGATTGGGGATTGTTCGGGCTCTCGCCTGCCGACGTGATTTCATCTTTGGACAAGGCTGCCACGCAGGGGCATCTGTTCGTTCAACACTCGGGTTCCGTGCTCCGCGTGGAGTGGAAATACCAAACCATGGAGGAAATGCTGGATGCGCTCGCTCGCTGAGAAGTTCAATGAGTTGCGGGGCCTGCTCAAGGACGGGGTCGGTTCCATCCGTCCGACCGGTTTCGACCCCGTTTACTATCTGCTGTTTCCGCCGCAGCAGATTATCGAAGTCAAACAACGCCTCCCGGAATGGGAAGCGCAGTTGGTCGTCGATGGCTTTTGCGCTCATCACCTCTCCATGACCCGGGTGATCAATGACTACTTTCGCGCTCACGAACTGCGCGGGCCGCTCATTGAGGCCGCGTCCTTACGAGCTGACGATCATTCCGTGATCACCGGGTCCCTGACCGAGCATCTGCAACAGGACAAAGTCGTCGGCTCCGCTATCCTCCGCGCCATCGAGACCCATCGACACGACTCCACGTCCGTCCTTTTCCTCACCGACCTGGAGGCGCTACATCCGTTCCTGAGGATTGGCGCGGTGGAGCAGCAACTGGTGGGCAAATTCTCCATCCCCACCGTCGTCTTGTATCCCGGCACAGCGGGCGGCGCTTACAGCCGGCGCTTTCTCGGCGTCCACAAGGAGGATGGCAATTACCGCTCGCCTCATATCGACTAAGCGCACCCGTCAAAGAGCATGAAGAATATTCGCGATACTTTTGACCAAACCCGCCCGATTGACAGACAGATCACCTCCGTCATCAATTACGCTGGTGCAACCGAGGATCAACTCGAACGCGAGATCCGCGAGTATGAGGTCACCGACAGTCTCACCCGCCATTACGAGCGACTGCTCAACAATCTGGCGGACGGCTTCTCTGCCGGGGCCGGTCACGAGATCGGCGTCTGGGTATCCGGGTTCTACGGCTCGGGCAAAAGTTCGTTCACCAAGTATCTGGGCTTCGCCTTCGATCCGAAGCGCAAACTCAAGGGTGATGCCTTTCTGAAATGGTTGCAGAACCAATTCCCTGGCATCCAACTGCGCCAGCAACTCGCTACCGTGGTGAGTAGGTTCCCTGCCACCGTCATTATGCTCGATCTGGCGGCGGTCGCGTCGGTCCAGGCTGCCGCTCAAGGTGTCTCGCGTCTGCTCTACGATGAAGTCATGGCCTGGGCCGGCTACTCCAAGGATGAGAAGCTGGCCCTGCTCGAACTGCTCCTGGAGAAGGACGGCAAGCTCGACGCCTTCAAAAAACGATTTCAGGAAGTTGCCAAGGGCCGTTCGTGGGACAGCCTCAAGAACGATCTCCTGCTCGGTGTCACCTTCGCTTCGCGCATCGTTTCCCAGTTCTATTCGGAAATCTGGCCGGACGCGAAAAGCTTCAACGACACCAAGATCAGCGCCCGCTACGGCGAGGACGAACGCGTGCGGCAAATGCTCGATCTGGTCGAGCGTCGCTCAGGTTCCAGGCGCGTCATTTTCATCATTGATGAGGTCGGCCAATTCCTTGAAGGCAGCCCGCAGTTGATCCTCAACATGCAGGGGCTGGCCGAGAATCTGAAGAATCTCGGCTTCGGCCATGCCTGGCTCATCACCACCGCACAGCAGACGCTCCCGGTCACCGGTTCCCTCTTCAAACTCAAGGATCGATTCCCGGAATCCCGGCGCGTGGACATCGAATCCTCGGACATCCGCGAGATCACCTACCGCCGGCTGCTCCGCAAGTCCCCGGCTGGCGAGGAGTTGCTGCGTACGCTCTTCAGGGCCAAGGAAGGCGGTCTGCTCCACGCCACCCAGCTCAAGAACACCAAGCTCTTCCAGTCCACCCTCACGGCAGACGCTTTCGTCCGGCTCTACCCCTTCCTGCCGCAGCATTTCTCGCTACTCATGGAATTGCTGCGCTCGCTCGCCCGCTCCACCGGCGGCATCGGCCTGCGCTCCGCCATCAAAGTCATTCAGGACGTGCTTGTGGATGTCAGCGGCTACCGCTCCGGCCACAAGCTGCTGGCGGACGCGACCATCGGCGCCATCGCCACCGCGGATGTTTTCTACGACACCCTCCGGCGCGACATCGAGCGGGCCAATCGGCAACTCGTCGAAACAGTGGACCGCGTCGGTGAAATCTTCAATGCCGACTCCGTCCATCTCCGCGTCGCCAAGACCATCGTTGTCTTGCAGTTCATCGAAGGTTTCCCGGTCAGCCGCGAGAATGTCGCCGCCCTGCTTTACCCAAATCTCCACTCCACTCCGATGTCCGGCGAGGTGGACAAGGCAGTCAACGAAATGCTCGTAGAGAAGGGCTTGCCGCTCACCGAAATTGACGGCTCGCTCCGTTTCATGAGCGAGGCCGTCTCTCAGATCATGGGCGAGAAATCGCTCCTGCAACCTTCCTCCTCCGATGCCAACCACATTCTCAGCGAGCGCCTGCGCGAGATTCTCACACCCGATCCTTCCGCGTTGGTCGAGGGCACATTGAAGGTCAAGGCGCAGACCAAGCTCGTGCAGGGTTCGATGCCCATCCCGATCAGCCACGAGAAATCCGAGATCGAGCTCCACTTGGAAATTGTCCCGGCGGCGGAACTCATTGTCACCCAGACCGGTCGCGTCAACGACTCCCGCGTCCTGTCCAATCAGCACATCATTTACCTAACCGGCGAGGACAGCTCGCAGATTCGCGACTTGATCAAGGAGATCCATCAGTGCGAGAAAATCTACCTCGCCCACTACACCGAGGCGGCGGAAAAGGAAGTGGCCGACTACGTCCGCGCCCAGGGACAACGCGCTAATACGCTCAAAGGCGATCTCGACACAGCCCTCCAGAACGCCTTCCTGAAAGGCAGCTTCGTCTTCCGCGGCAAACCTCAGGCCGTCAAGACCCGCGGCACCGAGCTGCTCGCCGCCTGCAAGGCCCAAGTGCAGCAGGTTGCCGCCGATGTCTTCCATCGCTTCAAGGAAGCACCCGAGAACGTGGACGCCAACCTCGCCGAGCGCCTCCTGCAAACGAAGGATCTCTCCACCATCGCCTCTGCTGTTGATCCGCTCGGCCTGGTGCAGAAGAAGGGCAATGCCATCTTCCACGCCGAAGGGCGTGAGCGTCCTGATGCGCATCGTGATCTTGAGCAGCAGTTCTTTTCCCGGATCAGTGATCAAAGAGCCGAAAGCGAGGATGCCGAACTTCTTCTTCGGATGACGGCAGGAGGCGTCAGCCGGGGCAGGATTCAGTCTCGTTTGGTGAGGCGTGCCGGTTTTCATGGCTTCGGCGAGGGCGTCGTAGATCGCGAGGATGGTGCGTTTGGTGCGGTACTTGCCAACGCTCAATGCCGGGCAGGTGTTGCCGCCGCATCGTTGTCTGCTGCACGATGCAAAGAAAGACTGGCCCACGGTCTGGCAAAGGGTTTTGGAAAAATTGAATGTCATCGGGATGTCGGAGCAGATTGCTCATGCTCCCGTAGGTTCGGCATTACACAAAACGCAGTCCGGCAGCGTTGACCAAGTGATGGTGATACTCCGCGACCACATCGTCGATCGGAGAAGTCTGGGCGATAGGATTCATCGCCCGAGCCTGAACACACCAATCCTACGCCTCCAATATTATGTGGACATCCACTGCAAAAAGACTCAACAAAACCGGGCCTTTTGAAACCCATGTCCACATAATCCGAATGTCCGCATAAGCTCCCT
>CAYHFE010000495.1:0-6217 GCA_964355375.1 uncultured Verrucomicrobiota bacterium
CGGAAAGTCAGCCGCACTTCAACATCTCCCTGGCGCGGGTTTACCTCAACGGCGCTGATCCCAAGCTGGCGACGCGGACGTGGCAGGAGGTGATGGAGAACATCGTTGGCAAAAGGACTGATGAAACCCGGCGACGCTGGGAAACTGCCATCAAGGACCGGAATTTTGACTGCCTGCGGAACCTGTGTGTGTGCGAAACGCGCCCGGAACATTTCGACCGTGCACTGGCCGGCGGCAAAGTGTCCACCAACGTGTATCTGCGGCGGATACACAATCACGCGCTGGGCATGGAATGGCTGCTCAAATCGGTCATCCCACGCCTGCAATGGCCCAAGCCGGTGTTCAACGTAAAACGACAATTACACTTTCCCTCGACTAGGGAATTTTAGTTGTCGTCGAGGGAAAGTGTAATTGTCGTTTTGCGGGCAGGAACCTTCATGGAGTGGTCGGGGATATTTGACCTGCCGGGAGCCCTGGTGCCGGAGCGCTGCTTCGAGAGCCAGAAAATGTATGAACTCATCGCCGAGACCATGATCCGGGATGGCTCGTGTTCCAGGTTCCGGGAGCTGATCACGCAGAAGTATCAGGCCCATCTCGAAGCCCGCGAGGCAGCGCGGAAGGCAGCCCAGAAGGCAGTCCGGCCCGCCGCACCTCAGGCAAACGCGGTCCCTAAACCCGCCGAGCCGGCACCGAGCCCCAAGCCGAAGCATGAACGTCGCCCAGCGAAGGAGGCTCCCAAAAATCCGGACATCGACTGGGGTGACCCGGCCGTTTGGATAGCCAACAGGCCACGGCGTGACTACAGCGAGGAGGATGGAAACATTGTCGCTTTCTTGGGGAAATTAGCGGCGGAGCAGAGGGCCGAGGCCACGCCGCCATTTGCGGCACCACCCGGACCCCAGAGTGATTCGGCGGGACAAGGCGCGTCTGTGCCGGCCGCGCCTGCGCCTGAACCCGCCTTTTGCAGCGCACCGCCCTTGGACAAGGCCGCCTGAGGTCAGCCAGTGGACACACATGCGGGAGTCTGGTTGATTGTCGAATGACAGGTAAAATCCATCCACACGTTGAACGAGCTGGCAAAGAATCTGCCGGAGGAGGAGGGCCACCGCCGGGTGCAGCCGTAAACCGAAGGTGATTCCCGCCCGAACGAATGGGATACTTTAACAAGCTTCTCAAGGCGCTGGAGCGGGGTTGGACTGTGCGATGATTGGCGTATCCGCTTGACCTGCTCGTGGACTGAATCCTGTCTGGCCGGGGCTCGATTCCTGCCTTGCCTTGCGGGCGAGTCGTTCAAAGCGCGCCTTGATCCGGTCCAGCTCTTCCTCGGACAATTCCTCGATGTCCAGCAATGAGTTCTGCGCGGCCTTGGTGGCACGGATCAATTCGTCGAGTTTCAACTGCACGGCCTCGCTCTCCCGGTTCTGGGCGCTGCGAATCAGGAAGATCATCAAAAACGTGATGATGGTGGCGACCGTGTTGATGAGGAGCAGCCACGTGTTGTCAAAGTGAAACAAGGGTCCGCTCAGTGCCCAGATCACAACCGTGGCGATCGCGAGGCCAAAGGCCATGGGATGTCCGCTGGCCCGGACGACAATCCGCGCAAAACTCTGAAAGCCGCCCAGCAATCGCGCGCCCAGCATTCGCTCTGACTTCGGTGCCATGTTGGTTTTCGGTCAATCGGGCCCAGCCGGTTCACAGCACCAGCAGAAACGTCAGGAGATCTCCTTTTTCCTCCGCACTCAGTTTGGTCCCGAGAATCAGGTTAAAGAATTCCACCGTGTCCTCCAGCGTCAGCAACCGGCCGTCGTGGAGGTAAGGCGGCGAGTCCCTGATCCCGCGCAAGGGGAAGGTCTTGATCGGGCCGTCCGCGCTCGCCTTCCGGCCGTTGATCATTCTCGTCTTGAAAAACCGCTCCGCCTGCAGGTTGTGCATCGAGTTGTCGGTGTAATACGGGGGCGCATGGCAGGTCGCGCACTGAGCCTTGCCGAAAAAGAGGTCCTGGCCCCGGCGTTCCGCTGCGGAGGCTTTCTCTGAATCCAATCTTCCGGTGATTCCCAGTTTTGGCGCGCGGGGGAAATCGAGCAGCGCTTGAAACTCGGCCATGAAATGCACCTGGCTGCCACGCTCCAGCACGCTGACTCCCTTTTTGGTCGCGAGCACCGGGTCGCCGTCGAAGTAGGCCGCGCGCTGCTCGAACTCCGTAAAATCCTCCACGGACTTCAAGGCCCGTTGAGAGCCGAACAAACGCTGAATGTTCACGCCGCGCAGCGACGGGGTGTCGAGCCGGTGCCGGTGCTCCTGCGGTCGCACGTCGCCGGCGAGATGAGTGGCACCGTTGGCATGGCCGTTGGCGTGGCAATCGAAGCAGGCCACTCCGCGGTGGGGCCGCTCAGAGCGGCGGTCGCTGGTTTGGTTGAACTGCTGCTGCGGAAAGGGCGTCACCAGCAGCCGCAGTCCTTCGAGCTGCTTGGGATTCAGAATGCCGTCGAACAGCTCGAAGAAATTGTCGCCCGTCACGAGCTTGCCGTGCGAGACATCGCCCAAGTCGGGGCGCGTGGTCAGAAAGATGGCGGCGGGGAACTCCGGGAGAAAATGGTCCGGCAAATCGAAGTCCAAATCGAACCGGGCCAGGTCTCGGCCTTCCTGCCTCTTGATCTCATCAATCTCAAACTTCGGAAACACCATGCCGCCTTCCGGGTGGTTGGGATGCGGCAGCGGCAGGAAGCCCGACGGGAAAAGGCCGCCGGCGCGAATCTCGGCCGGGGTCAGGGCAGCCAGTTTCTCCCAGCTCGTGCCGGATGTGAGCTTCACGCGGATGCCCCGCTGGACTGGTTTGCCCCGGGCCATGGTGACGCCGGGCACGGGGTCGTTCCGAAGATCGTAGCGCTCCCGGAGAAGTTGGGTCTGCCGTTCCATCACCGCCGGCTTTTCCGCCTTCATGCGGGACATCGTGGCGGCGAACTCCTCCTTCGGGACGACGGGCGCGTAGCTCGACTTCCTTTCCTCCTGCCCCACCGCCACGCCGGCGCAAAGCAGGGTGAACAGCGTGAACAGTAATCTTTCCCTGGATTTCATGTTTGTCTCCCTTCGGCTCACCCTGCGTGCGGCATGGTTTGCGGGTTGTGCGAGGTTTTCATCTGGCGCGAACCGCGATCCTCGCGTGTGTCGCGGGATTTGGAAAAAATGTTGTCCCGCTTTTTGGGCTTCGACGTTGGGGTGGCCACGTTGGTGTTCAGCCTCACCCGGTGAGGCTCTTTCTGAAAAACTACGGGTCGAGGTGCGGCGGCGGATTTTGTGGTGGATGTCTTCATAAATGGGGTGCCACGGTGACTGCCGAGGACTTGGGGTTTGACTCAGGATGTGAACTGTCCGAACGACGACTGAACAGGGTGATCGCGACGCGGTGGACTTCGTATCAGCCTTCGACAGAGAAGCCCACTTTGATGCTCACCTGCCAGTGTTCCACCTTTCCCTTGCTGATGTTTCCCCGCGTTTCAAGCACCTGGAACCAACGCAGGTTCTTGATGGTCTTGTTCGCACGACGAATGGCATTGGCCACGGCATCCTCGATGGAGGTGGTGGAGGTGCCGGTGAGTTCGATGAGTTTGTAGACGTGATCTTTCATGTTGGGGAAGGGATTCTGGTGGTGATCAAGGGATGGCCCCGACTGGAGCCATGTGGAGAGTGGAATCATGCTCGACGGCCTCCTTCGTCATCCTCACGAACACGGTGGATTCCTCATAACTAATCCGGTCAACCTGGCTCGTGAGTATCTGCACTTCTTTGCCGGAGAACCGATGGCCGATCTTGATGACGAGCTGGTGGATCGCCCAGCTCTGGGCATCCACCAGAAAGTCGCACACGTGGCCGATCACTCCGTCGCTGGCCTGAATGTGGTAGCCGCCCACGGCCTGCGTGCTTCGCAGATGCGCGTCGGCGCGTTGGACTTGCGGGCCGCGCGCAGTGGCGGGTTCGCTCAGCGGGGGCTTTGCCGGCAGTTCCAGATTCGGAACGTCGCGAATGCCCCACAGCGAACCGCCCTGCCAGTAGAAAGGCCAGCCATAGTAGCGGTGATATTCCTCCTCGTATTGTCGCGACACCGGCTTGTGCGATTCAATCGACGGGCTATCCTCGATCTGCTTCCTGCGCAAGTTGACGAGGAGGAGATTTCCGGCCTGGTGGAGACTACCGAAGGCGTGGGGAGAAATGAGCACCTGACGTCCTGTCAGCCAGGTTCCCGTGTCTGCGACCACATAACGAACCGCCCAGCTCTGGTCGTCGAAATAAAAGTCCTTCACATGGCCGACCTCGCCATCCAACGCCCCGAGCCTGTCTCCGTAGATGGCCTTGATGCTTCGCAACACAAATTGCCTTTCTGGTGGTTTGTTACCCGTCTTTCCGAATACGCCCCTGGGCCCGGAACGCCAGCCAGAGGGTTGAAACCAAGCCCGCGCCCTTGAGAGCGGTCCGAATCCACGAGGGCTTCGCGTCGGTGCCGGCCGGCTTGCCGGATTGGAAGGCTGCCAAGCCCGCCACCACGACAGCGGCAGACGATGCGAGCGTGCTGAATGTTTTTCCGCGCTCGGCGAGCGTGCGAACGTCCACCATGAGCGCGGCCACGTCCCCGACCAGTTGCGCACGGTTGAGTTCGCTTTCGGCGAGCAAAAGCCGTTTCCGCGATTCAAGCGCGTTCATGCGAGGACTTCTTCCAAACATGCGCGGTCCTTTCTGAGTTGATCGAGCGAGGCGGACAATGTCTGCCACTCATGCAGCATCGCGGTGAGCCGCCGGTAAAGAGCGACCGCCGCCGCCCCATTGAGACACGTCAAGGCGAGGAGCGCGGCCACGGGAGCGTAGGCCCACAGCAGGACCACGATGGCCGCCGTGAGCGTCACGCCGGCGAGCAGGCCGAATGCCGCCACGGCAAGGGCCAGCAGGAATGCGCGCACGAGCTGCTCACGCGCCTCCTGCACCTCCACCGTCAGCAGTTCGAGCCGGTTCTCTCCGATGGCCAGCAGGCGCAGCGCAAAGTGCTTCGAGGTCATGGTCAGTTGCTGGAAGCTGACGGTGGATTCATCCATAACGAAATCAATCGCAGTTGCGTGAGCACCGGCGGGCGATGAGATAGCCGACCAGAGCCCCGACGCCGACGCCGATGGCGATGGCCTGATAGGGATGCTCGCGCACGACCACGTCCGCGGCCTTCGCGCCTTCCACCGCCTTGTCCCGGACATTGCCCGCGATTTCCCTGGCGCTTTCCAGCGCGGCGGCGAGACGCTTGCGCGCCTCCCCGACTTTTTCACCGGCCACGTCGGCGGTGGCGGTCATCAACGCCTGTGCGTCTTCGGCCAGCTGGGCTATGTCATTGCTGATTGCTTGTGTCGGTTTGTTCATATGGTGTGTCGTTTGTTAGTTTGCGTTTTTCAGAGGTAAATTTTCCGCGTCGGCGAGATGGGCGGCGGCCGGCGAACCGGCCACCTTCAGCACCGAGTTCATGCCGCCAAACGCATTGGGAACGGTTTCGTGTGCGAGCGGGTCAGGCATCCACTGGCCGTCCACGACCAGGCAGTATTCGTAGGTGCCAGGTGGCAGGACCGTGTCCTCCCACCAGTCGCCAGCCCCGGAGGAATTCAGCGCCTTGGCCTCGGGCTGCCACTCGTTGAAAGTTCCGGCGACGCAAACGGTGGTGGCCGTCGGGTGCGTGAACTCAAAGCGGACAGGCACGAGATGGAGAGCGGCGTTGTCAGGAACCTGGTGTTTCATAGGTGTTGGAAAAGTTCGTTTGCTTCTGGGTATTTGCGAGCTGGCTACGTGGAAGCGCCGCCGTTGATCGCGTGCCCCATCCTTTGTCCTTGCCTGTAATGCGTCCCGACTTTCGCATCGAACTGGACCTTGCCGGCCTCGAACAGCATCACGATGTCTGAACCGCCAAACGCGAAGAAGCCGAACTCCTCTCCTTTCACGAGCGTCGCGCCCACCTCTGCGGTCAGGGTGACGGAAGAGACTTGCGCCATGCCAATCGGCAGCACGGCGACCAATCCCAGCGGCGAATCAAGGACGAGCAAGCCCCGGTCCTGTGTGAACTGGTAGCCGGTCCCGTCCACGACATCGAGCGAGCCGTCGGGCAGCTTGACCACGTCCATGGTCACCTTGCCGGGAATCTTGCGGACCTCCTTCACCACCCCGCTCACGGGAACATGGTAGCGATGGTAGTCAT
>CAYHFE010000496.1:0-6202 GCA_964355375.1 uncultured Verrucomicrobiota bacterium
GCCGAATAAAGGCGGCCTCGGCCAGCCGTAATTGAGTCTCGGTCAGTTTGGTCGCCCTGATGGATGTGTCAGTCCGTTGTGCGAGCCATTCGGTTTGTAACTCCACGAGCTTGCATTCCGCGGCTTGGCGGTCGCTGAAATTCTCTCTGACGCGAAAGCCGTCCCGTTTGATGCCCGACACGCGCCACGATTGCGTGCCTCCTCGGTTGTCGAATGGAACGATCTTGAATCGTTGTTGGGGTGTGTTTTTGCCGTTTGCCAGCGGTTGCCAGTTTCTATTCGTTCGCATTGGCCCGCATTAGAACGCTTAGTTGAAAAAGTGTCAAGTGATATGGCAACCGTTTTTTCAAATTCGACAAACAGCCTGTAAACAAAGGCGAATATGAGGATAGCCCGAAGGCTCGAAAGGCCGCGCGTAATTGACCGGCTCCGGGGCTCCGGTTTCACCCGCGTCAGCCACCGCTGCCAACGCAAGGGCAACTCCGCCCAAAGCCACGCCAAGGAACATCCTGTATTCGTGTTTCATGTGAATCGCATCGCTTGAGTCCATCGGTCCGGGCGGCATCACCTCACGGCTTGCCGAGCACGACCAACCGCATTGTCCATGGCTCGACGCCGGGGAGAACAAAGCGGCGATACGGCCCGTCGGTGTTGCTCGCTCGGATGACGTGTTCTTTCGCCTGCATGTCGAAGACGCGGGCTTCATCGGCGGTCGTGACGATGGCTAGTTCGAGTCCGTCCGCAGCATCGAAACTGGCGTTGAGCAGCGCGAGGGCGATGCGGCCGCCCTGGGGCTCGCGGGCCCAAAGATTCACCTTGTGGTAGGAGGCGACGTAGGCCGGCAGGCGATCGCGCGAAAGCCAGCGCATGACGGCCTTCAATTGCGAGTTCTTGCTCAGGCTGTGGAGGTGGTCCCACGGGTAATACCCGCTGACGCAAATCCGCCCGCCGAGTTTGTTTTCATAGACCGCCAGACTGCAGGGCGAAAGCTCCTGGCCCCCGTAATCGACGAGCCGGGCCAGCGTCTCGACCTTGGAATCGTGCTTCTTCAGGACATAACCGACGTAGCCAGACACCCGGTAGAACGACTGGCGGCAGTCGCGCTGACGTTTGACAAACGGACCGTTGAGCGGATGCGCGGTGAATTCCTCGATGCAGTCAACGGGGTGGGGTTGTTCCGCCGACATCCCGGTCAACTCCTGAAAACCCATTTGATTGAGGACATTGAGCGTTTCCACGTCGGTGTAAACCCCGCCGCTCAACACCGTGCGAATTTCCTCCCGGGACATCGCCGCCACGCTCTGGGGAAACAGGAGCGTCACCGCGGCGCCACGCGAGTGATACGCGGCCGGCAGCCCCATCTCCAAGATCTGTGAACCTTGGCTCAGGTGCCCCAAGCCCCACCCCGGATGGTTGATGAAGTCGCCCGCCGCGGCCTGATCTTTATTCCAGGCGGTGAAGAGTCCGATGGGCCGGGCGCGTCCGAGGTGCCGGGCCATGAGATCGTAGAATGGCCGGATTTGGCGGAGGCGTGCCACCAGCGGCTCAAACTCGTCGAGCGGTTCGTCATTCCCTGAGAGCACGTTGAAAGCGGCGCCGGAGCAACCCGCCCCCAGATGCGAGGCGGCCTCGACGGCCGTGATGTGCGCGGCCTTCTTCAGCCGCTGGTAGGGAAAGTTCTCGATCTCGGATTGGATCGACACCACAGACGGCGGGAGGAATGCAACCTGGCGGCCGATGTCATGCGACTTGCCCACCAAGCCGCCCGGACTTGAATCCTCGTAGAAACCGCCCCCGGGCCGCCAATAAACCGGCGCCCGGTTCGGTCCCGCCAGTGCCTCGGCCCAACGGTCGAAGTCGTAGCCCTCAAAGAAGCGATCGCCCGTCATGAAGCCGAGCGGCATCCCCGGTTTTACGGCATGGACACTCTGCTCGATGAGCGTCAAGAGCCGGGCAATCGTCGCGCGATTGTGGGCGAGCCAGGCCCGGCGCAGGGCCGCGCACTCCTCAGGTTGGCCGGTGGTCAGCGCGGCTCGCAAGCTGGCCCGCGTGTGGTTCGTGCCCGACTCCTTCGCAAAGACCTCGAGACAGTGATTGCAGAAACACGTCAGACCCACCGGCATGTGGCCCATCAACCGGACATCGTCATCCACCCAGATGTAATCGGGATTCGCCGCCGCCGTGAGCTGGTAAATCTGCCGCACGTAGTCCCGCAACTTCGGATCGTTGGGGCAGAAGCTCCCGCGCGAGACACTTCCCTCAATGTCGGTCACCGGAGTGTAATCGCCGGCCAGCGAGTTCGGCAGGTTCTCCTCGTGATGGCCCATGGTCGAGAGGACGTTGATACCCGACCGATAGCCCAAGGCTCTGGCCTGGACGATCCGCTGGGCGAGAATCGCGCAGCGGCGTTTCATCTCGTCGAGCGGGAGGTTCGGGTGGGTAAAGGAGGTGAAGAACGTGATCTCGTCGGTCACGCCCTTGTACTTCTCGAACAAGGCCAGCAGCTCGCGGTAACGCTGGTCCGGCAGCCATTGCGGAGTGCCGATGCGAAAGGAGATGAACGCCTTCTCAATCGCGGGTGGAGCCGATGTCGCTGAGGTGCTTGGTGAGGGGATGGCCGACGCGTTCGCGGCAGTGGCGCAGTCCCCGCGCGAGCACGCCACAAGCCCCAGAGTAATACACCAAACCGCCCACCCAAACCTGCGCAGCCGAGAAGTATTCATAGTGTGGTAACCTGCATATCCCGACACCGCGTCCCAAGGCCCGGCCAGTGAGAACAACTCTATTCACACCACAGCACAAAAAGCCGTGCCTTGGTCAGCCTGAAACGCAGCGCCATGAGAACTGACGGCACCGGAACACTCACGTTCCATTCCACCGCGAGGGCACTTCAACGCCCACTCTCCTGCAATTGCGCCTCGATCGCCGCCGGACTCGTGAGCGCGTGAGTGGGGCGGGGATGCTGGTCGTTGAAGACACAGAGCGATTCGTAGGTTTCCACGGTGACGAAATTCTCGTCCACTTTTTCGCCGGCACGCGGCACGGCGTCGCTGCGCAGGCCAAGGTGCTTGGCCAAGAAAGCATAAGCCCCTTGGCGTTTGGAGGGACCGTAATCGTGGCCTTCCAAGGGCAGGTGGAGGTTTTCGACGGAGTTCTCCGCGCCATAAATCCGGTACACGCTTTGGATGTAAGGGAACTCGACTTGGGCCGTGTTCTTGGTCCAGTCTTTCCCATCGGAAATCACCAGTTGCGGCTTGGGCGCATGGAGAGCGGCGATCTCGGCATTGCAAGTGTCGTGGCGGTCGCTGACATGGATCGGCAGGCCGCTCTCGCAAACACAACCGCCGAAGAAATGAGCGGAGACCTGCACCGTGGGAACCGACACCTTCACCCGATCGTCCACCGCCGCCAACAGAAAGCTCTGCGTGCCCCCGCCCGAGGCGCCGGTGATGCCGATGTTCGCACGGTCCACTTCCGGGAATGAGGTCACGAAATCAACGGCTCGGATGCTATTCCAAAGTTGCACGCTCATGGCCCGCGTGCCGGTGTGGGGGTACTGCTGGGCTTCATTCACGCCGGTCATGTCGTAGGCGAACACCACCGCCCCCATCCGGGCGAGCACCGCGGCGATTCTCTGCGCTTCACCGCCGAATCGTCCGCCCGTCTTGTTGGTCGCGAAAGCCGTGCTGGTGCCGGTGCAATGTCCGTGCGTCACGAGGACCGCCGGCGATTGGCCGGGCGCCGATTTCGCGGCCGGACGGTAGAGGTTGCCGGTGACGAAAAAGCCGGGCAGGCTCTCGAAGGCGACATTCTCGACGGTGTAACCTTCGTGCAGCCGTGGGCCGCGAAAGATCGGCTGCAGGGGCGTCCGGGGCGGCAGACGCGTCAGTCCGGCGCCACGCAAGATTCCTTCGCGAATCTGGGTGGCCCTTTTCTCCCAGGAAACGCGGTCGGACCAACTCTTCGCATACTCCGCCAATTTGGTCCGCGCCGCCTCCTCGGTCCAGGCTTGGCCTCGGCGCAGCGTGGGAACGGATTCGGCTGGGGCAGCGGTCAGTGTCTGCGAAACGTCGATCGCGGCGGCGCAGAACACGACCAAACTGGTGAGGCTGAAGAAGAGTTGTTTCATAGCACCAGCAGAGCTTACCTCCGACACCCTCCCGTGGGAAGGCAATCCTTGCCTACCTTGGCTGCGCACAGGGCTGCATCAAGCCCTCCTTCCTCTCCTTGCGAGGACCGAGCGGGGAGATGAAGGAGGATCTGGCCACCGGGCGAGTTCGAGACAGTTCGAGTTGCCAATACTAAGAACTGGACTGGCGAACTCACGACCGACCGCCAGTCAGCGCGCACTTTGAATTGTTGATGAAGGTTCAACCCGCCCGCGACCCAAACCGCCTCGTGTATTCCGCATCCTCGGCGGGTTGGTCGCTGAACTTATCGTAGAGGCCCACGATGACCGCGTCGTTGGACTTGATGGACTGGAAGGTCTGCTGGAAGGCTTGCTCCACCCATTCGCGGCGCTCCGAGAGCCGGCCCGCCGCCAGGATCTTGAACGCCAGGCAGGGCCGCTTCGTCTGCCGCATCACCTTGAACATGCGCGGCGGGTCGCTTTGCAGATAAACCTCCCCCACCGGGATCGGCACGTGGCCGAGCAGCTTCTCCAAATCTTTCGCGCTGCGGTGGCGTTCATAGACACAGCACATGTAGAAATCCACCTCCCAACCCTTCGACTCCACGGCGTCCACCACGTCCGGGATATGGGTCGAGACGCCTGCCATCATGCCCGAGTCCCGCACTCGCTTGAGAAAGTCGTGGATGTCATCGAGCTGGCCTTGCTTGAAAAGCTGGTCGGTGGACTCGCCGTGATGGGCGACGCCCCAGCACCCGGCCTTGGCCAGTGGGGCGATCTCGGCGGGGTCGTGTCCGAGCGAGAGGTAGTTCATCCGGCCGCCCTCGGCGAGGAACCGCTGATACAACTGGCAGTTCTGGCCGCCGGACTGCCAGCCGTTGATGCCCACGGCCTGGCATCGGCGCAGCGTTTTCAGCACCTGCTCCGGCGTGTAGTACAGGCGCATCTCGCGGTTTACGAAGACGGAGAGATGTGAACCGGCGTTGAACGGATTGGTCCCACAAATCAGCCGCGACAGCGAGTGTGGGCCGAACCGAATCTGCGGCAGCATTCCCTCCACCGCCGGCGCGGCCGTGGAACGGCTGGCCTCTTGCGCCGCGCTCAAGGCGACGGGCAGCACGCTCATGGTTTTCAGGAAACCGCGACGTGAACAATTCTCTGTTTCCACGCGACGGGTCTCACTTGTTTCCGAAGGCAGGTTGGCAGCTTTCATAACTGATCATGGCTGGCTTGTTCGTGGCGGGCAGCCTACGCCGCCCGGTCCGAACGCGTCAAGGAACTGATAGGCATCTCTCCGGTCGAAGACCGAGTCGTGCAAATGGCGCTACGCAACGTCACAGAATACGCGGAAGCGGAAATACCGGGGACAGGGATTCCTGCCGTCTTTCGGCGTGGTCGGCGTGGTCGGCGGTTCGCGCCGGCGTCTTGGAGCTCTGCATTACCCACAAGCTTCGTGAGGTTTCTCCTTCGAATCCCACTCACGACTTGTAAGTAAAGGACAGGTCTTGGAGTGCGCCAGCCCTCTGGCGCTTTCCCAGTGACGCGTTGATTGGTGTCGGACGTGAAGGCTCGGACGTGAGGGTGAATTGGACGGGTCGCTTGAATTTGCCCGCCCGGCCGGAAAAGCGGCGGAGGGCCGCCGCACTCCAAAACCTGGCGGGAAGGTCCTGCGGCCCGGATGTTGCCGACGCTTTTCGCGGGGGCTACCGAGATGGGAGTTCTCAACCATACTGACGGTTAGAAGTTTTTGAAGTCGCCTTCCATGGGAATCTCCCCGCCTCGACTCGCCGGTTTGGTCGTGGCCGAATGAGATTGGCCACTGTCGCGATGATGCGAGCCATTGGCGTTGCCATTGCCATTGCCATTGGCGTTGCCATTGGCGTGAGGATACGAAGCATGGCCTGGGGGCGTGAGATGCGCCTTGTTGCGCAACGCCGTGGACTTCGTGGGGACAGCTCGGGCCGCGGGCGACGCCGTATGTTCCATGGTTGGAGTTCTCGCAGAACCACCCACCAGTTGCTGCAAACTCGCCACCGCGTCCTTGAGCGACTCGGCTTGCGCGTTCAATTCCTC
>CAYHFE010000497.1:0-6159 GCA_964355375.1 uncultured Verrucomicrobiota bacterium
CATGGCCTCAACTCACGTCCAATTTTTGGAGGTGTCCCCTCTCCATGAACCTGGGTGGGGTGAGACTCCGTCGAAACCTGACTTTGTTGCCGGCCTAGATTCCAGAGTTCGACGGAGTCTCGCCCCACCGTTGGATGGGTTCAGGGTCCCGAGGCATGCGCCAAGCGAAAGGCGGCTCTCCCTGAACCGTTCGTCAATCGGGTGGGTCGATATTCGAGAGAGGGGCAGGAGAACTCCGCCAGGTTTTGGAGTGCGGCAGCCCTCTTCCGCTTTCCGAGCAATCCGCCAGAGCGCTGCGTGGTTGCGGCCAAACCGGTGCGGGACGTTTCGGGTCTGATTCATCGCCCGAATCTCTTCTCAAAAGCGAGGCGGATAGGCTCAAGAAATGGTCGATTCCAACTCTTGAGATAACCTGAAAAAAAAGCGGAAAAATATTGACCCAGTCAGGGCTAATCTGCCAAGCTGGACGACGTTCCCGTTAGGTAAAAACAGAAAACCAAAACAACGAAATGAGACTCAAGAGATCCTCCTATATTTGGTCCTTGGTCGTGGCCCTCTTGGCCATGGCAGGGACCGCAGTTCAAGCGCAGAAGAATGTTCTGCAACCCGGCGATCCCGCGATCGCTTCCTCGGCCAACAGCCCCGGTTCCGAAGGCGTCGCAAACGCCATCGACGGCACCCAAGCCAAGTACTTGAACCGCGATTCTGCCACCCCCTCCAAACCAGCCGGTTTTGTCGTCAGCCCATCGGTGGGCGCGACTTTGATCAATGGGCTCTCCATGCAATCGGCCAATGACGCCCCGGAACGCGACCCGAAGTCGATCACGCTGGAAGGTTCCAACGACGACAAGGTGACTGGTTTTAACAGCGGGACTTGGGAAGTGATTTATACGAACGACGCCATCCCGGCCTTCACCGCCCGCTTCCAGACGCAGACGTTCACGTTCGACAACTTCAAAGCCTACAAGCACTACCGCTGGACGCTCCTCGCCACGGCCACCGCCAATACCTGCTGCATGCAGATTGCCGAAGTGCAACTCCTCGGCACGGCGCTGCCCAAGAACGTCGTCCAACCGGGTGATCCGGCCATCGCCTCCTCAGCCAATAGCCCCGGCTCCGAAGGCGTGGCCAATGCCATCGATGGCACGCAAGCCAAGTATTTGAACCGCGATTCTGCCACCCCCTCCAAACCAGCCGGTTTTGTCGTCAGCCCATCGGTGGGCGCGACTTTGATCAATGGGCTCTCCATGCAATCGGCCAATGACGCCCCGGAACGCGACCCGAAGTCGATCACGCTGGAAGGTTCCAACGACGACAAGGTGACTGGTTTTAACAGCGGGACTTGGGAAGTGATTTATACGAACGACGCCATCCCGGCCTTCACCGCCCGCTTCCAGACGCAGACGTTCCTGTTTGATAACTTCAGACCCTACAAGCATTACCGCTGGACGCTTCTCGCCACCGCCACCGCCAATACCTGCTGCATGCAGATTGCCGAAGTGCAGTTGCTCGGATCAGGCGCCCCCAAGAATGTGGTGCAACCGGGCGATCCCGCCATCGCTTCTTCGGCCAACAGCCCCGGCTCGGAAGGCGTGGCCAATGCCATCGATGGCACCCAGGCCAAGTACTTGAACCGCGATTCCGCCGCCCCGGCCATCTTGCCCTCCGGATTTGTGGTCAGCCCATCGGTGGGAGCGACGACGATCATCGGCCTTTTCATGCAATCGGCGAATGACTCCCCGGATCGCGATCCCAAGTCGATTACCGTGGAAGGTTCCAATGACGATAAGGTGACGGGCTTTGCGAGTGGAACGTGGGAAACGATCTACAAGAACGACGCTGTCCCGGCTTACACCAGCCGCTTTCAAACGCAGACCTTCTATTTCAGCAACAAGAAATCCTACAAGCATTACCGCTGGACGATTCTCAAGACGGCCACGGACAGCACCTGCTGCATGCAGATTGCCGAAGTCGGTTTCCTGGCCGTGACCTCTTCCGTCGATTGCACAAAGACCGCGTTCACCCTGCAGCCGATCGATACGCCGGCCCTGCTTGGAACTCCGGCGACCTTCTACGCGGGTGTGAATGGGCCGTGGCCGGTGCAATGGTCGGCCAATGGCAAACCGATTCCGGGCGCGACCGCTCTGTCTTACACCACGCCTCCCGTCACCGCCGACATTGCCACGAACGTTTACACGGTGGCGATCGTCGGTTGCCAGGTCAGCTCGCCGGTCAAGGCCACGATCTTCACGCCTTCGGTGACCAAGAGCTTTGGCGTTCAATTCTGGGGCGGTGGCGCCAACGGCGCTGGACCGCAGGGTAACACCGGGACAAGGCCGAACTACTTGAGGCCGACCGATATCGTCGGAGTTCAACCGCAGGCGTATTGGAATGTGGGGACGAATCAAGCAGGTATGACGGGCGATGGGACGACGAGCGCGGATAGCTTGAGCGACAGCGATGGCAAGGCTTCGACCGTCACCTTCGAGTACACCACTTCGGGCACCTGGGGCGCTGGCACAGGTCTCGACACACCCACTCAAATCATGCTCAACGGTATCGCCGGGCGAGGCGGGGTCGGAGCCGACCAGTCCATGATCTTCCATGGCGTGCCGGCCGGAAAGCATTCCGTGCTGGTTTATTGCGTCAATGCACCGCTGAACTTCCATACGGTCAGCTATGCGATCGGCACTCAAAAATATTATGTCCGCGTCATGAACTCGGATGAATATAAACCGGCCCCTGGTTTCTACCGTGGGACGAGCACCGATCCCAAGAACCCGAGCGTGGCGAATTTCGTCCGCTTCGACAATGTGTCACCGGACGCCGGCGGCGACGTGACGCTGTCATTTGAGATCATCGCGACGGGCGGACAGGCCAATCAAACCGGGGTCAACGCCATCCAACTGGTCTTGAACGCGCCCTCGGTGGGAGCGCCGCCCAGCATCACCCAGCATCCGAGTTCGGCCTTCGGTCCGGCCAACGGCATTGTTCAACTCACGATCGCGGCCACCGGTGATGGTCTCACTTACCAATGGCGCAAGAACGGAAAGAGCCTGCCCAATGGCGGCCACGTCAGCGGAGCCTCTACCTCCACGCTCACCATCAGTTCTCTCAACGCCGATGACGTCGCGATTTACAGCGCCGCCGTCTTTAATCCAGCCGGGAGCGTCGTCAGTGGAAATGCCACCGTCAACGTGTCCAAGTACAACATCAACGATGCCTTGGCCGGATACTGGAAATTCGACGAGACGGCCGGCGCGAAAGCCGCCAACGCCGCGACCGGTGGAACCGCAGGGGACGTCAAAGGGACTGCCGCCTGGGCCAAAGGCCAGGTGGGCAACGCGCTCTCGTTCGATGGCGCGACGACCTACGTGGTGGTTCCCACTTATCCGAAAGCCAGCAAGGCCCTGAGTGTCGCGGGCTGGGTTAATGTCAGTGCGGCGAGTTCTCCTCCCGTGTCTCTCATCCGCAATGCGCAGGGCAATTTGGCGGTGGGTCCGGCCGACCAAGGCGGAGCGCTGGCTTCCCAGTTTGAAATCAGCTTGAATGACAACGGCTCCGGAGCTCCAGTCTTGCATGCCGGGGTCGTGGGCGGGCCTAACATCACGGCGGTTGATGCGCCGACGGCCTTCCCGTTGGGCTCGTGGCAGCACGTGGCCTTCACCGCGGACGGGGCCAGTTTACGGATCTACCTGAACGGGGTCGAAGTCGCCAGCAAGTCGTATCTGTCGGATTTCAACGTCCCGGTGGTCCAGGAGCTGTCCTTCGGGGCGCGCTTGAACCTCGACGACCAGACTCCTCCCGTCCTCGGGATCGACGCGAACAACCCCAACAACCTGACCGGCCAGATGGACGATTTCGGATTGTGGAATCGCGTCTTGTCGGCGGACGAAATCAGCAAGGTTTACACCGCGGGCAAAGCGGGCGGCACCCTGACCACGGTTGTGCAAACGGCCCCAGCCGGATTGCCGACCCTGGCGGTTGCGAAAACGGCCACAGGCCTGACCTTGACCTTCACCGGCACGCTGCAATCCGCCGACACTGTCGTCGGTCCGTATACAGACGTGGCCGGAGCGACCAGCCCCTACGCGGCGCCGGCTGGTTCGGCCAAGTTCTTCCGAGCCAAACGATAAAGACGGTCAATCGTCTTGAGTCAGATTCACAGGAAAGACCGGGCTTCGGCCCGGTCTTTCTTTTGCCCGGATGCCGAATGCTGGTTGGTCCCCAATTTCGGTGGCCCAGATTGTTGTGGAACAGATCCCAGAGGGATGAAAGAGGGTAGCCGGGGGTTGAGTAAAGCGATACCCCCGGGGAAACGCCTTTGGGTACGGCACCCCGGGCAGGGGTGCCAGAAATGACCGCGGCACAATGGCTCTGGCACCCCGCCGGGGTGCTGTCACTTTGGCTACGTCGTCCGGGGGTGTCGCTTCGCTCGACCCCCGGCTATCTTCTCTGATCCCTCCGGGATAAAGAGTCTCGTGTCATCACGCAAATTCTCTCGTAAACGATTCAATCCTTCCCTATAATTGGGCGGTGTTTCTGATGAGGAATCTGAAAGTCTGTTTGGAGTGTAAGAGCCGACGTCAGGAGGCTCACTATTCTAATTCCCGACCTCCGCAAATTCCTCGAAAATCAGAGTCTCGGCACCTCGGCTCCGACGAATGGAATGGGCTTTTCAAAAAAGCTCGCAGTGGTCCGCGAGGTGAATTCGTGAGGTGGGTTCTCTGTCTGTGGTTCATGACGGGCTGGCTGATCGCCGAGCCCCTGCAATGGGATGCCCTCTCCAAACGATTCCATGCGAAACGAGGCGAGACGAATGCGGTCATCGTCTTTAACGTCACCAACGTTTCATCCGCGGAGATCATCGTGAAGGCCATTCGTCCGGCGTGCGATTGCACGGAGGCGCGAGTTCCGGAACTGCCTTGGCGGCTCGGGCGCGGGACGCACGGTCCGGTGGAAATACACGTCGATTTGCGTGACCGGAGGCTGAGTTTCTCGCAAATGATCGCGGTGGAAACCTCGGCCGGCACCAATTGGATCACCGTTCAATTGGAGCTTCCCGAGCTGACCGTTCGGGAGAAGAATCGCTTGGCGGCCTTTGCCGATCGGCAGGCGGTCTTTAAGTCGGACTGCGCCAAATGTCATCTCGAACCGGCCATCGGAAAGCGCGGCGCTGATTTGTTCAAAACCATCTGTGCCATTTGCCACGCATCGAAGGAGCGGGCGGAGATGGTTCCCGACCTGGCGGCGTTGAAGAAACCCACCGACCCAAGTTATTGGGACCAGTGGCTGAGGCGTGGCAAGCCAGGAACCTACATGCCCGCATTCTCCAAACCCTTCGGCGGTCCCCTGGATGAGGTCGAGATCAAGTCCCTGATCTTATTCCTCGCGGAGCGCTTTCCTTCGCCAAGCGCCTCCCTTCCGCCAGCTTTGGCGGAGCCTGCCAAGTAGTGCCGAAGTCTTTTGGGAAGCTCATGGTTTCCGGTTGGTGACCTCATCGTGGAGCTGCGGTGGGGCGAGACTCCGTCGAGCCCTGACTGATTTGCCGGCAAAAACTTCAGGGTTCGACGGAGTCTCACCCCACCGGAGAGGGATTTATTGGATGGGAAGGACTCTAAAATCATCTTTAGGCGACCCCTCCAACCAGGATAATTCGCAGCCAAACTGAAGCGGAGACTTTCAAGTTTGCTGTGTCGCTGATTTCCCAACCGGCCGTCCAAGCACGTCTGAAATGTGCCGGTCAGGTCACCGGGTTTTGATGGGCGAGTCGATGGGTGGCCAGGCCGCGCGCAAATATCCGAGGGCGTAGGCCATGCCGGCGTGCCAAGGCGCGGCACAATTCATCTGCGGCGCGTGGTCGGGAATGACGACTCCTTCGAAACGGTTTTGCCGGAGGATGCGCAGGATGCGCGGGATGTCCACGTCGCCCTCGTCAATGAACGTCTCGCGATAGAATGGCACCTTGCCCCGCACGTTCCGCAGATGGACGTAGGCGAGCTTGTTCTGACGGCTGTAGGTCTCGACCGCCGCGTAAACATCGCCCTCCGTCATTTCAGCGATCGTGCCCACGCAAAACTCGAGGGCATGGCGCGGACTCGGCTTCCAGACCTCGGGTTTTTGAGAAAAAGCGCTGATAGCGGCCGCAATCCCAGTTCC
>CAYHFE010000498.1:0-6138 GCA_964355375.1 uncultured Verrucomicrobiota bacterium
AACGATTGCTTGGCGCTAACTGCCTAACCGAAGAATTCTGTCGTGCGCCCGATGAACGATGCGAACACTGCCGGGAAGGTCGGCATCCTCGCCGCCCACGGCTACAGCTCCGTGCCGTCAGCTGTGAACAGTTTCGGCAAGCCGCTCTGGCAGACCGAAACCTCGACAATTGACGATGCGTTCGACGGCAGCATTTCCAACGCATTGATGTGGGCCGTGAATATTCACGAATATATGACCAAAGCCGGAGCGAATGCCTGGCATTATTGGTGGCTGCAATCCGCCGGCGCGGATAGTGGAGGACTGACGGATCAATTCGGGATTCCCGCCAAGCGCATGTATGCCTTGGGCAACTACAGCAAGTTCGTTCGACCGGATTTCTATCGGATCGGCGCCACGAACGATGGCAGCGTTCTGGTCAGCGCGTACAAAGACCCGGTTTCCGGAAAATTCGCAATCGCCGCCATCAATACGAACACCGTCCCTATGGTTGAGACTTTCCACTTGAAGGATTTCACCCCCAGTGTTGTTACCCCTTGGATCACCTCCGAGTCCCTCTCCCTCGCGCCGCAAGCCGGCTGGGCCATCTCCGGTTCGTCGTTTGTCTATGCCCTGCCCGCCCGGAGCGTGGTGACTTTTGTTGGACAGGTTGCACCGGGAAGCCAGCCGGAAATCCTTTCCCAGCCCCAAAGCATCCGGGGGGCAGCGGGAGCCGGCGCGACCTTCAGCGTGCTTGCCCTGGCCGGCTCGCCGCTGAGTTATCAATGGCGAGTCAACGGAACGAACATCGTGGGGGAAACCAACGCGACGTTATCGTTGAGAAACTTGCAGGTCGCCGACACGGGCAACTACACGGTGGTCGTGAACACCGCCGCCGGTTCAGTCACGAGCAACGCGGCTTTCCTGAAGGTCATGGCGGTCGGCATCGTCCCCGGATATTTGCTGCGCGAAGTCTACCGCGACATCTCGGGATACACAATTTCGAGCCTGACGAATCACTTGAAATTCCGCTCTGCGCCTGACCAGACAGATCGAGTCGGGTCCATTGAATCCACGGGTTTCGGGACCAATTACGGGGTGCGGCTGTCCGGCTTCATCATGGCGCCGACAAGCGGAAATTACACATTCTATATCGCCAGCGATGACCAATCCGAACTCTATTTGAGTTCGGATGAAAACTCGTCCCGGAAGGCGCGGATTGCCTTTGAACCGCAGTACAATAACCAGCGCGATTGGACAGGAATCACCCGGCGGAATCCGGCCAGCCCGGAGAACCGATCGGCCGCGATTCCGCTGACGGCCGGCCAGGCCTACTACGTGGAAATCCTGCACAAGCAAGGAGGCGGGGGCGAACACGTCGCGGTGGCCTGGCAAAAGCCGGGCGATCCGCCGCCCGTCACTGGGGAGGCGCCGATCTCCGGCGATTATCTTTCCTACGCCGATCCGGCCTTGCAGCCGCCCAGGATCGCTTCCCAACCGCCGAATCAAACGGTCCTTCTGGGATCGACCGCAAACTTTGCTGTCAGCGCCTTGAGCCAGAGTTCCTTGAGCTACCAATGGAGGTTCAATGGAGTGGATATTCCCAACGCCATTCAAGCGACCTTCAGCCTGACCAATGTTCGACAGGCTCAGGCCGGGACCTACACCGTGGTCGTCAGCAATGTCAACGGTTCGCTGACCAGTGACGCGGCCACTCTGAGCCTGGTCATCGCCAGCACCACAACCGGCTTTCTTCAGCGCGAAGTCTACCGCGACGTGCCTGGAACCTCGGTCTCAAGTTTGACGAATCATCCGAAGTTTCCCAATGCTCCGGATCAGGTCAACCAGATCAGTTCCATCGAATCAAAAGACCTGGGGGATGATTATGGTGTTCGCCTGTCGGGTTTCATCAAGGCCCCAGCAAGCGGCAGTTACACTTTCTACATATCGAGTGATGATCAATCTGAACTTTACCTGAGCACGGATGCGAGCCCGGCCAACAAGGTTCGTATCGCCGAAAACCCGGGTTGGAACAATTCCCGAGACTGGGTCGGAACGGATCGACGAAATGCGGCCAGCCCAGAGAACCGCTCGGCCGCCATTTCACTGACTGCCGGCCAATCGTATTACATCGAGGTGCTGCATAAGGAGGGTAGTCAGGGAGATCACGTCGAAGTTGCCTGGCGAAAACCAGGCGACGCCGCTCCGGCCAACGGCTCCAGTCCCATTGGGAGCGCATATTTGTCCTACACCAGACTCGTGCCTTACGTCGAGCCACCCGCGATCACGACCCAGCCGCTGAGTCAAAGCGTTGTCGTCGGAACGAGCACCAGCTTTAGCGTCGCGGCGACGGGCGCTGCCCCATTGCATTACCAGTGGCGGTTTGGCGGGGTGAATATCAATGGCGCAACCAACGCGACCCTGACGCTGGTGAACATTCGATCGGTGGATGGGGGGGACTACACCGTCCTTGTGACCAACCCGGCCAGTGCTCTGATCAGCGATGCGGCCCGGTTGTCGGTGGCCAAACTCGAGCAGACGATTGCTTTCGACGCCATTGGCGCCAAGACTTTTGGAGACGCTCCTTTCCCGCTTACTGCCGCCGCGAGTTCGAGCTTGCCTGTCAGTTTCAGTATCGTGTCTGGTCCGGCAACCATCGCCGGAAACACGGTGACAATCCATGGCGCTGGTTTGGTCACCGTTCGGGCGGCACAACCGGGAAACGATCAATACAGCGCCGCGCCGAACGTTGACCAATCGATCTTAGTCAACAAAGCAAGCCAATCCATCGTCTTTCCGACGATCGGCAGCCGGATTTTTGGAACGTCGCCGTTCACAATCACCGCAACGGCCAACTCCGGTTTACCGGTGGGTTTCCTGGTTGTCTCTGGCCCGGCTGCCTTGCAGGGCAATCAGCTCACCCTGACAAATCCGGGCATCGTCGCTGTTCGCGCATTCCAGCCCGGCGATCTCAATTACCTGCCGGCAACGGACGTGGAACAGTCATTCCTGGTGGAAAAGGCCGGCCAGGCCATTGCGTTCAGCCCCATTTCGAATAGGAGCATCATCGATCCTCCGTTTATTATCAGCGCTACAGCTAGTTCAGGGTTGCCGGTCACGCTCACGGTCGTTGACGGCCCGGCCTCTATCGCGGCGAGCACGATTACACTGACCAATTTGGGAACCGTGATCGTTCGGGCAGCACAGCCGGGAAACGATCAATACAGCGCCGCGCCGGAGGTTGACCAGTCGTTTACCGTGACCAAGGCGGCGCAGGCGATCAATTTCACCTCGCATCCAAATATGACATTTGGCGACGCTCCGTTCGAATTGAACGCTTCGTCCACTTCAGGTCTGCCGGTCACTTTCAACATCATCTCCGGTCCCGCGACAATTTCCGGGAGCACCGCAACATCGACCGGAGTTGGGACCGTGATCGTGCGCGCGTCCCAAAGCGGTGACGCAAATTACAGTGCGGCGCCGGATGTAGAGCAGTCTTTCAGCGTCGTGGGGGCGGTGGTCGCCTCCATCTCACAACTCACCTTCTCGCCCCAAGGCGAATTCAGCTTCGTGTTTACCGGGGAAAGCGGTCGTAGCTACAACTTGGAAGTCTCGAATGATCTGACGGTCTGGACAGTGCTCGATACCCGCTTCAATGCCAACGGCACACTGCAGTTCCGAGAATCTACCGCCGCTGGGTTCCAACAGCGTTTTTATCGAGTGATACCGAAGCCCTGAAGAGGATCGCGCGCGATCCACTGGCCCGCCATTCCTGGATCGGGATGGCTGGAGTCTCCCCGACTCTGGCGGCTACCTGCAAGGCAGCGGCGCTTATTCCATGGAGAATGGCTGGTTTGGGGCGCGTCTCCGAAGGAGGGCGATCCTGGAACCGCGGCCTTCTCCTTCCCCTGCGGCGGGCGAGTCCGAACGGAACTTCTCCGTGCCGTTCAAGTCCTCAACGGAATGCAAAGCCCGTACAAGGTGAAGACGCTCGCGTTGACCCCGCAGGGGCAATGGAGATTAGCCAGGCGCAACCGAGTTCTCGAGCGCGGCGCCTGGTCGGGCAGGGATCCATTGCGCCCGGGAAGGGCGCGCGGATCATGGGGGGCCTCCACCTCCAACTTTGGACGCGCATTGGGACCATGAACCAGGTAGGGACGAGCCGCTGGCTCGTCCGCGCCGCGTCCAGCGGCGCAACCAGGGACGCGCGAGCCGCGCGTCCCTACCATCAACGGTTCATGGAAAGCCCTGGAAAACGTTCGTCTCCGCCCCTGACCTTCCGTGGCGCTCTTTGAATCGGAGATCGCATGGCACCCACGGATCCATCGCCCCGTCCGGGGCGAATCACTTCCCAACGCTGGGACCGGGGGCGGCACTCGCAGACTCGTTTGCCCCCGGCTAATCTCCATGGCCCGTTCCGGGCAGGGAGAAGTAACGCCTTAAACATGTCCTCATTCGGAGATGCGCCCGCTGGTTTGGCGTTGGCCCAGCAATTCTCATTTTGACCCGGAGCGCGGCTGTGTCGTCTCGACCAGCCGCAGCACACCGGCACAATATCAAGCGGTTCGGCATGTCCATGCGCTGCGGCTGGTGCGTTGCACCCAGCCGCGCTCCGCAAAATGAGAATTGCTGGCCTTGGCCGGCTCGCGCTTGCGGATTGGCGAGCTGGCGAATATCCTGCCACGGCATGCCCAAGCGACAGCGATTTCTCCTCACGGTCGCGCTCTTGCTCGCTGGCGGAATTCTCATCGGGACGGTCCACCATTCGCGAAAACATCTTCTGCGCCGCGCCGCGCCGATCCCCCTCACCCGTGGCGTCGTCACGAGCGACGAAGTCTCATCCGGATATCTCTGGGGCAAACTTCATCGCTCGGCGAGCTGCGTCTGGCTTGAGGATGGCGGGCTGATCACCTTCGTCTCCCTCACCGCGAGCCGCTACGAAGTCACGCGCTGGGATGCACGCACCGGACGCCAGACTCGGGTCAATCATCTGGAGCGATTCATGAATGACACGAACGGCCCCGGAACGCTCTTCTCGTGGCAAGCCTCCCCGAACGGCCGCTGGCTCCTCTTCACCCGCGCGGACGACCGCCGCGTGATTCACGCGGCCGCGCGAACCGACGAGGACACCTGGCTGAGCTGGACCAATCGCTTCTGGAATAGTCTCTCCTTCTGGCTGAGCGACAGCCGGGGCTTCGTCGAATGGCGGGTTCGCGAGCGCGGCGGCGCCGGACGCCTCTACCGGGTCGAGCCTCACCAAGCCGCCACCGTCGAGGTCAACCTGCCCGCCGAACCATCCGCGCCCGGTCCGCTCATCGGCGACCATGGCCGAGCCGTCCTTCCCCTCGTCCACGGAACTCACGCTCAAGGACAGATCATCCAGGTCCAATTCACCGCGACCGACCCGGTCCTGACCACCAGCGCCTTGGATTTTCCAAAAGACTTCGGCGCGATCGATTGGATCTGCCAAGTCGGACCGACCGGCGACCGGCTCGCTTGGCTGGTCTTCTTTCAGGAGCGCTGGCCGCACCTCCGCTGGGAGCGTTCGTTTCCGTTCGTCCAAACCGAAACCCGCTTCGTCGCGAGCCTCTGGGTCAGCGGGCTCGATGGCTCGCGCCTCCGCGAAGTCGGACACCTCCCTCCCTCGGAGGACATCCGCCGCATCTCCTGGACACCCGACGGGCATCACCTGAGCTTCGTGTGTCGCGACGCGCTCTGGAAAGTTACCGCCGACTGAATCGATGCGGGGACGTTGGCTCTCTCCCGCATCGTTGGGCCGAAGAGGCAACCCTGGTCTCTCAGGACAATCGAAATGGAGCCAATGAAGTCGGTGAGCGCACGCCCTCGCCGGTTCCGATTGGCCTCCTCGCCGAGCCGACGAGACTCTCAGGCCGTCACCGACCCGAGATCCATCCGCGGGCCTTGCCGTGGTCGGCGAGGGCGCCAACCACCGCACCGGAGGAGGCGCGGGCTCCCCTTCCCACCGCAGGGACCGGCCCTACCGGCCGTTTCCTTTCTTCGACCATCGCTCGAGCCAGGCGAAGGCCGCCTCCTGCATCTCCCGATTGAACACGTGCGGCACATTCCACAAACGCGTCTCGAGGCGGTCGCCGGCCGCCTGCGATTCCCAAACTCCGCGCAATTTGGCGTAGGCCTCGC
>CAYHFE010000499.1:0-6117 GCA_964355375.1 uncultured Verrucomicrobiota bacterium
TTCATGGCCTCGATTCACGTCCAATTTTTGGAGGTGTCCGCTACCCATGAACCGCCGAAGGTAGGGACGCGCGGCTCGCGCGTCCCTGTTGGCGCCTCTGAACGCGGGTCATTCTCGCCCCGAGCCGATTTCGGGTCACCAACGGAAGAACCGGTAGGGATCATCCCACTCCTCGGGTTGATCGAGGTAAAACCCCTCCAGCCACCGTTTCTCCGGTTTGGCTGAATCCACCGGAGCGCTGAATCTCGCCAGCACTGGCGAAGAAGTGGGCACACCGCTGTTCGCCAGCAGGCGCGTCAGGACAAAAGAAACGCGGCGGAACGTCTTCTTGAGATTGGGTTGCTTGACCGGATCATACTCCCATGGGATGAGCTGACAAAAGATGCTCTGTCCGTCTTGCCTCGAGGCCAGAACGCCGTTCCCGAGCATGGTCGCGCCGGAGCGAATCAGGCTGAACTCGCGGGGATCGCGGTTATGCACATCCGCCGGTCCAATGCCGCGAAAGACGGAGTCGAACCGGTTGGGTTCAAAAACGGTGGCGATATGTTCCGCCTTCACCCATTCGGTGCGGTACGGCAGCGTGGCATCCGCCTTCTCTTGATTGAAACCAAGGGCCAGAAGACGGCCCCCGCCCTTCATCCACTCGGAAATCGCCGCCTGGTCCGCCGCCAGTTCGCGGCCCGAGCCAGGTCCGATCACCAGCACTGGCCCCGCTTTCAATTGGTCCCTCGAATACGGGGTCAGAGTGAAACCCGCCGACTCGAGATGGCGTCGGCCCGCGGCGTCGCCGGCATAGAGCGCGGTTCGCGCCGGCATCGGTTTCCAATCCGCCGCGTATCGGACCAGGTTCGCGACCAGGCGATCCGCCATCGGTTCGATCTCCGTTCGCCCGGTCACATCCATCTGACAAAACAAGATCAGCCCGCGGCCTTCGCGATATTCCAGGAGCGGGCTGTACTGCAAACTGAAGCCCCCATCGAAGAGCGGCAGGAAATCGCCTCGAACCGGCTTCTCCATCAAGACGGACGCGACATTGCCCCGGTTGCCGCACCGCCACAGTCGAGTGACCGGAAGGTCGCACCAGTTCACCGTCGGCCCTTGGCGCGATCGCATTTCGTAGGTCAGACGCGGCGGCAGGAGGGTCGCTTCGCCCCGCCAATCGCGCCCCTGGCCGTCGGTCCACCCGGCGAGAATCGGATGATCAGGCACCCGCGGAAACACCTGGCGCAAGCCGTATTCCTCCACGCGAAAACCAAAACGCTTTTCGAGCACCGCCGAAGTCTGTTCAAACATGATGACCTTCAATCCGTCCCGAACGCGAGTCACATCCGGCCCCGGCCCTTCGACGGTCAAAGCGGATTTGCCGATCATGACGAGGTCAAAGCCGGAGAGATCGGCCGCGGCCTCGACTTCCCGATACCGGACGCCGAGCCGATTCATCAGGACCTTGGTCTCGCCCTTGGGATCGTAGAGGGCGATCCGGTCATTGGTTCGCGGAACCGGCGGACGGGCCACCACTTCGATGGCGAAAGCGTCCGTCTGCGTCTCTCCCTTGTCAAAGCGAACTCGGGCCCGCAGTTCATAGGTTCCGGATTCCATGGTTTCGGGAAGCGCCCATTTCATCGGGATGCGCCTCTGTTCTCCCGTGGCGAGCAGAAGTTCCTGCCGGCCTGAAACCGCTGGCGGGAGCGTGCTCATCCAATCGCACTCGATGGCCACGGTTTTCCGGGAATTGTTGATCACGATGAGCTGTTTCTCGACCGTTTCCCCAGGAACGAAAAGGTGATCCTGGCTCGTGAAACTCCCTGGTTTCCCGCCGAGGTAAGCGAGGAGTGGCCCGTTGTAGCGCAGCAACGCCCGCGCGGCTTCGGTCGGAACCCAGTCCGCTCGCTCGAACGCCAGATCCATTCGCTCGTATTGTTGCTCGAGAAAATCGGGACTGAACCCCGGACGCTGCAGATTGTCCCAGTCCACGGGCAGCTCTCGACGCCGTTTCTCCACGCCATTCCTGAGCTTCCAGTAGTGCCCGTACTCCCACGGCGAAATCGCGGAGACACCCCAGGTGCGAAAGGCGGGCCAATTCGCCGCGAGGTAGCGCGCGAACACGGGATAACGTTCCTCCAGGTTCGAGGAGCCGACGTCAGTTGGATAGTCCCATCGATGCCAAACCTTCCCGGCGCGGAGCTGGCGGGCTTCCCAGCGCAAGTTCGCCGCTTCCCGCTCGCTGATTTGAAAGGCGGGATCGCCCAGGAATTGGGCATTCCATTCGGCCAGGCAGAATTCCCAGGGCACGGTTGCGCTGCCGAAAGCTCGTTCGCCTTTGTACCAACCGCGGTACATCGTCCAATCCCAGGTAAACGGCGCGCCATATTCGCAGGTGAACATCGGCTTGACCCCGCGGGTCGCCCAATGTTCGAACCAATCGGACAGCTCCTGGATGGGCACGAAGTTCGGATAGAAATTGCTCAGATGCATCGAGCCCAGGTTGCCCGAAGCGTGGTGATAAACGATCCGGGTTGGATCCAGTCCCTTGACGATGGCCTCGGCGCGCAGGGCGAGTTTGGCATTGTTTCGCGACCAAGTATCTCGCGGATCCTGCAGACCATCGATCAGGTCGGGATTCATGTCGTCGTTGTAGCCGGTGGCATTGTGACTCATGCCGTAGGCGACGACCCCGGGATGATTCTGCGCGACGCGGGCATAAAACGCCGCATGCCGGGCGTAGCCATTGGTCTGATCGGCGCCCGCCGCCTTCCAGTCGTAATGGGAAAAATGCGGCTGCGAGAGCGAGACCAACATTCCGACGTCGTCGGCCGCGCGGAGGATCTCGGTGAAGCTCAAGTGCGAACCCGGCTCGCAGCCGTAATTGTGAGTATAGACGAAGTTGATCCCGATGCTCTTCAGCCGTTCCAGACTCTCCTTCGCTCCGGCATAACTCGCCAGCGCCGCGCCGACCTGGGCGTTATCGAGAGGCACGGCGCACAGATAAAGCCGGGTGCCGTTGAGAAAGAAATCCCGCCCCTCGATCCAAAACTCGCGGTAGCCAAAGCGCACCGCCAAAGACTGATCCACCGCGCGCTCCGCGTCATCGAGCAACTCGAGCGAGAGCTCGAACTGGTTCTGCGGGGTATGGACATCCCAGAGGGCGTCCGGTTTCCATTTCTCCGTAAAGGCCCATCGTCCGCCCTCCAAATCGCGGCCCCGAAAAGGAGGACTGGTCCATGGTTTGACGATTCGGCCGCCTTGCTTGATCTGACCGCGCACGGTGTAAAGGCGTTCCGCTCCGAGCCCCTCCAGAATGGCGTTGATCGTGATCTCGGATCGGCGCACTGAGGTGTCCACGTTCACGTTGACCAGGCGCGGCCCGGGCGGCGTGCTCACCAAAAACACGTCGCCACATAAACCGCGACGCTCGACCTTGCCCTGGACCTCGCGACCCGCATTCGAGTCGAGGTAGGAAAGCAAGACGCCCCGGAGCGGCAAAGCCGAAACCTGCAAGCTCACCAGGTAAACCCGGCCCGGTCGGCAATGCTCCGTGAGATCCAGTTCCCCGGATGGAAATTGAATCTCGCCCCGGCGGATGCCATCCACGAAAACCGCGGCCCATGAGTTCAAGTATTCGACCGAGAGGGTGATTCTCCGCCCGGCCCATTCCTGGGGGATGGAGATTTCACGCTGGTACCAAGCGGTGCTGAGATTGGCCAGCCGCGTGTTCTGCCAGGCGGGATGGGGAAAGACGGTTTGCGAGTCTTTCTGCATGTAATCGGTGATGCCGGGCCAGGAGCCAGGCACTTTCAAATGCCCCCAATTCTCCAGAGGCGCCCGATCCGATGGCGCCGCCGCCGGCTGCCAGCGCCAGAGACCATTCAGGCAGATTTTCTCCCGGGTCGGAGTGCTCTCCCGATAGGCTTGGCCGACATCCCAAACGGCCCGCACACCCGCCGGCAACGGCGCCACGGACCTCTCTTGGCTCCACCCCCAGTTCTCGCCCACCCAGATCGAGGCCACCATGAGGAAAAGGACTTTCCATGAACCGTTCGTCAATCGGGCGATCGGGTGGATCGAAGGAGCTTTGCGAAAGTTTTTCATAAGAGGCTTTCTCAGATTGGACGGCCAAGATCCCGCCGGCGATCCCGCGGGTCAAGATGACTTCTTGAGCACATGGGTCAGCGCCTCGATCAGCTTCGATTGAGTGAAGGGTTTGTCAAGCAGGGTCGTGACGTCGAGCGCGGCCAATTCATTCACCGCCGTCTGGTCGAGCCGCCCGCTGGCCACGATAAACGTCACTGAAGGCACCATGCGTTTCAAGGTTCGGACGACGGCCAGGCCATCCATGTCGGGCATGTGGAAGTCCGTGATCACCAAACGAAGGCTCTCGCGGTGCTGCGCCGCCATAATGACCGCCTCGGTTCCGTCACAAACCGTCACCACGTGGAAATCCAAGCTTTCCAGAACCATCCGCGACGCCTGTCGAACGGCCGGTTCGTCATCGACCACCAGGACCGTTTTCCCATGTCCGCGCACCGAGACCAGGTCCGTGCCGGCCCCTTCTTCATCCACCGATTCTTGGGCTGCCGGCAAGTGAACGACAAACCTCGATCCCTCTCCCACCGTGGACTGCACGGTGATAAACCCGCCATGACTGCGCACAATCCCGAGGACGGTCGATAAACCCAGCCCCGTCCCTTTGTCCGGCTCTTTGGTGGTGAAGAACGGCTCGAACATGCGATCCATGACCGCCGTCGAAATGCCCATCCCGGTGTCGCGCACGGTGAGGACCACGTAGGTGCCGGGTTTGCCGTCCGAGTGGACGCTGGCATAGGTCAAATCCACTTCCCGATTCTCGGCTTCGACCGTCAGAAGACCCCCGCGCGGCATGGCATCCCGCGCATTGACACACAGGTTGACGAGCACTTGGTGCAACTGCGTGCTATCGCCCAGCACCGGGAACAGATCGTCGTCCCACGCCGTGTTCAGAACGATGTTCTTGGGAAAGGTTCCCCGGACGATCTTGGCGATTTCCTGGAGCAACCGGCCGATGCGCAAACGAGTCCGCTCGCCTTCCCGGCCTCGGGCAAACGTCAGAAGTTGCCGCACCATGTCCACGGCCCGCCCGGCGCTGGTCGAAAGTGTATCGAGCAATTCTCCCTCCCTCGGATAACTCTTCCGCAATACTTCGATGACCATCACGATGGGAGAGAGCGCGTTGTTCAGGTCGTGGGCAATGCCGCCCGCCAGGGTGCCAATCGCGTCCAAGCGCTGGGTGCGCAAGAGATGGCGTTCGGAATTCTTCCGTTCGGTGATGTCGCGCATCGAAGCGATGACGAGCCTTCCTTCGCTCGTCTCAATCGGACTGAGGCTGATTTCGACCGGCACCAAGCTTCCGTCCTGGCGGCGGGCGGTCAGATCCGTCGCCTTCCCCATCTCACGCTGAACCGGGTGCTGGTGAAAGCGCGCGCGGTGCTCGACGTGGAGGGTGCGCAAGGCCTCGGGCAGGAGCAGTTCCACCCTTTGTCCCAGCAATTCGGCTCGGTCATAGCCGAGCAAACGTTCGGTCTGTTGGTTGACCAGGGTGATTTCGCCCTTCGGATTCACGATGACAATCGCATCGGGGACGGATTCGAGCAGTCCATGAAAATGGGCCTCGCTCCGGCGGAGCGTCCGTTCCATGCGGTGTTTGTAGAGGGCCATTTGAATGGTGGAGTGCAGCGCTCTCTCTTCAAACGGTTTCACCAGATAGCCGAACGGTTCGACCTGCGTCGCCTTTTGCAGAAGCTCAGCATCGGAGTAGGCGGTGAGGAAAATCACCGGCGCCTCGCTGATCTCGCGCAACCGCGCGCTCGTCTCGATGCCATCCAACCGGCCGGCCAGGTGAATGTCCATGAGCACGAGATCCGGCAAGTGGGCGGGAATTTCTTCCAGCGCCTTCTCGCCGCGCGCGGCGGTCCCGCAGATCACATACCCGAGGCGGGTGAGCCGGTCCTGAAGTTCCATGGCGATCAGCGCCTCGTCCTCGACGATGAAGATGGAGGCGGGGAATTTCATGAGGAATGAGCCGAGGGAAATGAGATGGTCACTTTCGTGCCCGCCTCACGTTCGAAGGTGACCGCTCCGTCG
>CAYHFE010000500.1:0-6108 GCA_964355375.1 uncultured Verrucomicrobiota bacterium
GGGGTTATCCCGAAATGACGGGTGGCGAGCCGCCGCTCGACTCCGATCACGATGGTGTACATCTGCGAGATGATCCGTGGGATGAGGTGCGGGGTAGATCGTGGAAGAACGGGACGGATGAGCGGGATGGACCGTGGAGGGAAAGGCGCGGTGGTGTGGAGTGGATGTGTTGAGGAGGAGTGTGGAACATCTCCCGGATTCGGACCGGGAGACGGTGATACGTCCGCGTGTGGAGTTGGTGTCGGGATGGACCGTGGACACTACCAGCCGTGCTCAGCGCGGAACCGGGCCAGGATTTGGGAGGCCCGTTGCCGGGCGGCGTCGTCGTCCTGTGTGCTGGGTGGCGGCGCAGCCGTAGACGGAGCGATGGGGTTGGATGGCTTTGGCGCGTAGAGTTGAACCCGGCTGATGTTGAGATCCTCTTCGAAGCGGTCGAGTTGAAGCAGGTTGGAGAGCTTCAAAGCCCACGACGAAACGGCATTCCTCGGGAAAGTTCTCGACCACGTCGACAAAGCCTCTGCGCCCGTGAAGCAGACAATTGCAGAGAATGGTTTCGAACTCCTTGGACTGGTTGCGCGAGAGGCCGTCACACATCTGCAGCGGCTTCTCCAACCCGGCGGCCCGCCGCTGCAGCAGTTGGTCCAGATTCTCCCCGGCGTGTTTGTCACCGGTGAAAAAGAGGGCCACGCGGTGGGCGCCGACCTGGGATACAATACTGGTTGTGAAAATGCCGGTCCGTTTCTGGCCCTGCGGCGGCGGCGGGGCCTGGATTAGTTGCTGGCGCAGACTTTGCACCCGCATGGTCGTGTCGTCGTGATGGAGCAGGCGACCTTGGGCCGCGCTGCCGTTCAACGCGTCATAGACCAGCGCGGGCGTGGCCGAAGCGGCCTCAATCAATTCCCATTGGGTGGACGCCGGCAGGGGGACCCCAAAATGGGTTTGCCATTTGTCCATCCGATACAGGGGCTGGCCGGCGCCGTAACGCATGAGGGCCAGCATGGTCCCGACACTGGGATCATACTTGCTGGTCCCTGCTTCCGGCGGGGCGGGCGCGGTGAAGACGGCGCCGCACAGGGCGCAACGCAGCCGCTCCAGTTCATAGAGGGTGGCCTGGAAGAGAGGCTGTGCCACGATGCGAATCAGGCGCGCCGGAATCTTCAGCAGGTAGAGTTTGGCCCGCAGACATTGGGGACAGAGTTGGCCGACTTTAAGGGTGGGATGTGGAATCTGCACCCGCTTGGCTCCAGGGTAGTCTTTGGATCCATTGCGGCCGTGACCTTTGCGCTTGGCCTTGGGCCCGGCCTGGCCTGGAGCGGAGGCGGGATCGGTTCCGGGATGGGGCGGGAAGATCTTGGCGGTCGTTTCGGTCGAATGCCCGAATAGCATCCGCTTGAGTCGGGCGATGGAAATGGTCTTCTGCTCGAAGGCCGCCATGATCCACTGCAGGGTCTGCAGGAGACCTTCGATCAGTTGGTAAGTCGCCGCCGGGACGTGCGGGCGCAGGTCGGCCAGCAACTGTTCCAGTTGCGCTCCCGTCAGCGTGGTGATCTCGGGCTTTTGCGCTTTAGCCATGCTCGCAGCCCAGTCGACGCCGGAAATCCTTGGAGAGCGGATAGACCCAGAGTTCTTTACGCGGCTGGTTGTGCTGGTGGGTCCGGGCGTTGTGGCCGCGGCCGCTGGTCAGTCCCAGGCCAGTCCAGTTGGCGGCCCGGTAACAGATCCCGCCGAAACGCGCCGGATCAATGAACGTTTCCAACAGATGAAGCGGATGCGCATAGAGTGCTTGCCAGTCCTCCGAAATCCTTCGCGCGACTCGCCCCAAGAGATGGCTCGCCAACAGAGGCACGCGCAGCCAAGGCAGGATCAGGAATCGCGTGTTGTAGGCAATGAGGTGCAGGTGCCCTCGGCGCGCCTCCGCCGGCCAGCCGATGAATCGGTCCCGCGCCGCCAGATGCCGCGGTGCGGAGGACCAAGCCATGGCCGCGATCGGATCGCTCCCAGCGAACACCAGATACTTCACATGTTCGCCGACCGGCTGGGTGTAGCGCAAATAGTGGTGCGCTTCCATCAGCTGGCTAAAGAGCGCCTCTTGAGCCGTGCGGCGAACCTGCCGAATCTCCAACGGCCCAAGCTCGCTCAGGCTGCACTCCCGAGGTCGTTCCCACTGCGGCAGGGGGGGAGCGGGTGCCGGACGCTCCACCACATTGTTGCGCGGCGTAAAGCGCTTGGCGGGCAGCTCGATCAGTCCTGCCCGATGCAGTTGCAGCAACAAGCTGCGGCAAACCATGTCGCGGAGGGCGCCATTGGATTGGACCCAGTTCCAGGCGCGGCACAGCTCGGCCGAGAGCCGGCGGCGACTCCACCGCGGGTTTTCGGCGATCAGGCGTTGGATGAACGCGGTGTCTTCGGACTGAATTTCGCGGCCCCGGTAACGCAGCAAGACAAGCGACATGCCCCGCAGCGTAAGGGGTGAAATCTGGAACGCAAGCCGATTCGCCGCTTTTCTTTTACCCCGCCGACGGCACGGCCCGCCACATCGGAGCCGCGTGAGCTCGCCAGGGATCACCGTTCCACAGCAGCAAGTGCAATTGATGCGGATCCAGACGCAGTGCGGCGCTCGAGTCGGCTTTGGGCCAGCCTGTGAAGCGACCTTGAGAAAGACGTTTTTGACAGATCCAAAACCCCTGGCCGTCGTAGGTCAGGCACTTAATGGCGTGCCGACGACGCGAACAGAATACGAAGAGCGCGCCGGCGTGCGGGTCGCTCGCCAGCGCTTGGCGGCAGAGCGCAGCCAGACCATCGATACCCTTGCGGAAGTCGACCGGTTCGACCGCCAACAGGATCCGCATTTGCGGCGTGATCTGGATCATCCGCGCCTCCAGAACGCCTGGGCCAAGCCCATCACGGCTGTTGGATCGTAGGGTAGATCGACCGTCATCTTGGTGCCGGTCCGATCGGACAGTTCGATCCGGCACACGCTCGAGGCCAGTGGAACTGACGTTGGCAGGGGCAGTTCCACAAAAGCCGTGGTGGAGACCAGGGCTGAGGAAGTGGGATGCTGAGGCACCTGCCGCTTCAATTTGTTATAATCCAGTCGCAGGCTTCGGGCGACAGACCCGACGCCGTGGGTGGCGGCCACAGCCGCGGCTGAAGTCCAGAGGGCTTCGGGAAGTCGGCTGGAACCGGATTGAGACTGACGCCAAGTGTCTAACTGATGCCGCAACTGATTGAGGTCGGTCGTGGAAAATTTGGTTCGTGGCATAGCTTGATTTGTTTCGGTTGTCTGCCACGAACCGTAGCCGCCGCCGTTTTACCGCTCACGCACTGTTGCCGAAGCATCACGGTACGCCTGCTACTGGCTCTATCAACGGCGGATCTTTTTCAAGTTGTAGCGATCTGCTCCAGCGGCCATTTGAAAGGATAACCCACCCTATGTGCCAGGTTCATCTCTTGAGAATTGCTGCTTTGGCATTGCTCTCATGCCCCGCAAATCTATTTCTGCAAGGTGGACCTTGAACCTCACGGAAAGCCACGACAATATTGCCTCGTTCTCCTCTCGATGGCAATGGCGCCAAAGGCAGCAGTTCTCATTTTGACCGACAGGTATGTAGTCCCGGCTTCAGCCGGTCGCCACGGGAAAACCGGCTGAAGCCGGAACTACATGCGTGGAACGGACAGTGTCCTGAGTTAAAATGAGAACTGCTACGCCAAAGGCCTGTGGACTATGAAAACTCGGTCAATCCTATTAGTGTCTTGGTGTCTGCTCAGTCAGGGCGCGCAAAGCGCTGAACTTCGCCTGGGCAATCTCTCTCCGGCTGAGGCTTTGCAGGCGTTCGAGACCGAAACGGGCTTTTCCGTCACGCTCGTCGCGGCGGAACCGCTGACCGTTGACCCAGTCGCGCTCGCGTTCGATGGGCGCGGCCGGCTTTATGTCGCGGAAGACCGGGACTATCCTGTGGGCGCGTTGAATCCCTCGCAGCGTGAGCAACTGCCCAAAGCGAAAGACTCCGAGTTGCGAACTCGCGCGGAGAAACTGCTGAGTGCCCCGGGCGGCAACCGCGAAGAGGCGTTCGCGGAATCGAAAGCAGCCCTGAGTTTGAAACCGGTTCCTTCGAACGGGCACACTTTGTTTCAGAAGAACTGTGCCGTGTGCCATCGACTCAACCAGGAAGGAGTCGCCGTCGGGCCAGACTTGTTCGGCATCCGCAACCAGCCGAAAGAATCGATCCTCTACCACGTTATCGTGCCGGAAGCCGAGATCGCGCCGAACTTTGTCAACTACGAATGCGAGACGAGGGATGGCCGCGTGCTCTCCGGTCTGCTCGCGGCGGAATCGTTCGGCGACATCACCCTGCGGATGGCCCAGGGCGTTGAGGAGATCATTCCGCGCGTCCAAATCGCGCGGCTCGCCGCCAGCCGGTTGAGCCTCATGCCGCAAGAATTCGAGAAAATCATGCCGCCACAGGAACTGGCAGATCTGCTGGCTAACCTGCGAGGGGAAGAATGAGAAATCTGATCGAACACCACAGGTTGCTGGTGTGAGGGATCTCCAACCCCGTGAATGGTTAGCCGACATTCTCAAGGTCAGCGCCAGAACGGTGGAGAGTCATCGACGCAATGCCATGGACAAGTTGAAGCTGTTCAGCGTCGCCGAGCTCACCCGCTGCGCGTTGCGCGTTGCGGGAAGGGCTGACGTTTCTCGATCATCGAGGGGGCGGTGCCGCGAGCGGATTGAGTCAGGGTCATGGAATGCCCCCTTTTCACGGTGCGCAGGCATTGGGACCATGAACCGAATGGAGTGGGTTGGGTCGCGCCAGCGTCTTGGAGCCGGCCCTCCGGCGCTTTGACCCGATGCGGGGAAAGCGGCAGAGGGCTGCCGCAGTCCAAAACTGGCGGAGTTTTCCTGCTCTTTTCTCGAATATCGGCCCGCGTGGTTGACGAGCGGTTCAAGGAGAGCCGCCCAGCCTTGCCGGCTCGCTTTGGGACCATGAACCTGAAGGTGCGATGGGGAGCGCGGGCGTCTCGCCTGCCGAGTTCGGCGTCTCGCCGAACACTCGTGGAGGTGGACCAGCTTGATTCCAACGGGCCTCCCAAATCCTGGCTCGGTTCCGCGCTGAGCACGGCTGGTAGTGTCCACGGTCCATCCCGACACCGCCTCCACACGCTGACAGATCACCGTCTCCCGGTCCGAATCCGGGAGATGTTCCACGCTCCTCCTCAACCCATCCACGACACACCACCGCGCCTTTCCCTCCACGGTCCACTTGGCTCATCCGTCATAGGAGCTTTTGAACCCCGGCCGGGCAGACCACACCGGTGGATGAGCGGACTCATCTTTCGACCTAACCAGATGGGCGGGAGAATCGGATTTATGAGCGACGAGGCTGCTCCGGCCATGGCACCGGCTGGCCCGCTCGCCAGATCGTCCGCCGCACCATCGGGATGTGGCAGCACGGACAAAGCGGAGGCGGCGCGAGGCTGGGTTCGGCCAAGGGCTCCGGCTCCACGCCCAGGAGTTCCTCGGGGATTTGCCAGGCTTGTTGTTTGGCCTGGGAAAGCCGCGGCGCTTGCCGGAGCAAGGCGTGGACGCGATTGGCCCGGACCTTGGCCGAACACAATCAAGGAACGTAGACAGAAGATCATGACCGGCCCCTCGACGTGATATTCCTGCGTGACCATTTTGCCGGTCTCCGGGTCTTTACCCGTGCTGGCAATGGTCAACTCGCCCTCGGACTGCAGGAGTTTGAGCGCATAGCTGGCTTTCTCAGCTCCGGCTTCTTCCGCCACAGCCAGGATTTTGTGTTTGAGATCGCCAGGTGGCCGCTTCCTCTCTTTGAGCCGCCTCGGTCTGTGAGCCGCTAACAACAGCAGTTAAAGAGAGAGAGACGGCGGGCGAGCTTCCAAGGTGGCACAGGCAACTTGCCTGTGCCGTCGGGCGACTCGCCCGATGGAAGGTCGGCGCGTTCACCATTGAGAGCGGGCACCGTGCTATCGCGAGCCGTCCCCGTGCCGGTCGGCAGGTTGCCCGTTCCACCCTTTCCGAGCCAGACGGCCGAGTTCAGGAGCAAGCCGAGCGATTGGTCCGCCGGCTGGTGGCCGTCCGCTGGG
>CAYHFE010000501.1:0-6099 GCA_964355375.1 uncultured Verrucomicrobiota bacterium
AAGACCACCGCAGGTCGAGGATTGGCCTGCTTGTGGCGGCCCAGCCGACAGGCTTCAAATCTCGTTCCAGGATGTAATGGTCAAGCCGCGCCGCGGTCCGGTGTTCCCGAGGTTTTCGTCGTAGTGGAAAGTGTAGTGGCCGTTCATCTTGACCGAGCTGGTGATGCTGGCGCCGACAAAGTCGTAGTCGGAGCTGCCCCCGCCGCCCAGGGTGAGGGCGGCGGACGGGGCATAGATGACGCCGGTGAAAGCGGCGTTGCCGCTCATCGAAAGGCTCGTGTTGGTGGGCAAACCGTAGTAGAAGAAGTTGGTGGCGTTGCCCGGGTTATTGGCGATGCCGTTGCCTCCGATCGAAGTGGAGGGACCGCCGACGTAGAGTTGCAGACTGGCGTTGGTCGAGACGTTGATTGAAGCCTGACCCGTCACGCTGACATTTCCCGTCACATACAAGACCGCATTGCCGTTCACCAGTACCTTGTCATTGCCGTTCAGGCTCAGGCTGGAAAGCTGCCAATTGCCCGCGGAAAGAATGTAGGTGTAGTGGACTCCGCTGACGGTACCGCTACCCGGGGTGAAAGCGCCGCCGCTGAAGGGAAGATGGACGTCTGGAAACTGGACGTTCATGTCATCATCCGACCAGCCTGATTGAATGCCTTTGTTCCCCGCTGCATGCCAGGCCGCGCTCCCCACCGACCCGTTTGGGCCGACCGTCACGGCACCGCCTGGGCCAGTCGAGGCATGGCCATAGATCTCCGCGTTCCATACGTTCAAGGAATCAATCAGCGATGAATTGGTCGCGATATCGCCGTTGTCCCTGGTTTTTGCGGAGTCATAGCGGCCACTCGTGCTGTAGGCGGGATTGGTTGAATCGAAGCTATCGGTTTTAATGTTGTTGCCACTGAGATCGATCTGACCCTTGGCGACCATGCCCTTGGCGAAAAGTGCGGCACTGGACGTGGTGACGCGGACGGTCCGAGGCGGGTTAATGTAGTTGGTTCCGAACGGCACTCGAACGTAAGCTCGGGAGATGATTTCGGGGGCGGCATCACTCGAAATGGTGGCGACATAGCGGCTATCACCGAGGAAACGTTCTTTCGTGTATAAACCATTGGCCAAGGTCCAGCCATTGGCCTCGCGATTGGTTCCGTTCAGATAGAGCTGAGTCAACGCCTCCTCGATTCCGGCTTCGGCAATCGGGATGGCCGAGTTCCATTGCAGGGACCGCATGGTGGAGATATTTTGGTTGCTGACGAGGTCCAGGTAGCTGGCCATGGCGATGCCGAGAATGGCCACGGTCACAAGAATGATCAAAACGGCACTGCCTTGTTGATGGGAAGGTCGAATTTTCACGGTTTCATTGTTTTCGAATGACGATTTTCGCCGATTGCACGCATTCCGTGTTCTTCGGAATGCCGAATATCTTGCGGGAACAAATCCAACTTAACTGGACCAATTTGCAGGTCGCCGCCGTGGCGGTGGGATATTGATCATACGTGCCCTCCACGGAATTCCGCTGGAAGATGGAGAACTGGAGGAAGTCGCATTCCGTCAACAAGGGCTGGGCATCGGCCACGCCGTTCTTGCTCCGGGTGAGGATTTTCGCGGCGGAATCATAGACATAGGAGAGGGTGCCGCCGTCGTAATCCTGAAACGTCAGGCGCGTGGCGGTGTTGGTCGTGAGTTGGCTTGTTTGGCGGATCTCACGCGACATCGTGTCCAGGGCGATGCGGCTGTGATGGTCGAGTTCGACATAGTTGGCGATGGCGGCGAAACTGCGCCCGCTGTAATACATGAGCGAGGCGATGGCGAGAGCGAAGATGGAGGTCACGGCGGAGGCGATCATCATCTCGGCCAGCGTGAAGCCTTGCTCGGCCGGTTTAGTAGATGTAGTTCTGAAGACCATACCGTGAGACCAGGGTGCTCATTTGGCGCCGTCGAACCACATGAGCGGAGGCCCAGGTGACCTCCACCGTCACGAGTTTCATATCGTTGCTGTAGGATTCTGCGATCGGCGCCGTGGCGATGGCCACAGTTCCGGTGTAGATCAACCCGCTGCTGGAATTGCTGCTGGCGTAAAACACATCGGTGAAGTTGGCCGGGATGAATCCCGCCGTGTTGATCTGATCCCAGGTGTAAAGCCGGATCGTTTCCATCTTCTCCTGCAGGATTTGCGTGCCCCGCAAGTTCTCTCGCGCCAATTGAATCACCGCAAAACCAGTCGAGAAGCTCGAATAGACGCCGACAAAGACAATCCCGGCGATCGCCACCGCCACCATGACTTCGATGAGCGAAAAGGCAGCGGGCCCGTTTGATGGTTGGGAGCCATTGTTAGAATTGAGATTCATAACGCCGCCTCGTCAATCCAGCAGACGGTTTGCCGTGAACGAACATGAAAAAAGCCCCGAAGTTCGTTGGTTAATGCGAAGCACTTGTCCAACAATGGCTTAAAGAGAGATAATTTTGAAGAGTGGAACGAGAAGTTTTTCGGCCCTAGTCAAGCAGGGGTATTCGGCCCTAGTGCGAAGCGTGGCGAACATGGAAAGCCGCCACTTGGGAGCGACGGCTGTAGTGAAGTTTGTCGAGAACGTTGCTGAGGTAGTTCTTAACGGTCTTGTCGCTCAGGCCCATATCCAGGCCGATTTCCTTGTTGGTTTTGCCTTGAGCGACCAGGGCGACGACCTTGCGCTCCTGAGCAGAGAGCAGGTCCAGTTGGCTTTTGCCCGAGGTCTCTTCCGGTTGTCGCATCCGCTCAAGGACCTGCCGGGTGATCGCGGGATCCAGAATCGATTGACCCTGCGCCACCCGCTCGATGGCGTTGACCAGTCCCGCGCTGTCGATTTCCTTGAGCAGGTAGCCATCCGCGCCCGCGGCGATCGCTTCCGCGACCAAGCTGTCATCCGCAAATGAGGTGAGAATCAAGACCCGCGTCTCGATGGGCAGTTTCTGGATTTGCCGACAGGCGTCCAATCCGGTGCCATCCCCCAAACGAATATCCATCAGGATGAGGTCCGGGCTGAGCCTTTTTGTTTCGGCCAGGGCGGTCGCGACCGAGCCGGCTTGACCGACCACTTCGATCGCAGGAAAACGGGCGAGCAATGTTTGCAGCCCGACTCGGACGACTTCATGATCGTCCACGATCAACAACCGGATGGGATTCATTCCTCGATGGATGGCTTGAGGGTTTCTCTGGAGATATCGAGGGCGATCCGCGTTCCTTGGCCTGGCTGCGAGTGAGTTGTGAAATGGGCTCCCAACTCCGTCGCTCGGGCGGCCATGTTCCGCAATCCGTGGCCGTGAGATGAAACCACTCGGGCGTCAAATCCGATCCCGTCGTCCCGGACTTCGAAGTGGATCTGGTTTTTTTGAAACTGGAGGGAGAGGGTGGTTCGCTTGGCCTGGGCATGCCGAAGGCTGTTGCTCACGGCTTCGCGGGCAATGTGAAGCAGTTCGGTGGCCTGCTTGGGACTCAAAGTCTCGGCCACCGCGGAATCGATGTGAAGACTGAATTGCAGTGAGTGGGTCTCGCCCAGAGTCAGGATCAATGATTTGAGCGCGGCTTTGAACTCCTGGCCTCGAAGAGAATGAGATTCCAGGCCGACAATAAAGCTGCGCACATCGAGGATGACCGCGTTCAGGTCGGCGACAATCTCGCCGAGTCGCCGTTCGAGATCGGCCGGGTGATCCTGGACACCGCGGCGGCAATCCTCCAGGTTCAATCCCACCGCGTAGATTGATTGGATGAGGCCGTCATGCAGATCCCGGCCGATGCGTTCCCGTTCTTCGAGCGAAGCGCGAAGTTGCCGCTCGCTTTCCCGCAAGTCCGTCTCAGCCTGCTTCCGGGCGGTGATGTCGCGGGCGATTCCCTGGATTCCGATCAGGCGGCCTTCGTGGTAATTGGGCCGGCTGCTCGCTTCCAGGAAAAGCCGAGTCTCATCTTTCGCCACCACCTCCACCTCCAGCGCGATTCGGGGCTCGCCTGAAACCGTCTGCTGGATGTGACGGAGGAGGCTTTCTCTCTGGTCCGGCACGGCCAAATCAGCGAGCCTCAAATTCAGAGCTTGCTCGCGGGAGTAACCCAAGAGTTGTTCTCCCGCCTTGTTGAGAGCGGCGAGTCTTCCGGAAAGATCCAAGGTGTAGATGATATCGTTGGCGTTCTCAAAAAGATCGCGATAACGGTCTTCCAGAATGGCTTCACGACGCCGAAGAACTCCGGTTTGTCGCTGGACACTCTGGCGAAGCGAGCCAACCCAGAGGAGTCCGACCGCGAAGACCAAGCCCAATCCGGCCACCGCCGGCATGAGTCGGCTGAGCGTCCACCACTTCGGCCGTTGCAGGACGGCCACGTCACTCGGAGAGCGCATCCAGACGCTGAAAGAACTCGGCTTGCCCCTTTCGTCAATCCCCACCGAACAGACTCCGCTCACGGCCAGGCGGCTTCCGATGGGATAGGCAAACCCCTTCCCATCGGTGTTTGTTGCGGCGGGCAGGCAGGCCTGGAAAACCGTCTTGGCCTGCCGCAAAACCAACGTTTTTCGGCCCGGATGTTCTTCGTTGAGCGCCAGCAGTTCGCCGGCAAGCTCCACCAGGTCCTTGTCGCGCAAACCAGATGAAGCGGTGGCCGCCGTGATGGGCGCCGGCTTCAACGCGCGTCCGGTATCGACCTTCCTCACGATCGCATTCTTCAGGCTGGGGGTGTATCCTCCGAGGGCCGGAAAACCGACCGCCTCGATGACATCGCCCGCCGAGACGGAGGGCGTGTCATCGGATTGAACCTGAAGTCCACCGCTCTCATCCTGGAGAAACAAGGCCTGGCCCGGCCAATGCAAGGTGACGACACCGCGCACCCGAACCCGCCGCCCGGCTTCGTTGTCCCGAGAGTATGAGAGCAGGCTGCGATTGAGCTGGATCGGACCGACAAAGGGATCGGCTTGAGGCTGGCTCAAGGCGGTGACGTGGTCCATGCTCGGAACCAGCAGGTGGAATCCGGTCAATTGCCTCCGGTTGTTGTAGAAGGTGCCGGCAACTCCATGGATCCGGACCCGGGCGTCTGTCAGGCGTGATTCCTCGCCGGGGGGATAACTCACGATGCGAACTTTCAGTTGGTGGGATCCGGCTACGACGTCCAAGACCAGATGTCCCCAATCCTCGATGGCGCGATGGACAACGCCTTCCACTTCGACCCATTGGCTGTCCTCTCGCCCCGAAGCCAGTTGCTCGATCGTGATCACTTTGGGGGCGGGCAGGGGACTCTTTCCCGTAACCTTGGCGATGGCCCAGTGGACGAAAGGAGAATATTGACCCGGGTCGGTAACCCCGGTGACCTCGACTTGATCGCCGACGTTGAATTTCTGGGCTGGATTTTGGTTATAGACGTAAACGCCGGCGGTAGGATCTTGAACAAAGCAAAGCAAGGCGCGTTGGTCGAAGCAGGTGACCACTCCGCTGATCTGGACCGGATACCGGCGCGTTGCCTCGCCGGGGGTGAGACGCAGCACTTGGACGGCTTGAGTGAGGACGTTGAGCGACGGATCGCTTTCCAGCGCGGCGTGGACTGGCGAGGGAAGCCATGTGGCCCATAAGGCTCCGAGCCAGAGGATCAACCCGATCCGTTTTTGAGACGATGGCATCGACGTTCCCGTTTTCACTCAAAGCGAACAGAGGCCCGGAAACTGATTCCCGAGGCCGTGAATGGCGGTGTGGCAGGTGACACTACGTTTTCGCCCCACGCACCATGAGGGTAATCGGTTTTCTCGCCAAGAAGCAAGTCCGCGGAAGGGCCCGCCAGCAGTTCTCATTTCGACTCAGGACACTGTCAAAATGAGAACTGCTGAGGGCCCGCCGGCAATTCGGGCGCATCTCCGAATGAGGGCGACCGGGAACCGCGGTCTTCTCCTTCCCCTGCGGCGAGCGAGCCCCAATGGAACGTCTCGGTGTTGTTCAAGTCCTCAACGGAATGGATGGCTCCCCGCGAGGTGCAGCTCGCCTTGGCCCCGGAGGGGCGAAAGAGATTAGCCAGGTGCAAGCGAGTCCTCGAGCGCGGCGCCTGGGCGCATTCGCGAGATGTCGGTAGATTTCTGAGATTCTGAGTTCAGGGAATGC
>CAYHFE010000502.1:0-1386 GCA_964355375.1 uncultured Verrucomicrobiota bacterium
GCGTGATCAGCGGGAGTGGCGGCCTCACGAAGTTGGGGGCCGGGACGCTGACCTTAAGCGGAGCCAACAGCTACCTCGGCGCGACCACCATCAGCACCGGGACGGTCAGCGTCCGGAACAGCACCGGCTTGGGCGGAAGCGCTGGAAGCACGACCGTGGCCAGCGGCGCCGCACTGCAAGTGGATGGGAGTGGACTGGTCATCGCCGAACCGTTGAACACGCTGATTGGCACCGGCGTGGCCAGCGGGGGCGCGCTCCGCAACCTGGCGAACAACAACACCTGGAGTGGGGCGATCACGCTGGGCGCCCCCGGTGCGCGGATCAACTCGGACGGAGGGACGTTCACGGTGTCGGGGGACATCGGCGGAAATGCCCTGCCGCTGACGGTGGGCGGGACGGGTGATCTGCTCTTCAGTGGAGTGATCGGGACGACGACGGGAACTCTGACCAAGGACGGGAGTGGGACGTTGAGTTTGAGCGGAGCCAATACTTACACGGGTGCCACCACCGTGAGCGCCGGCACTGCCAACGTGCGGAGCAACGCCGGTTTGGGAACGACCGCGGGGACTACGAGTGTGGCCAGCGGAGCGGCTGTTCAGGTGGACGGAAACGGTCTCCTGATTGCCGAACCCCTCAATGCGCTGATTGGCGTCGGCTTGTCCAATGGAGGAGCTTTGCGGAATCTGGCCAACAACAATACGTGGAGCGGCACCATCACCTTGGGAGCAGGAGGAGCCCGCATCAATTCGGACGGCGGAATATTAACACTTTCCGGAAATATCAGTGGCAATACTCTACCCTTGACCGTGGGCGGCACCGGCGACCTCTTGATCAGCGGAGTGATCGGGACAACGACGGGAACTCTGACCAAAGACGGGAGTGGGACGTTGAGTTTGAGCGGAGCCAATACTTACACGGGCGCCACCACCGTGAGCGCCGGCACTGCCAACGTGCGGAACAATGCCGGATTGGGAACGGTGGCCGGAACGACCAGTGTGGCTGCGGGCGCGGCGATCCAGGTGGAAGGAAGCGGACTCTTGGTCGCCGAACCCTTGAACTCGCTCGTCGGAACGGGCCTCTCGAATGGAGGCGCCCTCCGGAATCTGGCCAACAACAATACCTGGAGTGGAGCGATTACTCTGGGCAGCGGCGGGGCGCGGATCAATTCCGATGCGGGGACCTTGACGGTGTCCGGTGGTATCAGCGGAGGCACGCAGCCGCTGACGGTCGGCGGCGCGGGCAACGTCTCGATCAGCGGCGTGATCGGAACGACCAGCGGAACGCTGACCAAAGACGGCGCGGGAACATTGACGATGAGCGGAGCGAACAGTTACACCGGCGCGACACTGGTGTCAGCCGGAACGCTGCGCTTGGGCGCGGCGGGCG
>CAYHFE010000502.1:1486-6088 GCA_964355375.1 uncultured Verrucomicrobiota bacterium
GCGCGCTGGCCGGAGCGGGTAATGTGACCTTGGGAATCGGGACATTGACGGCGGGGGACGGCACTTCGACAACCCACAGCGGCTTAATCAGTGGGTCGGGCGGATTAACCAAAGCGGGCGTTGGAACATTGACGTTGAGCGGAGCGAACAGCTACACCGGCGCGACACTGGTGTCAGCCGGAACGCTGCGCTTGGGCGCGGCGGGCGTGATCAATGATGGATCCGCGGTGACGGTGGGGACGGGAGCAACCTTGGATTTGAACGGCAATCATGAAGCCGTGGGCGCGCTGGCCGGAGCGGGTAATGTGACCTTGGGAATCGGGACATTGACGGCGGGCGACGGCAGCTCGACGACGCACAGCGGCGGGATCAGCGGAAGCGGCGGGTTGACCAAGGCGGGCAGCGGGATCCTGACTTTGAGCGGGGCCAACACCTACAGCGGCGTGACGAGTATTTCCGCCGGAACGCTGCGACTGGGCGGGGCGGGAGTCATCCCGGACGCGTCGGCCGTGATCGTTGGCAACGGGGCGACCTTGGATCTGAATGGAAACAGTGAGTCGCTTGGGTCTTTGGGGGGGGCGGGCAGCGTTGCTTTGGGAAGCGGGACGCTGACGGTTGGGGACGGCAGCTCCACGACCGTGAGTGGAGTGATCAGCGGAAGCGGCGGCTTAATCAAGACCGGGAGCGGCGTTTTGCTGCTAGGCGGAGCCAACACCTACACGGGGGCGACGACCATCTCAGCCGGGACACTCCGACTGGCAGCGTCGGGAGTGATCCACGATGCGGGGGCGGTTGCGGTGAATGCGGGAGGCACACTCGACTTGAATGGCAATGATGAAACCGTCGGGTCCATTGCTGGAGCGGGCGCGGTCACGCTCGGGGTGGGGAATCTGACCACGGGCGGGTCGAATAGTTCGACCACTCATTCGGGTTCGATTAGCGGCAACGGAGGTTTGAGAAAAACCGGCTCGGGCACTCTCATCTTGGGCGGCCTCAACTCCTACAACGGCAGCACCATTGTCGATGCCGGATCCTTGGTGGTCTCCGGCAGCATCGCGAACAGCCCGGTCACGATCAACAGCGGCGGCATTGTGCTCGGGAGCGGCTCGATCGGTTCCATGGTCCTGAATGCCGGGGGCACGGTCTCGCCGGGCGCAAGTCCTGGCACGTTGAGCAGCGGCGCCCAGACATGGAATGGCGGCGGCAACTACGTGTGGGAAATCAATCACGCGGGCGGCAGCAAAGGGGGAGATCCGGGTTGGGATTGGTTGAACATCTCCGGCGCGTTAACCATCAGCGCCACCTCCGGAAGCCCGTTCAACATCAATGTGACTTCATTGACCCTGGCCGGCGCTTCAGGACAAGCCACCGGCTTCGACAGCACGCAGAACCAAGCCTGGACCATCGCTTCGGCCAGCGGCGGAATCAGCGGCTTCGACTCGACGAAATTCAGCCTGAACACGTCCGGCTTCCAGAACCCGCTCGCCGGCGGCAACTTTTCCATCAGTCAGTCAGGCAATGACGTCAACGTCTCGTTTTCGGCGGTGCCCGAGCCCGAGGAGTATGCGTTGGCCTTGAGCCTGGGACTCCTGGGGTTTGCGGCGTGGCGCAAGCGGCAGCGCGGTCGCGCGCCGGCCGGAATCGATCCGTCAGCATCTCGCTGATCCACCCCCTCGAATTCGGGCCATGCGCACGACCACGAAAGACCGCATCGCCAAGGCGTTCTTGGAGTGGCCCGTGATCCACATGTTGGTTCGGGCGATCTTGTTTTCCGTTTGGTTCCGGCTCGTTTTCTTTGGCTTGCTCCTCCTGCCTCTCGTCCTGGCGGCGGCCTTGGCCAAGATCTGGAGGGCCACTCCAGCCGGTTTTCGGCCCGTGGTGAGGATTTCCTGTCTGGACTGGCTGCAGGCGCGCTCGCTCGAAAGAACCGCGCTGGATGAGCTCGCCAAGGGCCGGGTCCAAGAAGGAATGATTTCCTACAGCATGGCCTTCGCCAACAACCCGGGAAATCTGAGGCTGGCTCGGGCCAGTCTCCGGCAGATTTATGAAAAGGTCCAACCGCCCGAGTTTCAAATGATGGCTCTGCAACGCGCCTTCTGGTTGTTGCGTTTGACTCGGACCAACCTCGTTGATCTGGAGCTGGTGGCCGGGGTGCTGCAAAAGTATGGATTGGACCACTTCCTCCTCAGCGTTTTGGTTCCCCAGAAAGCCCGACTCACGCCGACCCTCCAAAAGAGTCTTCTCAGGTCACTGTTCAACGGCGACCGGATCTCCGAGTTCGATCAAGCCTGGCACGCCCTCGATTCGGTCCCGGAGATTCAGGCGGATCCGGAGATGGAGCTTTATCGAGCGGCCTTCACTGGGATGTGGGGCACGGCGGATGTGTCGGCGCGTCCCGGGCGCCGGCTGGAGGATAACTTGTCGGAGGGTCCGTGGCGGGTCCTGGCCCATCGCCTTTACCTGCGAGTGTGTGAGCGGCGCTTGGATGCCGATGGCTATTTCGCGACAATGCAACACCTCGAAGATTGGAAGAAGACCCGTCTCATCGATCAGATCCGAGGCTGGCAACTCCTGGATCGGGTGGGACGCCGCGATGAGGCGGTGCGTCGGGCGAAGTCGTTCGCCGATTCCCCGATCACGGGCGTCGAGGCGATTGAGCTGGCTCAGGCCTACCATGGATTGGGGCTCCGGGAACACGCCACCCGCTTGCTCGATCAGTCCGCGACGGAATTCGGCTTTCTCGACGGATTGTGGGCGCTCTATGGCAATCTGCTCCTGATCACGGAACGGTGGGATGAGCTGCGCCTGCTCGCCCTGCGCATTCGACTCACCCCCGAAGTGGGCGATCGTCTCAGTGGCTTCAGCTACTACTTGGAGGGCCGGGCTGAGCTCGCCCAAGGACGTCCCGGAGTCGCCGACGGACTGTTTGCCCGGATCGCGGCGCGGCCGCCGGAGAATCTGGAGATGGCCTTGTTCGTTTCCCGAGGCCTTTGTGAATCGGGCTTGGCGTCGATCGCGCGTGACGTGATGATTCCGCTCGAAGAAGCTGGCCGGCAGAATCCTTCCTATTGGGAAATGATGGTGATGGTGGCCTATGGAATGAAGGACGAGGCCTTGCTCTCGCGGGCGGCGGCGGCGGCCTTCGCGTTGAGCCCGACCAGTTGGCCCGCGCAGAACAACTTCGCGGCGGCGCTGGCGATCACCGGTCGTTTGCCGGGGGAGGCCGTTAAGGAGACCTTTCAGTTGTTCTCCCGCTTTCCCGAGAGTCCATCGATCCGAATCAATCACGCGCTCGCTTTGCTGCAGAATCATCGTTACGCGGAAGCGGACGGACTTCTAGCCGTGCTCGATGCCTCCGCTTTGAAGGAGTCGGAAAGAACCGTTTACAGCCTGGCTTGTTTCGCAACTCTGATGGCCCAGAAGCGGTTCGATTTGGCGCGTCGCTTCCAATCGGAAATCGATCCCGCCTTTCTCTTTCCCACCCAGACGAATCAACTCAATCAGCTCCGACTCCAGTTGGCCGAGGTGGACGGACCGAGATCGCTTCCAACTTCCGCCCAGCCGTGAGCTGGGGCGCTAGTCTCCGACCGAGGCAAGGTCAGGCGGGATGGCGCGTCCGACTTCTTGGAGACCCGATTGTTCGATAGTGGAGCGCGGTCTTTAACTCGCCCATTCCGCCGCCCAGAATCCTGTAACCAAGCATTTTCCCGCGGCGTCTGGCTTCATGAACCAGAAAAGCCCGAACCGTGTCGAGGCGACGCGATCGAGGGCGGAACATAACGAGCAAAACAAAGATACTATGAAGATAAGCAAACTGAGTGTGATGGCCCTGATCGCGGTCGGAAGCATGGTGGCGTTCTCGCCGTTGGCCATAGGCGCAGATGCGGAACCGACGCCGGGCCAGGGACAACGAGGTCAAGGGCGGCGGGGCGGTGGCACCCCAGAAGAACAGATAAAACTGATGGCGGACGATTTGAAGCTGACCAGCGAGCAGCAGGAGAAGGTGAAACCGTTGCTGAAGGATCGCGCGGAAAAGATGGCGGCTCTGCGGGCGGACACCGCTCTTTCGCAGGAAGATCGTCGCACGAAGAATCAGGAACTGCGCACAGCTTTTTCGGCCAAAATGAAGACGGTCCTCACGACCGAACAGTTTGATAAGTGGGAAAAGAGCCAGCAAGGTCAACGTCGCGGTCAGGGCGGCCAGGGCGGCCAGGGCGGGCAACGACGCCAGCAGACCAACTAGAGTCTCGCAGTCATTTTCTTTCGGTTGGGGACGGCTGAGTGGCCGTCCCTTTTTCTTTGGCCGATCGCCCCGCTTCCCGACCGGCTCGTGGAAATGGATTGAGCTCTGACTTTCCAGCCGGCCAGGATTCCAGGGCTCGACGGAGTCTCGCCCCACCGTTGGATGGGTTCATGGCCACGAGGCACGTCCGATCGTTGGAGGTTTTCCCTGCCCATGAACCGCGAGGTAGGGACGCGCGGCTCGCGTGTCCCTGTTGGCGCCGCTGAACGCGGCGCGGACGAGACGGCGGCTCGTCCCGACCTGGTTCATCATCGGGACCGATGCGGGTACTTAGCAGTTCTCATTTTGACTCAGGACAC
>CAYHFE010000503.1:0-6073 GCA_964355375.1 uncultured Verrucomicrobiota bacterium
TCTGGGGTTCAATCGAGAGCTAGAAGGAGGCCTTGCGGAAACGCAAGATCAAAAAAGCGGGGTCAGTCAAAGGTCCGAACTGTCAGCCCGGTCGATTGCCGAATCGTGTTCGCGATGCCGTCGAGTTCTCGGGCGTCGAGTTTGAGGAGGTTGGGCTCGGGGGTTGAACGCGCGATCGTGTAGGCGTGGACTTCCTTGATACGGCCCCCTGCCCTCGTGATTTCATGGAGGCGCTCCACATAGGACTGCAACTCCTCCAACGGCATCGCTGCCCCGTCGAATTTGAGGAACAGAGTCTGAATGATGATGGGGCGGCGGCGGGCTGTGGTCAGCAGATTCTTCAAGATCCGATCGAACCGGACGGTGGTCCGGTTGATTTGTTTGAAGTAAGCCTCGGTGCCGGCGTCCAGCTTGCCCCAAATCTCGCCGTCATTTGCGTCCATCAGATCGAGACCTCGTCGCACGTCGGCCTTGTCCAGACCGGCTGCGTCTGTGACCAAGACAATCTTGGTTTGGGCCAATCCTTCGGCGCGCTTCACTTCCGCGACCATGCGGACGCACTCGGCGAAATTGTGGATGAGGGTCGGCTCTCCATCTCCGCTGAACGCGATATCTCTGATCTCCCGGGTCAGCCAAGGGACTTCATTGAATTTCGGTTCTCGGGCCAGGCCGCCGTCCCTGGCGAAGCGAACCATGGCGATCAACTCATCGCGGGTCTGGTTGAGATCGACGCGCGACACTTGGCCGGGGCGGCGGCGATCCACTTCGCAATAAACGCAGTCGAAATTGCAGACTTTGTCCGGATTGAGGTTGACCCCGATCGAGAGGCCCTGGGAGCGCCTTGAAATAACTGGATAAACGAACGTGAAATCGCTGAAATGGCGGGAGTGGTCTTGCACCACCGCGAGACTGCTCCGAATCTGGATCACTTTCTCAGCCACGGTACGAGGAGGATGGGGCGTTGACTTTCGATCGTTCCATGAGATCGGAGGAGTTTATTCACTCCATTCTCCCATGTAATATCTTTCGTCGCAACTGGCCACCGCGCCTGTCCAACAATTCTCATTTTGGCCCAGTACACTGTCCGCTCGGCGTATGTAGTCCCGGCTTTAGCCGGTCGCCACGCAAAAGCCGGCTAAAGCCTGGACTACATACCTGCAAAAATGAGAATGGCTGCCACCTGTCGGCTGTCACATTCCCATAATCTGGTAGCCACAATCCACGTAGATCACTTGACCGGTGATTGCGGCGGCCCCATCGCTGGCTAAGAAAGTGCCGGTAGCTCCCAACTCCGCTGGGAGGACATTTCGCTTGAGGGGCGCGTGGACTTCATAGTGCTTGAGCATATCGGTGAAACCGGCAATTCCCCGCGCCGCCAAGGTGTTGACCGGTCCGGCGCTAATGCAATTGACCCGAATTCTCTTCGGCCCCAAATCGTAAGCGAGATAGCGGGTGCTCGCCTCCAGGGACGCCTTAGCCACGCCCATGACGTTGTAATGGGGCACCACTTTCTCGGCTCCATAGTACGACATGGCGACGATGCTCCCACCGTCGGTCATCAACGGAGCGGCTTCGCGGGCGAGGGCAATGAGGGAATAGGCGCTGACATCATGGGAGATCCGGAACGCCTCACGGCTGGTATTTAGGAACTCCCCCTCCAAGGCTTCACGAGGGGCAAAAGCCACCGAATGGAGCAAGAGATGAAGGCCGCCAAATCTCTGCCCCACTTCCTCAAAGACGCGATGAATCTCCTCATCCTTGGTAACGTCGCATGGCAGCATCAAGGTATCCGGGCCAAAGGTCGCGGCGAGTTCAGAGACGTTCTCCTTCAAGCGTTCCCCTTGGTAGGTAAAGGCCAACCGGGCGCCGGCCTGGTGCCAAGCTTGGGCTATGGCCCAGGCGATGGAACGTTTATTTGCGACGCCGCAGACAACACCAAGCTTTCCGGAAAGTGAAGACATAAGCAAAACCGCCCCGGTCGTCGCGCCTCGAAATGTCCCAATAACCTCTCCACTGGAGGGCAATGCTCAGGAGAAACCGCCGGCGAAGCTGGTCAAGGTCGCCACTAAACCTAGTCCGTTTTCGCAGGGCGCGGCTTGCGTTGCGCCCGATCTTGGCGATCTACCCGTGGTTCGTTCTTCCCGTCGGCCGATGACCTGTCTCCCGCCTGTTTCCTTGCCTCAGTCGCCCCGGTTTCAGCCGTCTTGGGGGCGGGGGTCGAGCTTTCCACTCGGACATTGAGGATCGTCACCACCGCCGCGTGCAACCGAAGCTCAACCTCGTGGTCCCCGAGGCGCTTGATCGGCTGGGGCAAGTGAATCTTCCGCTTGTCCACGATGGCCTCGAATTGATTCTTCAGTTCGTCCGCGATGCTGCCCGCGGTGATCGAACCAAACATTTTGCCTTCCTCTCCCGCCTTGACCGTCATGACGAGGGTTAGTTTGGACAGGCTTTGACCGAGATCGGTCATGGTGGTTAACTCGTGGGTTTCACGTTCCGACCGACGATGACGCAGCGAGTCCAATCGACGCTTGTTCGCAGCCGTCAACGGAATGGCGAGGCCCTGAGGAAAGAGGTAGTTTCGTGCGTAACCGGCGGCGACTTTCACGTGATCTGACTCGCCGCCCAGGCCAACAACATTTTGGGTGAGGATTACTTCAGTTTTTGCCATAGAGGTGGTATAAATTTAGTGAAATTGCGGACAAATGGGTCGCGGACAATCCGAGGTTCGGCCGTTTCAGAACGGAACATCATCCTCTGAAGCCGATTCCTCGCCCTCAGATGAGCTCGCCGACGGGGGTGGCGCGGAAGGAGCGGCTGGCTTGGGACGGGGAGATTCGGAAGGAGCGCCTTCGCGATTGCGAGCTGAATCGAGGAATTGAAAGGCCTCCAGAACCACACCCAACCGGCTACGTTTTTGGCTCGTCTGTTTGTCTTCCCAGGTATCCAGACGAAGACGGCCCTCGACCATGAGGGGACTGCCCTTCTTCATGTATTGACCGAGAGTCTCGGCTTGTTTGCCGAAGGCGTCGATGTCCACAAACGTCACCTCCTCCTTCATTTCACCGGAGGTGGCGTCGCGCCAAGAACGGTTGATCGCCAGACCGAACTTGGCAATGGCGATTCCTTTGGGGGTGTAGCGCAACTCTGGATCGCGCGTCAGATTCCCGATCAAAATGACTTTGTTATATCCGGCCATGTCCCGTGCTCGCTGAGTTGTTTAGGCAGCTTTGGCCGCGGCTTTCGGCGCCGGAGCCTCGGTGAAGAGGACGCGAAAGATCTCTTCGCTGAGCGAAAACTTCTTGCGTAGTTGAGCCACCGACGTCGGCGGAACCTCGAAGATGACGTTCACGTAAAACCCGGAATTGTACTTCTTATCCGCCACTCGACTGAAGGGACGCTTGTCCATTTTCTGCACGGTTTCGACCTTGCCGCCCGAGGCCGCGATCTCGGCCGAGATCTTGTCGATGGCTTCTTTGACCCCGTCTTCTTTTCCCGTCGTATTTAAGATGAACAAACCTTCGTACTTTTTCACTTAACTTTCCTTTGGCATCGGAGATTCGATGGCTCCGTTAAACTGATTCATTGCTTTCTGCATTCCGGCGGTCAGCCAACATTCGATCTGGTCCGCCACTCTTTCCAGCACCGCGGGCAATTGTCTTGTCTCGGGCACACTGAATTTCCCCAAGACATGTTCGGTGATTTCCCGAACCCCGTCAACCTGCCGGCCAATTCCGATCCGCAGTCTCGGATAGTCCCGGGTGGACAACTCTCGTTCCACGGATTCCAAACCGTGATGCCCGCCACTGCTTCCTGTGGATCGCAACCGGATCGATCCAAAAGGAATATCGGCATCATCAACCAACAACATCAGACGATCTATCCGGATCCGATAGTAGTCCACCAATCCTCGCACCGCCGTCCCGGTCAGATTCATATACGTCTGAGGTTCGCAGAGCAGAAGCCTCCGCCCCAGATGATCGCCCTTCCCTAAGCGAGCCTTGAACTTTTCCTCGAAAGTCCAATCGGACCCCCTGCGACTGGCGAACTCTTCCACGGCCATGAATCCGACGTTGTGGCGGGTTCGGACGTATTTCGAACCCGGGTTCCCCAATCCCACAATGAGATGAAGCGCCTCCATGTGAACGCCACCCACTTGCTCGACGGCATGGGCGAAAGGCCCCCATGGCTATTTCTTCTTCTCGGCCTTCTTCTCCGCCTTGTCCGGCGCCTTCTCGGCGACTTTCACCGCTGGTTTCTCGCCGGCTTTCACCGCGGCCTTCTCGGCGCCCTTCACCGGTGCCGTCACTACACCTTCCTCTTTCTTCTCGCGGATCATTTCCGGTTCCGCCGTTGTTGCCACTTCCGTTTCCGCCGTCTCCTCCGCTTCCGTCTTGGGAAGCGAAACGGAAATCACCACGATCTTCTTCTCACCCAGGATTTCCACGCCCTCGGGCGCAGTGAGATCGCCTATATGAATCGACTTGCCCAGTTCCAATTGGCTCACGTCGGCCGAGATGAATTCGGGCAGGTCCTTCGGAAAGGCGCGCACTTTAACTCGGAACAGCACGTGTTCCAGCACTCCGCCGCCCGTTTTGACTCCGATGGCCTCCCCCCGTGTTTCGAGGGGTACCAAAAGCGTCACTTTCTCCGTCTCCACAACTTCATGGAGGTCAACGTGCAAAACGGCGCCGCTCAACGGGTGGTGTTGCACTTCTTGCACGAGGGCCAATCGCTTTGGATTGGCATCATCGGGCACATTGAGATCGACCAGGACATTTTCGCTCGCCGAATGATGGATGATATCTTCCAGTTCTTTCCGGCCAATCTCGAGATTTTGCGGCGAATGGTGGCGACCGTAAATAACGGCCGGAACGCGCCCGTTTCTGCGGACTTTTTTAGCGCCCGCCCGTTTTGCGAGGGTGCGCGGATATGCTGTCAACAATACAGATTTCATGCTTCGATCTCTACAAATTCGGGCCAGACCGTTCTCAACTCGTCCGGCCGCCCTTAAATTCAAAAAGCGACGTCACCGACGAATTAGAGTGGATTCGCTTAATCGCTTCGCCCAATAATTCCGCCACCGACAAGGTGACGATGTTAACCCCGTCGATTGCAGGGCGGAGAACAGTATCAGTCGTTATCAGTTCGTCAATATCTGATTTTCGAAGTCGTTCGATCCCCAAATCGTTCAAAATCGCGTGGGAGACGCACGCCAAGATCCGCTTCGCGCCCTTTTTCCGAAGCAGCGCTGCGGCAGTGGTCAGAGTTCCGGCGGTTTCCGTCAGATCGTCCACCAAGAGAATTGTTTTGCCGCGGATTTCACCGATGACAGCCATCGACTCAATCTCCGTGGCGCTTTTGCGGCGCTTCGCGACGATGGCCAAGCCGGCCTCGAGCACTTGGGAGTAGGCGTGCGCCATTTTTAGTCCTCCGACATCCGGGCTGACCACCACCAACTCGGGAAGCTGTTTGCTCTTCAGATACTCATACATGACCGGCGCGGCATAGAGATGATCCACCGGGATGTCAAAAAACCCCTGAATTTGTTGAGCATGGAGGTCCATCGTCAGCACGCGATTGGCTCCCGCCGCCACCAGAAGATTGGCGACCAGTTTCGCAGTGATCGGAACTCGCGGTTGGTCCTTTCGATCCTGGCGCGCGTAGCCGTAGAATGGTAACACCGCCGTGATCCGTGAAGCGCTGGCTCGCCGGAGCGCGTCCATCAAGATGAACATTTCCATCAAATAATGGTTGGTCGGCGGACTGGTCGCTTGCACCAGAAACACGTCCTCCCCTCGGACGTTTTCCTCGATTTTCACGAAGGTTTCGCCATCCGGGAAAGCGCTCACCGTGCACTTGCCCAATTCGATGCCGATGGATGCGGCAATCGAGCGCGCTAACGGCGGGTTGGAGGTGCCACTAAATAATTTCACGACCTGATAGACTCATTTCCCGATGCCAAAAGCAAAAAAACCACCGCAGCAGGTGGATCGCAGACGAATAATCTGGAGCGGGACTGTACCAATGACCCGGACCGGCGCAAGAGGAATCTTGGTGGCGTCAGCAGTTC
>CAYHFE010000504.1:0-6064 GCA_964355375.1 uncultured Verrucomicrobiota bacterium
CGGCGCCCGGCCAGGGCGTGAACCGTCTGCTTGGCGGTCCAGGTGCCGCGCTCGTGAACTCGCTTGCACCTGGCTAATATCCATGAACCCTCCGGGGCTCAAGGGGCTGCCCACGAACCGCAAAATGTGTTCGTTAATTTCCAATGGTTCGTCTGACCGACGGGGCGGGCCACGTCGGCCAAAATTTGCTCGTTTGATATGCGCACCCGCTCATTTTTCATTTCTCTTGGCCAGCCTCTCCGATGGCTGCTTCGACGCGCCCTCGGCGTCGCTTCCGGCGCTCCGTTCGCGGTCTGGCTTCTCGGGGCCATGGGCTGGAATGCTCTCGCCGCCGAAACGGCCGACCCGAGCCCCGACTACCCATCGATCATCCGGCCTCTTTTCCAACAGTATTGCCTGGGCTGTCACTCGACCGAGAAACACAAAGGCGACCTCGATCTGGAACGGTTCTCTTCGTTGGATCTAGCCACGCGATTTCCCAAAGTCTGGCAAGGCGTCGCCGAGCAGTTGGCCAATCAAGAGATGCCGCCGAAAGACAAGCCGCAGCCGACGACCGAACAGCGCGATCGGTTGCTGGCTTGGGCCAACGCGGTGCTCGATGAAATCGCCCGGGCGCGGGCCGGCGATCCCGGACCGGTCGTCCTCCGGCGTCTGTCGAACGCAGAATACACTTACACCGTGCGCGACCTGACCGGAGTGGAATCGCTCGACCCGGCGCGGGAATTCCCGACGGACTCCGCGTCCGGCGAGGGTTTCATGAACGTCGGCCAGTCCCTCGTGATGTCCCCGTCTCTCGTCACCAAGTATCTGGACGCGGGCAAGGAGATCGCCCGCCATGCTCTCCTCCTGCCGCAGGGGATTCGATTTTCACCCAAGAACACGCGGCGAGATTGGACGGAGGAAATCCTCGCCGAGATTCGCGGTTTCTATCGGCGCTACACCGACAACGGCGGCGGCTCCGCGGTCAATTTGCAGGGCATCAAATTCGACACCAAAGACGGGGGCGTTCTGCCGCTCGAAAAATATCTTGCCGCCACGTTGGACGCGGCCGCTGACCAATCCTCGGTCTCGACCGCATCACGTTTGGAGTCCGTGGCGCTGGCGCGCGGATTGAGCCCCAAATACCTCTCGCTCCTTTGGAACACACTAACCGCCACCAACCCGTCCATCCTTCTGGACCCCATCCGGACGCGCTGGCGCGCCGCTCGACCCGGAGACGCGCCGATGCTCGCCAACGAGATCGCGCCCTGGCAGCACGCGCTCTGGAAATTCAATTCGATCGGTCACATCGGAAAACTCAACGGCCCGATGGCCTGGATGGAACCGATCCATCCACTTCAATCCCAGCAGGAGGTGCGGGTGAAACTTCCTCCCTCGCGCGACGGGAAAGAAGTCGCGATTTATCTGGTCGCGTCCTACGCCGGTGATGGCTCGGACGGCGATGACGTGGTCTGGGAGCGGCCGCGCTTGGAAGCGCCCGGCCGTCCGACACTCCTGCTCCGGGACGTTCGCGATGGCTACCGCGCTTGGTCGGCCCGCCGCGAACGCGTCCTCGCCGCCACGGCTCCCTGCCTGCGCGCCGCCGCCGCGGCCATTGAAGCGCCCGGCCGGTTGACTGTCGCGGAGCTCGCCCGCCGCCACCGCGTTGAAGCCGACATCCTCGTGCCTTGGCTCGAGTACCTTGGCCTCGGCACCGGCGGCTCGGTTCAGATCGACAGCTATTTTACCAATCAATACTCCAGCGTTTCCGGCTACGATTTCATCAAGGGCTGGGGCCAAAGTGAAACACCCCATCTCGCGGCTAATTCCTCGGATCAACCTGTGCGCATTCCCGGGAACATGAAGCCCCACAGCGTCGCCGTTCATCCGTCACCCAAACTTGCCGCGGTGGTGGGCTGGCGCAGTCCCATGGCCGGCCAAGTGCGGGTCATCACTGCCATCCAACACGCCCATCCGGAATGCGGCAATGGAGTCACCTGGTCGCTCGAACGACGGCGCGGCGCCACCCGCCAACGCCTCGCTGCCGGCATCGCCCAAGGGGCCAAGGAAGTCCGTTCTCCCCTCCTCGATAATCTCGCCGTGCAACCGGGCGACCTCATTTCTCTCCTGATTGGACCGCGGGATGGCAATCATTCCTGTGACCTGACGGCGGTGGATTTATCGCTGACCGAAGTCCAAGCCGGGGGACGCGAGTGGAATCTGGCTCGGGATGTCTCGCCCGACGTGCTCGCCGGCAATCCGCATGCCGACCGTTTCGGCAACGCGGGCGTCTGGCATTTCTACAGCGAGCCGGACCAAGGCGAGCCGCTGGGACCGATCATCCCCGACGGCTCGATCCTGGCGAAATGGCGCGCCGCCTCCACCATGGACGAAAAGCGAAAACTGGCGGATGACGTTGCAGGGCTGCTGCTGGCCGGACCGCCGACCGCCTCGGCCTCTCCCGACGCGGTCCTCTATCGTCAGCTTATCTCCCTGAGCGGTCCGTTGTTCAGAAATCAGATGGATTCGAGCCGACCCCATGACGCCACGGCGGAAACGCCAGGCCCGGAATCCGATTCCGCTCGCGATCCGAATCTTGCCCCGGCGGTGGGTCTCGATCCCGCGCTCTTCGGTCGCCATCCCAACGGCTCTTCCATCGATGCCGCCAGCCTCGGCGTGCGCGCGCCCTCGCAGATCGAGATTCGACTGCCCGCCGACCTGGTGGAAGGATACGAGTTGGTCACGACCGGTTCACTGCACCCTGCGACCGGCCGGGAAGGCAGCGTGCAGCTTCAGGCCTTGACCGCAAAACCTCAGACCGAACGGGGCCTGGTCGCGAGCTCAGCGGCCGCCCCCGGCAGCAAAGGCACCTGGACCGATGCGGACAAGCCCCTGGTATTTGCGACGCCGATTCTAGCGAATGACGGCAGCGCCGCGCGCCGGCGCATTGAAGCCACGTTCGAGGAATTTCGCCAGATCTTCCCCGCCGCGCTCTGCTACACCAAGATTGTGCCCGTCGATGAAGTGGTGACGCTCACGCTTTACTACCGCGAGGATCATCATTTCGCGCGCCTCATGCTCGACTCCGCCCAAGCCGCCCGGCTGGACCAGCTCTGGGATGAATTACACTACGTCAACCAGGACGCCCTGACTCTGGTGGACGCCTTCGAGCAACTCTGGCAATACGCGACCCAAGATGCCGACCCCAAGGTTTTCGAACCGATGCGCCAACCGATCCACCAACGGGCCGCCGCCTTCCGCCAGCGGTTGGTCGAGACCCAGCCGCGCCATCTGGACGCAGTGCTCCAGTTTGCCGATGACGCCTATCGCCGCCCGCTCAGCGGCGCCGAGAAAGAGGAGTTGCGCGGACTGTATCGCAAACTTCGGGATCAAGAGCTCCCGCACGACGAAGCCATTCGCCTCACGCTCGCGCGGGTGTTGATCGCGCCGGCCTTCCTCTATCGCGCCGAGAAACCCGGGCCCGGGGCGGAGGCGGGACCGGTCAACGACGGAGAGTTGGCCACTCGCCTGAGCTATTTTCTTTGGTCGTCCGCGCCGGACGCAGAACTGCGGGGAATGGCCCGGAGCGGAACACTTCGCGACCCCGACGTGCTGGTCGCACAGACCCGCCGGATGCTCCGCGATTCCCGGGCCCGCCGCCTGGCCAAAGAATTCGCCTGCGCCTGGCTCCATATTTACGACTTCGATCAGCTCGGCGAGAAAAGCGAACGCCACTTCCCCACGTTTACCGATCTCCGAGGCGCGATGTATGAAGAATCGATCCGCTTCTTCACCGATCTTTTCCAGCGCGACGGCTCGGTCCTCAACATCCTCGACGCCGATTACACGTTTCTCAACGAAGAGCTGGCCCGGCATTATGGCATCCCGGGCGTGACCGGATCCGAGTGGCGGCGGGTGGAAGGCGTCGGAAAATATTCGCGGGGCGGCATTCTCGCCCAGGCCACGACGCTGGCCAAACAATCCGGCGCTTCCCGCACCAGTCCCATCCTGCGGGGTAATTGGGTGGCTGAAGTGCTGCTCGGCGAGAAATTGCCCCGCCCGCCCAAGGACGTGCCTCGCCTGCCCGAGGACGAAGCCACCGAATCGCTCACGGTGCGCCAACTCGTCGAGAAACACAGCCGCGACCCCAAATGCTATGGCTGCCATCGGCGCATTGATCCGTATGGCTTTTCTTTGGAAGGCTTCGATGCCATCGGCCGCCGCCGTGACCGCGACCTGGGGGACCGCCCGATCGACACCCGCGTGAAGGCGATGGACGGCGCGGAGTTTGACGGTTGGGCCGGCCTGCGCGCCTACCTCCTGAACCAGCGCCGCGACACTTTTCTCAGGCAATTCTGCCGAAAGCTGCTGGGCTATTCCCTGGGCCGCGGCGTGCTGCTTTCCGACGGTCCGCTTATTTCAGAAATGCGCGCTCAACTTCAGTCGCACGAGTTCCGCGTCACCGCCGCCATCGAGACGATCGTTCGGAGCCGGCAGTTCCGCGAGATCCGAGGGCAAGACGCGCCGAATGATGAATAGCCAAAGAATTTAGAACCAATCTCCCAACTCCACCCGGAACAACCTATGACCACTCACCAATTCTCCCGCCGGGCCTTCCTTCGTGGAGTCGGCGTCACCATGGCGCTGCCTTGGATGGAGTCCTTCAATGTTTGGGGCGACACGCCCGCCCTGGCGCGACCGGCCAGCGAAGCCCCCGTGCGTCTGGCCGTGTTATTTTCCGGCAATGGTTTCCACAGCAAGGAATGGTGGGCCAAGGGCGAGGGCAAGCAGATGGAGCTGGGGCAAGTGCTCGCGCCGCTGACCGATTTCCGCGAGAAGATGCTGTTCATTCGCGGCCTTTACAACGAGGAGGCGCAGAAAGGCAATATTCACAGCTCGCAAACGGGCAACCTCCTTTCCGGCGCGCCGCTCGCGTCCGGCGGAGAAATTCGCTCCGGCACCAGCATCGATCAAATGCTGGCGCAGCGTTACGGTCGTTCCACCAAAGTGCCCAGCCTGGTCCTCGGCTGCGAGAAGTCGAATCCATCCGTGCACAAGAATTACTCGATGCTCTACAGCTCGCACATCTCCTGGACCTCGCCCACCACGCCCACGCCCCTCGAGATTTATCCGGCGCTCGCCTTCGACCGTCTCTTCAAGGATGAAGTGAGCCGCGGGGATCAGAGCGTCCTGGACGCCGTCCTCGCCGACGCCCAGAACCTGCGCCGCCAGATCAGCGCTCTCGATCAACGCAAGCTGGATGAATACCTCGATTCCGTGCGAGACGTGGAGCAGCGCATTGAAAGCGCCGGGCGGAAAGGCGAATTGCAGGGCTGGCGTCCCACGCTGACCGCGCCCAACATTCCGCGCCCGGCCGATGGTCTTCCGCAGGACATTGGCGAACACATGCGCCTGATGTGCGATTTGCTCGTGCTCGGTTTCCAGACCGACACCACCCGGGTTTCTACGCTCAAACTGAACAACGACCATAGCTCGCTGCGCTTCCCCAACCTCGGGGTGGATTACATGATCCATCACTTGCTCTCGCACAGCGACACCGCTGATTGGCTGAAGGTCAACCAGTTCTTTCTCCAGCAAGTCGCCTACATCGCGCGCAAACTGGAGGCCATTCAAGAAGGCCCGCGGACCGCCCTCGACAACACCCTTTTGCTCTACTGCTCGAGCATGCTCAACGGCAATCACGACGCCACCCAACTGCCCGTGGTCCTGCTCGGCGGCGGCGGTGGACGCATGGCCGGCGGCCGTGTCCTCGATTACCGCGGCCAGCCGGATCGCCAGATGTGCCGCCTCTACCTTTCTCTGATGGATAAGATGCAAGTCCGCCCCGGCCGATTCGGCGACGCCAACGAACCGCTCGCGGAAGTCTGATCGGCGAAACTGCGCTGAGCTTGGTCCTGCCGAAGGTTCGTGAAGAGTCGCCTTCCGTTTGGCGCAGGCATTGCGACTCTGAACCGAATGGAGTGGGCGGCGTCGCGCCAGCGTCTTGGAGCTGTGCATTACCCACAAGTTGGAGAGTCCGCCTTGCCGAATCCCGACGGGATTCCGGAACAAAGCCCAGTCTTGC
>CAYHFE010000505.1:0-6052 GCA_964355375.1 uncultured Verrucomicrobiota bacterium
GCCGGTTTTCACGTGGCGACCGGCTGAAGCCGGGACTACCTACTTGTCAAAATGAAAACTGCTGCGGGTTTGCCTTTGACCGGGTCGAGGAGAGTCCCTATTTTGCGGTTGTGGAAAATGCCGGTGCTGCCGCCCCTGACCTTTCCAAGGCCCGAGGTCTTGCGCGTTCCCGGGTGGCCCGTGGCTACATGAATTGGATCGGGCGAAAGATCCTCCGGCTGACGACCGCAATCCACGACTTGGGCGCGTTCGCCCTCATTACGCTGGGAGTGGTGGTGACGAAATTCAATGTCGCCTCCCGGGTCATCCATCCGCTCGTGCGCCAGCAAATCAATCGCGCCGGAGTGGCGCTGTTGCCCATCGTCACCTTCCTGGCTCTGGCCCTGGGACTCGTCATCATCGGTCAAACCGTTTCCTTGCTCAGCCGGGTCGGGGCGACGAATTACGCCGGCACGATCATGGTGACGGCGGTGGTGCGCGAACTCGGCCCCCTGGTCACGGCCTTGCTCGTCCTGACGCGCATTGGCACCGCTATTGTGATTGAGCTGGGGACGGCGCGAGCTCTGGGCGAGGTGGAAGCGCTCGAGGCGCTCGGGATTGATCCGATTCATTATCTGGTCGTGCCTCGGGCGCTGGGACTGGCTTGCTCCATCTTCGCCCTGACCATTTATCTGATTCTGATCGCGTTGGGCAGCGGTTATTTGTTCGCGTTTTTGCAGGATGTGCCGCTCTTGCCCGGCGACTATTTCAGCCAATTGGCGGTGGCGCTGGAGTGGCAGGATTTCGTGCTGCTGGCCTTGAAAAGCGGCAGCTTCGGGTTCGTCATTGCAATCGTGACCTGTTTCCATGGATTGGCCCGGCCGCTGCGCATTGAAGAGGTGGCGGAGGCGACGACGCGCGCGGTGGTGGAGAGCGTGGTGGTCTGCACGTTGCTGGACGCGCTTTTCATTCTGGTTTATCTGATTCTGTGACGACACGCCGGGTGCGATGAATCCAATGGACATGAACTCGCCGGTGGTGGAAATGCTCGAGGTCGCGGTCGCCGCCGCCCAAGCGCCGGACGTGGCCGTCGTCGAGGGCGTGACGTGGACGGTGGGCGCGGGCGATTACTGGGTGGTGGGAGGGTTGCCCGGGTCGGGCAAGAGCAGCTTGCTTCTGACGATGGCTGGTTTGTTGCGGCCTCAGCGAGGGCAGCACCGGCTCTTTGGCCGGGACACCGCGGGCTGGGGAGAAGACGAGGCGGTCCGGGAACGTTTGCGCATCGGGTTGGTTTTCGCCGAGGAAGGACGGCTCTTTCACCAACTGACCGTGGCGGAGAATCTCGCATTGCCGATCTGTTACCACCAGGATTGTCTTCCGGCGGAAACGCACGATCGCATCGCCGCCGTCCTGGAGGGCACAGATCTGGCCTCCGTGGCCCATCGCCGACCCGGCGAGATCAGCCGGGCGCTGCGCCAGCGGGCGGGACTGGCGAGGGCTTTGGTCATGAATCCCGATCTGCTCGTTTTGGATAATCCATTGCGCGGAATGGATTGGCGTCAGACGCGGTGGTGGCTGGATTTTCTGTCCGGCTTGGTGGCCGGGCACGAACTGCTCGGCGGAAAACGAATGACGTTGGCTGTGGCGACCGACGATCTGCGTCCGTGGGTGGAGCAGGGGCAGAAGTTTGCCGTGCTGGGCCAGGGCCGCTGGAGTGTGCTGGGCGCGCGCGCGGCGTTGAGCGAAGCCGATCCCATTTTGCTGCGCGAGTTGTTGACGGGTGACGGGGCGAAGAATTGATTTATGGCTGTGCAAGATTTGACTCCGCAATTGCGCACTCGATTGAGTCGAGTGGAGAGGGCCGTGGGCTGGTTCGTGATCCTGGCCACGTTGTTGATGATCTCGGGCTTTGTCTTTTATGTCTATCACACGGCCAAGCGCAAGGGCTGGTTTGTGACCAAGGTCAGCTACTACACTTTGACCGACTCCGCGGCCGGCCTGAAGCCGGGAGATCCCGTCAAATTGATGGGGCGAGACGTGGGGGAGATCACACGGATCGACGCTCAGCCTCCCGGCGACATATTCAACATCTACGTGGAGTTCCAGATTCGAGCACCTTACTACGGTTACCTTTGGACCGAGGGCTCGAAAGCCCATGTGACCGCGGCGGATTTTCTCGGCAAGCGCTTTGTCGAAGTCACCAAGGGCACGAATGGCCTCCCCACCTACCTGGAAATGGAGTTCCGGGAATACACGATCGATGAAGCCCGGCGTTTGGAGGATCTACCGAACCAAGTGCTGGCTCAGGAAATTCGCGTTGGCGAAAAGAACGAGGTGGCCATCCGGGCGCTCCGCGAGCCGATCTCGCCCGAGATGCTGCAAAAAATCGCCGGCCTCGGCCTCGAGAAAATCCTGGTCGCGAACAAGAAGGCCGTGACCAAGTCCATCACGGGGATTTGGGATGACCGGGCGGGCGTTTACCGACCGTACGGAAAGAAATCGGCGCCCTACTGGCTCGCGCCGGTGGAATCGCCGGCCTTGACCGAGCGGTTGGAGGGGTTGGTGAGCGCGGTGGCGGCGGCGCTGCCCGGCATCTTCAACTTGACCAACCAAATCCACGCGGTCCTGACCAACACGGCGGCGCTGGCGTCACGCGCCACGGTTCTGATGTCGGAAGCACAACCCGTCATCACGAACCTCGCCACGATCACCCGCCACCTGACGAATTCCCAAGGCGCGTTGGGTGACTGGTTGATGCCAACGAACACCCGGGTCCAACTGGACCGAACTCTCGTCAGCGCCCAGGCCACGTTGTCCACGGTGGACACGAATGTGGCGGTGCTGTCCGGCAGCCTCGGGCAGAGCCTCGAGAATCTGGCCAGCATCACGAGCAACCTCAACGCCCAGGTGCAAGCGAACGACCGGATCTTGAGCGAAATCTCGCGGGCCATTGTCCAAGCCGATGAACTGATGCAGGGGGTCAAGCGTCATTGGCTGCTCCGGTCCGCCTTCCGCGAGAAAAGCACGAATCCGCCGGCGACGCGACCGATGCTTCCAACTCGGCGAAAATGGTAGGCTGGCCGCTGCTCACGATGGCCGGACAGTTCGAGATTTGTTATGAACATTTGACCCGATGGCTGGGTTTTCCTAGACTCCGCATTCCATTTTATGAACGTGTTGATTTGTGACCCGATTTCGCCGAAGGGCATCGCTTACTTCCAGCAACGGCCGGAGTTTACCGTGACCGTTCTGCCGAAGCGCCTCTCGGAGGCTGAACTCCTTCCGCTTGTGACGGAGGTGGAAGCGATGGTCGTCCGCTCCGAAACCAAGGTGACGCGGAAAGTGATCGAGGCGGCGCCGAAGCTGAAGGTGGTCGGGCGCGCCGGCGTGGGCGTGGACAACGTGGATGTGGAAGCGGCGACGCAGCGGGGGATCGTCGTGATGAACACGCCCGGCGGCAACACGATTTCGACCGCCGAGCTGACGTTTTCCATGCTCATGGCGTTGGCCAGGAAGATTCCCCAGGCCCACCTTTCGATGAAGGCGGGGGAGTGGAATCGCAAGGCCTTTCAAGGAGTCGAGCTCTACAACAAGACGTTGGGCATTCTGGGCATGGGACGAATCGGGAGCGAAGTAGCCCGCCGCGCCATTGCCTTCGGGATGCGGGTCCTGGCTTATGATCCCTATTTGGCGTTATCGCGCGCCAAGGCCATGCAAGTGGAGCTGATCGAGTTGGATGAAATCTATGCCCGGGCCGATTTCATCACCGTGCACATGCCGGCGACCGACGAGACGAAGGGGATGATCAACGCCGCGGCCTTCGCCAAGATGAAGAAAGGGGTGCGGGTGTTGAACTGCGCCCGCGGCGGCATCATTCACGAAGCGGATCTTCTGGCGGCGATTCAGAGCGGGCAGGTGGCCGGCGCCGCCTTGGATGTTTACGAAACCGAGCCGCCACCGGCCGTGTTTCCGCTGCGCGATCTTCCCCAAGTGATCATGACGCCTCACCTCGGGGCGAGCACCGAGGAAGCCCAGGAGAACGTGGGCATTGAAGTCGCCGAGGCCATCACGGATTTTCTGGTCCATGGCGCCGTCCGCAACGCCGTCAATTTGCCGAATCTCGATGCCAAGACCTACGCCATCGTGAAGCCCTATCTGAGCCTGGGAGAAAAACTGGGCCGACTGGCTGGCCAATTGGCTCCGAAACGGAATGATCGGTTGATCGTGACCTACGGCGGGAAAGCCACCGAACTGCCGGGCGATCCCGTCACCCGATCGGTTCTGAAGGGGTTTCTCGAGTGCGCCGGGGGCCGGGATGTCAATCAGGTCAATGTTCGGACCATGGCGCACGCCCTCGGACTTCTCGTGGAAGAGATCAAATCCAACGAGGAAACCGATTACAACGAATGGATCCATGTCGCCGTCCATTCCGGTGAGCAGAAGATCTCGGTCGGCGGCACATTCTACGGGTCGCACGCCCACCCGCGAATCGTCCGCCTCAACAGCCAGCCGGTGGAGGTGGTGCCCTCCGGGGTCCTCTTCATCATGACGAATCGCGACCGGCCGGGGATCGTGGGCTATATTGGAACCTTGATGGGCCAGTATCAGATCAACATCGCCAGCATGAGCCTGAGCCGCGAACAGCTCGGCGGGTTTGCGTTGACCGTGCTCAATCTTGACAGCGTTCCGCCGCCCGAGCTGCTGGAGGAGGTCCAGAAAGACAAAGACATCAGCAACGTGCGAGTCGTCCGGCTTTGACCCGGCATCGGCTTGCGCCAGAAGAAGAATTCAACCACGCATGAACGCCATTGGCACAACGACCACTCTCCTGGGGGCGATGCTCCTCAGCTCCACCCCGGCCTGGGGAGCGGAAAACAAACCGGCCCTCTCCAGCTCGGCACTCATTTCCTCCACGCTCTTTCCCGACAAAGTGGTGGCCCGGGGCCAAGGGGTCGAAGTCAAACAAAGCCAGGTGGACGAGGCTTACCTCACGTTCAAGGCCAACCGCGCCGCCATGGGGCAGGCGGTCCCGGATGACCTGCGGACCAAGATTGAAGGCGAGATCCTGGACAAGCTGATCGTCACCCAACTGTTTCTGAGGCGCGCCACCGACGCCGACCGAGTCAAGGCGAAGGAAACCGGCGACCGTTTTATCGCGGAGCAGATGAAGCAGGCGCCCTCCGCGGAATCGTTCAACCGGCAATTGCGGGCCATGGGGTTGACGCCCGAGAAGTTTCGCGAACAGATTGGCGAGCAAGCCATCGTGCAGGCGGTCATGGATCGGGAAGTCAAGCTGAAGAAGACCATTAGCTCGGCCGAGGCCAAGGCCTATTACGACACGAATCCCAACGTCTTTTTTGAACCGGAATCGGTGCGGGTCAGCCACATTCTGTTCTCGACCATGAATTCCGCGACCGGCCGGGATTTGCCGGAAGAACAGAAACAGGAGAAACGGCGAACGGTCGATAAGGTCCTCGCCGAGGTCAAAGCGGGCGCGGATTTTGCCGCGTCGGTCCGAAAGTATTCCGAGGATCAGGCCTCGCGGGATCGCGGGGGCGAATACACCATCGCGCGCAGCAAGGACGGGCGCATCCGTTCGGATGTGCCGGAGTTCGAAGCGGCCGCCTTTACTCTCCCTCCCGATCAGATCAGCGACGTGATCACGACCCGGTTTGGCTACCATATCATCAAGGGCGGACCCAAAACTCCGGCGAAGAAGATCGAATTCGCGAGTGTGGAGTCACGCATCATTGAGTCGCTGCTCCGCGAAGAAGCCCAGAAGGAGCTGCCGAGTCTGGTCGAGAAGATGAAGCGAGAGGCGAGGGTTGAGATCCTCCCTTCGACGGGGAGCAAGTAGGCCTTGCCGACAGGTGGGGCGAGACTCCGTCGAGCCCTGACTTTCCTGCCGGCCAAGATTCCAGGGCTCGACGGAGTCTCGCCCCACCGTTGGATGGGTTCAGGGTCCCGATGCATTTGCAGCGCGAAAGGCGGCTTTCCATGAACCGTTCAAATTGCCGTCAGGTTGGGTCTCTGAAACGCGGGCGTGCCGCACTCGGGGGAACAATGCGGTCCG
>CAYHFE010000506.1:0-2967 GCA_964355375.1 uncultured Verrucomicrobiota bacterium
GGCGTGCAGACCGACGCGGTGCTGTGCGCGTCCGTGAATCGGCAGCCCTGGCTCGCAAGCCGGTCGAGGTTGGGCGTCTTCACTTTCGTCGCGCCGTAGCAGCCAAGGTCGCCGTAGCCAAGGTCGTCGGTGAGGATGTAAATGATGTTCGGTTTCTCGGCGGCGGCAGCGCGAGCAAACCACGGCAGACAGAGAAGGCACGTCAGCAGGAGACGAAAGAAGAGCAATTTCATGGGGTTGATTTCTTATTGATCGACGCAGGCTTGGCTGCCGGAGCACTGGTGAAGATTCGCACCGATTCGATCCACCCGCTGAACTTTGGTGGGGCCGGTTCGACCACGGGGCTGCCGAGGTCGGCGCCGATCTGCATCGTGTCGTTCGGATCCTTGCCGATGAAGTCCGGCAGTTGAGCCTGGGCCACCACCGCCCCGTTCACACGCAGCTCAATTTCGTGCTGCGCCGTAATCGTCCCTGCGATTGTCGCCCACTCCAGAGCCGCTTCCTTGCCCTCCACCGTCACAGCCTTGCTGCCTGTCGTCACGGTAAACGCGGGCCGCCCCGCCTTGATCCAGAGAGCGTAGCCCTGGGTGCGGCCGCCCCGCGCGACCAGCACGCCATCGAGTTTCTCGGCGCGTGACGCGACTTCGATGGTCCACGTGCTTTGCGACGGATCGAGTGACTTGGATTTCGGTACTTCGACGTGTCCGTCGCCCGTGAATCGCAGGGCTTTCCGCCCGTCGCGGCCCTCGGCCAGCGTGACGCTGTGGGCGGTGCCGTGATTGTTGAGGCCGCTGACATCGGGCACGAGCGCGCCGTCCAGCTTCGACGAATCGAAGTGCAGTCGCAGCGCCGGGGCGGCGTCCGGCTTCCAATCCGCCCCGCCGGGTTTGCCCCACCAGTCGGGACGGTCGGTGAAGTCGGGCACGCGGTAGCTCACTTCCTTCAGCAGGCGCTCGTGCTCCGCTTCCATCCGGCCGCGCAGCGCCGCCTGTGCGGGATCGCCGAACAGGTTCTTGGTTTCGTAAGGATCCGACTTCAGATCGAACAACTCGGTCCAATCGTCGTGGCCGAGATACTTGATCAGCTTCGCGCCGGTGGTGCGAATCGCCGTGATGTCCGGGACGCGCGACCCCACCTGCGCCTCGGCAAAATATTCATAGAACCACGACTGCCGCCATTCGACGGGGCGGCCTTCGAGCAGCGGACGCCAGCTTCGGCCCTGCATTTCCTTCGGGGCGGGCACGCCGGCGTAATCGAGGAAGGTCTGCGCGAGATCCAGGTTCAGCACCATCTCATCCACGACGCGCCCGCGCGTGGCGTCACCCAGTGCGGGGTAACGGACGAGGAGCGGAATGCGCAGGCTCTCGTCGTAGGCGCTGCGCTTGTCGCCCAGCCCGCGCTCGCCGAGGTAGAAGCCGTTGTCGCTGGTGTAAACGAGGATCGTATTCCGGGCAAAGCCCAGTTCATCCAGCGCGCCCAGCAGGCGGCCGACACAATCGTCCACCGCGCTGATGCAGCGGAAGTAGTTCAGGTTCACCGGCACCTTCCCGCCAGGATCGGCGGCGTGCGCGGCGCGTCCCGGTGCTCCACCGAGATACGGCACGGGCGAATTCAGGTTGGGCACGGCGCGCGCCAACTCGCCGGCGAAACGATCCTTCGCCCGCGCCGGCGGATCGAACGGCCCATGCGGCGACTTGAACCCAATCGCCAGCGACCAGGGCTTGCCCGCATCCCTTTGCTGGCGGAGAAATGCAATCGCGTAATCCGTGGAGAGGTCGTCGATCCAGCCTTTCGTCGGCGTGTCCTTGCCGTCCACGATGAAGTTGGGATCCACGTAGCGCGCATGGCCGGTGAACGTGTAGTGATGATCGAACCCCGGCCGCTCACGTTGATTGCCCATGTGCCACTTGCCCACGTAGGTCGTCGTGTAGCCCGCGGCGCGAAGCAGCGTGGCGTGCGTGACATTGGTCACGGGAAACGGACGGAAGTTCGACGCGATGCCGTTGAGATGATTGTAGCGCCCGGTCAGGAACACCGCCCGGCTCGGCGCACACAGCGAATTTACGACGAATGCGTTCCGGAAGCGCACACCCTCCGCCGCGATACGATCCATGTTCGGCGTCTTGAACCACGGGAACCTTCCATCGTCGCCTTGCTCCTTTTGCACGACGGACAGGGCGTCATAGCGCTGGTCGTCGGTGTAGATGAAAAGGAAGTTGGGCCGCGCGGCTTCCGCGGCGAACGTCCGGCCACACAAGCTCAACAACATGAGTGCGGCGAGCAACCGCACGGCGGACGTGCACCGGGTGGAGGGAAGTTTTGAGAGAGAGAATCCGGAGAATTGGTACGTTGCGTTCATGTCTATTCCTGTCCGGACGGATTCGGCTTCGCCGGATCCACCTTTTGCTGTTGGCGCTGGGCCTTCCGCTCACGGCGGATCTGGGGCGTGGGTTTATCTGCGGGCTTGCCCTCTTCGCCTTCCTCTCCGGCACCAGCCCGCGATTTCAGCGGCGGATTGTTCACCTTGGGAAACGACTTCGCCAGTTCCTGCTTGACCGCGTCGAACTCGGCGCTCGTCCCAGCCAGATTGGTGAATTCGTACTCGTCCTTGGTGTGGTCGTAGAGTTCTTCGTCGCCGTTCGCATAGCGGATGTAGCGCCAGCGCTCGGTGCGGACGGCGTGATTCTGAAAGCCATGCGTGGTGACGGCGGGCAGGCTCCACTCCGCCTTGGGATGGGCGAGCAGCGGACGGATGTTCGCGCCTTCCACATGTTTTGGCACCGCCACACCGCTGACGTCGCAGAGCGTCGGGTAGATGCTCGTGAAATCCACAGGGCGGTTACAGACTCCGCCGGGCCGCGTCACGCCAGGAACGACCCAAATGAGGGGCGCGCGCGTGGCCTCCTCCCACAGCGCGAACTTACGCCAGTGTTCCTTCTCACCGAGATGCCAGCCGTGGTCGCCCCA
>CAYHFE010000506.1:2977-6051 GCA_964355375.1 uncultured Verrucomicrobiota bacterium
AAGCAGATGATCGTGTTCGTCGCGTAGGCGGACTTGTCGAAGGCGTCCAGCACACGCCCGACCTGTCCGTCGAGATAGCTGATGGCGGCGAGGTACGCCTGCACCGCGTCCTTCCAGCGGCCCGACTCCAGCACCCTCGCGTGATCGCCGGATTTGCGCGCCATCTTCACCGCGGCGGGCGGCAGGTCATCGAGGTCGTTCGTGCGATGCGGCGGCAGCTCAATCTTGTCGAGCGGATGCAGGTCGTAGTATTTCTGCGGCACGTTCCACGGCATGTGCGGCTTGTGGAAACCGAGGGTGAGGAAGAACGGCTTGTCGTGTTTTTTGCCCAGCTCCGCGATGCCATAACTCGCGATGTGCGTGTCCGACACGCCCTCGTCGCCGCCCTCCAGGATGCCGAACGTGATGCCGGCGATGCTGCGGTCCTCCCTGAGCTTGCCGCCCGCGCCGCCATCGCCGCCGCCGGTCGCGGTCCACTGCTCGGGAAAGCCCAGCCCCCCGTGCCAGAGTTTGCCCATGCCGAGCGTCTCGTAGCCCGCGTTCTTGAACTGCATGACCAGCGAGTCCTCCGTCTTCACGCCCTGCCGGAACGGCTGCGTATTGTCGTAAACACCGGTGACGCTCGGCCGCCTGCCCGAAAGCAACGCCGTGCGGGACGGATTGCAAATCGGGGCCGGGCAATACGCGCGCGTAAACGTGACGCCCATCTTCACCAGCCGGTCAATGTTCGGCGTCTTCGTCTGCGGATTGCGACCCAGATGCCCGACCCAATGGTTGAGGTCGTCCACGGCGATGAAGAGGACGTTCGGCTTGTCAGCGGCGCTGACCGTTTGGCTACAAAGAAACGCGAGGATCGCGAAGACGGTGAGGAAGTATTTCATAATCGAACGTGGCTACTTGTTCCTGGCTCTCCCGCGGGCGGCTTTCGCGGCGGGGTTTCCCGGCGGCGCGGCATTCTTCAGCAATGCGTCCAGACGCGCGCGTAATTCCTTCACCTTCCCAGGCTGTGCTGCCGCGAGGTTCTTCGTCTCGCCGACGTCTTCGGCCAGGTTGTAAAGCTCCACGGTTTCCGACGGCTTCGCCTCGGCTTCCGGAGCGTCCTCCGCATTTTTCTCGCTGGCGTTGAGCAGCAGCTTCCAGTCGCCCATGCGCAACGCGGCTTTGCCGGGCACGGTGCCCAGGAGCAGGACCGCCTCATGCGGAGACTTCGCGCCCTTCGTGAGGACCGGCCAGATGTCGAGGCCGTCGGGCGCGAGCTTTTGCTTCGTGGGAGCGCCTGCCAACTTGAGCAGCGTGGGATACCAGTCCACCGCGTGCATCGGCTCCGTGTTGGTCGTGTCGGGCGAAATTTTTCCCGGCCAGTTGGCGAAGGCGCACACGCGAATCCCGCCCTCGTAGATGGTTCCCTTGCCCGCGCGTAACGGCGTGTTCATCGTCGCCCGACCTGGACTGGGACCGCCGTTATCGCTGGAGAAAATGATAAGTGTATCCCGGCGCAGGCCTTTCTCTTCGAGCGCGGTGGTGATTTGTCCGATCGCTTCATCCACCGCCGCGAGCATGCCGGCGATGGAGCGGCGCGGCTCCTTCAAGTCCTGGTACGGCTCCTTGTAGCCGTTCGGCACCTGATGCGGCGCATGAATGCCGTTGAACGGCACGTAGAGAAACAGCGGCCTATCGGCAGGCTGATTGCGGATGATGCGGCAGGCTTCCTTCGCGATGAGGTGCGTCGAGTAGCCTTCCTCCATCGAAGGCTGGTCGTCGCGATACCAGTCGTGTTTTCCGTCCCGTTGGTGCGTGAAGTAATCTATCGCGCCGAACATGTGACCGTACTGGTGATCGAAGCCACGCCGCGTCGGCGTGTATTCCGGCTGGAACTCCCCGAGGTGCCACTTGCCGCAGATGAAGGTCGAATAGCCCGCCTCCCGCAACGCCTGCGGCAGCAGTCGTTCCGCGAGCGGAAGTCCCCACGGCGCGCCCGGCCGCACGATGGTGTAAACGCCGGTGTGCGTGGCATAGCGTCCGGTGAGCAGCGCCGCGCGGGTCGGCGAGCAGACCGGCTGCGCGTAGAACGATTCGAGCACCACCCCGCCCTTCGCGAGCTTGTCGATGTGGGGTGTGCGAATGTCCCTGCCGCCCATGAACCCACAATCCGCGTAGCCCAAATCGTCCACGAGAAGATAGACAATGTTGGGGGAACGTTCCGCCGCGACTGCGGTCCAGCCACAAACGAATACGGACGCGCCCAGGGAAATGAGCAGACTTTTCATAATGAGGACGTTGGGCTTCTTCTCTTCTCTGCCCTGGGCTCAGCCGCCGAGAGCGACTGCGGAAGGCAGAGCGGACACGGAAGGAAAGTCCGCAGGCACGTGGCTGCGGCGGTGAGCGGAATTGGTCTCATGGTGTTGTTCGAAGGTTCGCAGTTCATGGGGCAAAAGGCAACCGGTTCTCCATCGCCCGGATGTGCAGGGTCGTGTGCGGTGGTGCTGGCGGCCAACACCGGGGAAATGAACGTGGCCCGCATGGGGCGGAGCGCGCCGGGCCGACGCAAGGCCGGCGTCCGCAAATGCGCCGCCCGCCGTCGAATCGCCTTGCGGCAGGAGCATAGGGCAGCGCACGCGCGGCCAGAAGGATTCGAAGTCGAACCTGTCCAGCCAGCGGCTCGCGACCAGCGGGGTAGCCAGGAGTGTTCTCACAGCCTGTTGGTGCGAGGTGTCGTAGCCAGCAGTGCTTCTCTGAAAAGACAGGCGCGCTTTCATGGTTTGAGTCTTTCGAGCACCAGAACCCAATCCTCCTGGGGCGAAGGCAGGTCGGGCGCGTGATATCTCTCGGTCCTGATCACGCCTGACGATCCTGCCTCGATTGAACCTGGTGGCGGCTCGAACGGGGTCGTGGAAACCGCCAAGCGATCGAACTCCTGCTGCTCCCCGATCCGGAACAACCACAGCCCGGTTTTGCCAGGCGTCGTGTTTCCGACCTTCACGACTTGAGCTGCCCCGCTTACCATCTGGTTCGCTGGGTCCGAACATTTGACCTGAACGATGTAATCTCCTTGCACCGTATTTTCCCAGCCTCAC
>CAYHFE010000507.1:0-6039 GCA_964355375.1 uncultured Verrucomicrobiota bacterium
GGGAGGCGGGCGCGGGTCGATACTCCGTGGTCGTGAGCAATCCGGCCGGACGGATCACCAGTGGGGCAGCCGCCTTGAGCGTCCTGATGCCGATCTTGTTTGAACGCGAGCCGCTGCCGCAAGCGGTTCCGGCCGGTGCCGCCGCGAGTTTCAGTGTCGAGGTGAAAGGCACGGCCCCGCTCACTTATCAATGGCGTCGGAACAAGATCGATTTGCCCGGAGAGACTCAGCCGACGCTGACCTTGCGGAAGGCAGGTTCTGCGGACGCTGGGTCCTACAGTGTCTTGGTGAGCAACCCGGCGGGCCTGGCGGAAAGCCGGGAGGCGGCCTTGACCATCTTGGAGGGCGTGACGATTGTCCGACAGCCCTTGAGCCAGACCATCCCGCTTGGAGATGCCGCTCAATTCCGCGTCGAAGCAAGGGGCTCGACCCCTCTCACCTACCAGTGGCGTCGCAATGGATCCAGCCTGCCGGGAGAGACCAGTTCCATTCTGAGTTTGACCAAGCCGACGGCCGAGCAAGCCGGAACCTACGATGTTCTCGTGAGCAACGCGGTGGGTCCGGTAACCAGCCTGCCTTCGACTCTTGCGGTCCTCCGACCTCCCCGATTTGTCGAGCAGCCGGCGGGCGCCAATGTCGCGCTCGGCGCGAGCATCGCTTTGACCGCCCGCGTCGAGGGAGATGCGCCATGGCGGTATCAGTGGTTGCTCAATGGAACGTGGATTCCGGGCGCAACCAATGCGGTCCACGCTCGAACCAACCTGCGGGTCCAGGATGCCGGCTCCTACACCTTGGTCGTGGAGAATGCCGCGGGGGTTGCGACCAGCGATGCGGCGATTCTCACCCTCCTTCTGCCCCAGGTGCCACTCGGGACGTCGCCCCAAGCGAGCCCGTTCGTCACCGGGCTGGAGGGAACATTCGACGGAGGCAATATCCGGAGTGCGCCGAGTTCGAGACTGGGACTGCGTTCTCTGCCGCCCGCGGAGGAAGCGCGCTGGTTTGCCTGGCGCGCGCCGAGCAGCGGCATCGCCACCTTCAACACCGTTGGAAGCGATTTCGACACCGTCCTGACCGTTTACGGGGGCATCATCTCCAGCTTGCAGGAACTGGCCCGCGACGATGATCGCGGCGGATTCCTCACGAGCGAAGTCATTCTCAACGTCACTCAAGACGCCATCTATTACGTCCGGGTCACCGGATTCAATGGAGCGGCGGGAAGAGTGACGGTCAATCATCAGTTGCGAGTCACGAGTCTCCGGGTGCCGCGAATAGTCTCCCATCCGCAGAGCCAGGCGGTGGCGCCGGGAGGCGAGGTTCGGTTTGATGTCAGAGCGGAAGGGAGCGATCTGTCGTATCAATGGCTGGTCAACGGGGCGACCCTCACGAATGAGACCGGGGCTGCGTTGGTGGTGCGAAACGTCCAGGAGACTCAGGTCGCGCGTTACTTGGTGCGGGTCTTCAGCGGATCGGGTGAGAATCGGACTTCGATCGACAGTCTGCCGGCCACCCTGCAAATCGGCTCACCGGGGGCATCCGCGCAGGACAAATTTGGAAATCTTCTTGCGCCGCCGAGTGCTGCAGCGACGACGATCGCTTCCATCGGCGGAGCTTCCTCCGGTCCGGTGATGTCGGGAAGTTCGAGCTCGATCGTGTTCACCACGACGGGCGCCAGTCGCGAGCCGGGTGAGCCGAATCACGCCCGCGTCCTCGGCGGCGCCTCGATGTGGGTCAGTTATCAGGCGTCGGAAAACGGGGTTCTGCAAGTTTCCACCGAAGGCAGCAATTTCGACACAGTTCTGGCCGTTTACGAAAGCGTCGGTCCGAGCCTCGCGGCGTTGAATCCCTTGGGTTTTGATGATAACGGCGGCGCGGACCGCAAAACAAGCGTCGTGCGATTGGGAGCGATCAAGGGCGCCACGTATTACCTCGCCGTCGATGGGGTCAATGGCGCCACCGGGGTCGTCCGGCTCAGTGTGTCGGCGGGCCAGCCGCCCGTGATTTCGCAGCAGCCCCAGTCCTTGACCGTGGGGGTCGGTGCGAGCGAGGCGTTGTTTATTTTGACTTCGAACGCGGGCGTTCCGGGGGCGCCACTCCTCGCTTATCAGTGGTTCAAGAATGGTGCGCCTGTTGCCGGAGCGAATGGACCGGCCTTCTTCTTCTTGAACGCCCAAGAGGAGGATGGCGGAGAGTATTCGATCGTCGTCTCGAGCTTCGCCGGCTCGGTCACGAGTGCGCCCGCCCGAGTCATGGTCGAGAGCCCGGTCCGGTTTGTCCTCGCCCCGAAAAACCAGACCGCGAACCCGGGAGATTTACTGGTTCTGACCGCGCTGGCCCGAGGGACCGCGCCGATTTCCTACCAGTGGATGAAGAACGGTGTGGCCCTGGCGGGGCAGAACAGCGCGACCTTGATTCTGCCCAGTTTTCAAAAAGAGGACATCGGTGAATATCGGCTCGTCGGGCAGAACGCCATCGGTTCGGCCACGAGCGATCCGGCCTTGATTTCCGTCCTCGATGGACCGGCGATCACATTGGCGCCGGCGAGCCAAGTCGTGGCGGACGGAGCCAGTGCCGTCTTCTCCGTGGAAGCGACGGGCAGCGGGTTGTTGCACTATCAATGGCAATTCAACGGGACCAGCCTTCCGGAGGCGACCCGCTCCAAGCTGACGATCAGCCCGGCTCGAGCGGGCGATCAGGGAGAGTACCGTGTCATCGTCATCAATAGCGCCGGAGGGATCATCAGCTCGCCCGCGGTTTTGGCGGTGACCACGCCGCTCCGGCTGACCTCGGCGCCCCGGAACGTGACCGTCACGGAAGGAAGCAGCGCCGTGTTCAGCGCCACCGCCATTGGGTCGGGTCCGGTCAGCTACCAGTGGCGATTCAACGGTGTTGACCTTGCGAAAGCCGTCACCTCCACCCTGGTCCTGGGCAACGTCGGGACAACCCAGGCGGGAAGCTACACGGTGGTGGCCCGTGACTCAGCGGGTGCGGTCGAAAGTCCTCCCGCGAGCTTGACGGTGCAGCGCGCTCCGGTGATTACTCGCCAGCCGATGGGGCCGGTGACGGTTCAGGGTGGTTCGGTGAAATTGTCTGTGGCGGCTGACGGCACGCAGCCGTTGCGTTTTCAATGGATGGTGGATCAGCAGCCGATCGCCGGAGCGACCAACGCGAGCGTGACGTTGGAGCATCTGGATCCAAGCTCCGCCGGGAAGTATGCGGTGACGGTGAGCAACGACGTTGGATCAGTGACCAGCATCGCGGTCTCCCCGGTCTTCCGACCTCTCGTGGCGGCCCCCGTCCTGGTGTCGGGAGTGATGCAATTTCAACTGACGGTTCCGGACGGCCGAGCGGCTCGGGTTCAGTCGTCGCCCGATTTGATCCATTGGACCGATTTTCTTCCCGCACCGGTTTCGGGCGGCACGGTCATTGTCGAGGACCGGCAAGTCGCCGCTGACGCGGCCAAGTTCTTCCGTATTCTGCTTGAGTGACCGTTCTCGCGTTCGTTAGACTGCGCAACTCCGGTTCGGGTGCCTTGACGTTCGATCCGGGCGGTCTGCCGGGCAGCCCGCGAGCTGCAGGGTATTATGGAAGAAGATTCTGGCTTTTACGCGAAACCGGCCGCCCCAGAGAGTCCTTCGGGCAGCCTGCTCGAAACGATTAAGACTTTGGGTGGCTGGGCGCGGCCCTTCCGCGGGCCCATTCTGGTCATTTTCGCGATCCTTCTCCTGGAGATGGGCTTCAGCGCGGCCGTCCCGCTCAGCTTCAAGTACCTGATTGACCGGGCACTGCTGGGCAAAGATCAGACTTGGCTGTACGGGATTCTGACGGGACTAACGGTCGGCGGGTTGGTCGTTTCGGCTGCGGGATTCGGCCGCGATTACTTGTACGCACGAGTCGTGGCCAGACTGCTGGGGAATCTGCGGAGCATGCTTTTTGATCGCATCCAAAGCCTGGGGATGCGGTACTTCTCCCAATCCTCTTCGGGTGACATCCTGGTTTGCTTCTCCGGACACCTCGCGGCGGTGGAATCCTCTTTGGCGGCGGCGATTCCCTGGGCCGTGTTGCCGGGATTGGAGATTTGTTCCAGCGTCGTCTTGCTTTTCTTGCTCGATTGGCGGCTGGCGGCGGCGGCGATGTTCGTTTTTCCGATGACCTTGATGGGACCACGAGCGATCGGTCCACGAGCCACTCGGGCCAGTTATGAGAGGAAGGAGGACGAGGGCCAGGCGGTCTCGATCGTGCAGGAGAATATCGCCGCCAAGCCGGTGGTCGTCGCCTTCAGTTTGTCCGACGTGGTTCGCGAACGCTTCCAGAAGTGCAACACCAGTTTGATCGGGAGAAGCATTCGCCTCGGGTTCCTCAGCGCGTTGGTCGAGCGGACCGCCAGCGTGGGCATCATTCTCCTCCAGATCGCGGTCCTCGGCATCGGAACCGTGATGGTGTCCAAAGACATGATCTCGATCGGAACGCTCACCGCGTTTCAGACGTTATTTCTGACCCTGAGCTACTCGTTGTCCTACGTCACCCAGTATGTCCCGAATCTCATCCAGGCCACTGGCGCCATCCAGCATCTGAGAAAATTGTTGGATGCGCCGTCATCCTCGGTCGAAGGGGAGGGGCTCAAGTTGCCGCTGGAGAAGGTTCGCGAGGGGATCGAGTTTCGTGACATCGCCTTCAGCTACGACGGCAAGAACCTGAGTCTTTCCGGAGTGAATCTCTCCATTCCCCAGGGCACTTCCGTGGCGTTTGTCGGGTCGAGCGGTTCCGGGAAAAGCACGATGATCAACCTGCTGCTCGGCTTCTACACTCCCACTTCGGGCTCGATTCTCGTGGACGGGATCGAGGTCAACCGGGTGGCCGAGGCCGATTTTCGGCGGCAGATGTCGATCGTTTTTCAGGAGAGCTTTCTGTTTAACACTTCCATCCGGGAAAACATTCGGCTGGGTCATCTCACGGCCACCGAGCAGGAGATCCAGGCCGCGGCCCAAGTGGCCGAAGTCCACGACGTGATCAGCCGTCTCCCCGAGGGCTACGATACTGCCGTGGGTGAACGGGGGGGCAAGCTCTCGGGAGGACAACGTCAACGCATCGCCATCGCCCGGGCGATCATCCGCAATCCAGGCATCCTGGCTTTGGATGAAGCGACCTCGGCCCTCGACCCCGTGACCGAGGCCAATCTCAACCAGACCCTGGCGCGGGTGTCGCGCGGACGGACCGTCGTCGCCGTCACCCATCGGCTGCAGTCGGTCGTCGATTATGACCGGATCTTTGTCTTTGATCGCGGCCAATTGATCGAGCAAGGCTCGCATCCGGAGCTTCTGGCGCGCGCTGGGGTCTATGCCACACTCTGGCGGAAGCAGATGGGATTCACCCTCTCGGACGATGGCTGTTCCGCCTCGGTCAGCTCCGAGAAGCTCCGCGAATTGCCCATCATGTCCGAGTTGCCCGTCGCGCTTCAGGACGAGTTGGCCAAAGTCTTCAACTCGGAGCCGTTCGCCGCGGATCGCGTCGTGTTTGAACAGGATGACGCGGCCGACAAGTTCTACCTGATCGCGCGCGGTAAAATCGCCGTTTTCAAGCGGTTGCCTTCGGGCGAACAGGTGCGAGTGGCGGTGCTGAGTGATGGCGATTTCTTTGGGGAAGTGGCCTTGCTGAAACAGGAAACGCGCAATGCCACGGTCAGAACCTTGATGCCTTGCCTCTTTCTGACGCTGCAACGGCCCCAATTAATGCGCATTCTCAGCGGCGCCCCGGAGCTCAAGGCCAAACTGATGGCCGCGGCGGAGCTCCGCAGTTGAGGCTTGGGGTGCCTCGGGCACGCAGGCGCAGGGTCGCCCAGCGTCGAATGGAAGTGGAAACTCTCCAGGAACATTCGTCAATCGGGCGAGCCGATATTCGAGATGGGGGCAGGAGAACTCCGCCAGGTTTTGGAGTGCGGCAGCCCTCGGCCGCTTTCTCCGCCTCGGTCAAGAGCGCCAGAGGACGCACTCCAAGACGCTGGCGCGACGCCGCCCACTCCATTCGGTTCAGGCGCCAAGCGAA
>CAYHFE010000508.1:0-5995 GCA_964355375.1 uncultured Verrucomicrobiota bacterium
ACGAGTTTGACAAAAAGGCGTTTCAGGCCAATTCGCGGCGGCTTGAACAGCGGCTTGGCAGCTTGGGGCTCCTGAGGCGTCTCTCGGACGGCTGCGCTTACGTGGTCAATCCGTACGTGGCAGAGAAATGAGCCTGTCTGAAACATCTGCTTTGGGTGGAACAGGCTACCAGCCTGTCCCGTCCGGCAACTTGCCGGACGGAACGGGTGTGGCGTCGATGAACACGCCTCGCGCTGATTTCCCTGCGAGACCTGCGGCCATTTCGGTCGGCAGGTTGCCGACCGGGGCGGGCAGGTTGCCCGCGCCACCCATCTTTCGGACATCTCAAAGGAGACTCACTTTTTTCCAGGCAGCAGAAGTCAGAGCCTCCTTACGTCGGCTCCTACGATTACGAGGTTCGCAAAATGACCAGCGATGAACTGATTGGCCACGTTGCCGCCGCTTACCTTCGCGACCGTCTCACCGAGGACGATTCGACCGGCGTCGCCCGCTACTTGCTCGACTGCCTGACCGCCGATCAGACTGCGGCGATCGCCCAGACCATTCTGGCGGATGCCATGTTGTCCAACCTGGTCGAAATCAAATTGCCCGTCCACTTTGTCGGAAATCACGGGCTTCCCCCAGAGGTTCTGACCCGCGAGCGCACGACCTATTTCCGCAACGCGGCCTGCCTCAAGTCCGCGTTGCTCGTGGCCAACACCGGTGACGACGAGGAACAGTCTCTCAAGGAGTTGGTGCCCATCGGCGCGCCACAACTGCAATCCCATCCCGCGCTTTGGGTGAAGCTGGCTGCCGATGGGCTGCCGATACCCGACCAACACAAACACTGGTGGGTGAAGGCGCTTGAAGGTCTGCTGGAAGTCCGGTCGTTCGCGCTCGACCGTTTCGCCGAGTACGTCCTGCAAACTCGGATAGCAATTGAAGAGGGTCATCCGGTTTTGTTCGGGCTGGGCGTGGCGTTTCCGGCTTTGCATGTCCCGAAAGACACCGCCTTCTTCTGCAATCTGAACGACAAGACGGCTGGCCACCTCTCGAAGTGGAAGGCCCTTTACGCCCAGGCCATCCGGAAGCGCGGCTGTTACCTCGTAAAGCAGACGCCGACTCAGGCATTGCTCTTGGAAGAGGATTTGGCCGCCGCGTTCGAGAAGGTCAAGGACGCCATCCCCGACCCCATCCACCAGACCATTCACTCGTTCATCCGCGCCAACAGCGGCTGGAACAGGGAGGCGGCTGACCTCGCGGTTTGTGAATGGGAGTTGGTGAAGCCGCTGTTCGACGGGCTAAAAAGGGAGAAGTTCAATTTGGGCAAAGCGACCCTCGAATTCTACGACGAGCGGGAGGCGGACCTGCTTACACCCGACGAACGCGATTACCTCAAGAGGCTGTCGGACCGAAATTCCACCGAAGCGCAGGACGAAGATGAGGAGTTCTACCGGCGGCACCGGAGCGAACTCAAGGAGCAACCGTCACTCAAGGCGAAGTGGGACAGGTTCATCTTCGGAACGCCGATCGAGACGGAGGACTTTTTGTTGGGAATCGCGCTCTGTTTGGAGTGGCTGTTCGATCAAGACATGCCCTCGTCGAAACGGCGACTGAGAATCATTTGCGACCGCCGCACGAAGAAAGACCTCAAGGAACTGAACGAAGATGCGGGTTTGTTCTTCGCCCGCCGGTACCAAGGGCTGAAAGCGCTCTTCGGCAATCGGGTTTCGTGGGATGTCGGTGATTTGATGAGCTTCGCGGCGTTGATCGACCAATGGCGAAAGGCGACGCGACCGTACGTCAACCGCTCGGTCGCCAAGCCCGCGCTCCAACTGAAATTCGTGCTGGAGTTGGATGTCGAACTGACGACCGGCACGACCGAGACGTATTTCAAACAACTTGTTTGGAAATACGATCCGAACGCCATCGCCAGTGAATTCTCCGCCGACTGGTTGCGTTTGGCAGAGCACCCGCTCATTTACTGCCGGGTGAACCGCGAGCCGGTCAGCGGCAAGGGGCGCTACCAATCGCTCGATCTTCGCAACATCCGCACGCTTTACCCGGCGCATGGTCAAGACCGGGGTTCATTCGTTTCCATCTACCGGAAAGAACACGATATTGCCCTGGTTTGGCTCGCGAATTTGGGGAAGGCGAAGGAGCTTGGATTCGTTTCCGAGCAAGCCGCGTCGAAGCTTCTCAGTCTGTTCCAAGTCTTCCAGCGTAGCTACGGAGCCGCGATTGCAGGCTTCATCGGAGACGGGTCGGCGTCTGACCTTTTGGTGAGGCAGGCCGAAGACTACGGCTTGTTGCTCCACAGCATTTGCCAAGACGCCAAGGGTGACCGCAACCGCGAGACTCTTCTCCGGCCCCTTCTGCAAATCGGGACGGTGGCGGTGGAGGGCGGTCGCGTCACCGCCATCGTGGCTCCCTGGCATCCTCTGCGGTTGGCTGCCATGGCGAACAAGGCGCTTCAGGTCGCGTCGTTAGTCCGGCATCTCCTGACCGCGGACGACGTCTTTTTTGGTGACCCACCGCTCTTCTTCAAGGAGCTCAAGGAGGAATTGTCGCACCCTTACTACCCGGAAATGGTGTTGGGCTGGCACGCCATGAAGCCCGAGCTGCTCGTCTTGACGGACCGCCACCTCGATTACAGCCTCCATGAGGCTCCGGTCATCAGCAACGACGGCTTCGATGACACGAACGAAAGTCCTTCCGAAACGGCGTCGCTCATCGTTGATTTGACGAAACGGTTCCTGGCCCTCTACCCGCATGAGCGGACGAACTTGTCGGTTGTCCTCTACAACTGCGATTCCGCGCGGCTGCCCTACGCGCTCGTGGACAAGATGAGTGAGCTTCACGAGGACGAGGAGGACATGCGTTGCCAGATCATCCTCCGCCATCGGGATGGCGTGAAATTGCGGGAACTCTACGAAAAAATCATCGAATCGTCGGAAGCCGACGCGGACTCATTCGTGTCCAGTGAAGCGGCCAAAGATTTCATGGCCCGGCTCCGCATCGGCATCATGGCTGACCAAGCGCCCGTGCCCGACCCGAAGGACGGCCCCCCGGCCGACATCGTGTTCTTGCAGGATGTCATCGCCCGGCATGCGGGCTTGGAGTGGTACCCGGAAACCTGTGTCGAAGTGGAGTCGGCCACGTTCATCCCGGCGCGGTGGTCGCGCCGGCGGCCCTCGGCCACAGACGACATGAAGTCGGTCGTGTATCTTTGCTGTCCAGTGCAGACCAAGGAAGGCTGGTCGTTTATCAGCGCGTTGACGGCTCTCCTCAAGGGCGACTGGGATGGCGTGGAGGGCCAGCGGTTGCTCCCAGCCCGCAAACTTGATTTCCACGATCCGCTCACCGCGAGCATCTTCAAGGAGATTCATCATCTCGGCAATTGGGTGGTGAATTACGACGAGTTGCTCGACCGCCGCCAACTGCTCAATCAGAACGTCAAAGTCATCCGCTGCAAGCAGGGCTCGACGCAGGGACGCAATATTCTGATCTCTTCCATCGCGTCTCTGAGCTTGCTCCGGTCGATGGTTTTTGGGCGCGTCAAAGACTTGAATCTCGGGTTGACCGACGCGGAGTGCCGGGAACTCACGGAGCAGTTCATTGACGACGCGAACGAGATTTCCGGCGACATCGTCCTTCGCGCGGCCAAGCGCGGTCGCAACGCCAGCGAACTCATGGGTGTGGTCCTCAGCCGTTACCTGATTCGCCACGAACTGGGCACGAGCCGGCGCTTCGGCTGGTACTTTCTCGACGACTACGCCGAATGGCTCGGCCAGCGGGAAGAACAGATTGCGGACATTCTCGCCCTCTCGCCGGAGACGACGCCGGACGGAGAACTTCAACTCGCCGTCATCATTGCCGAATCGAAATACATCGACGCCGCCAACCTCGCCACCAAGCGCAAGGAATCGCAGAAGCAACTCCGCGACACGGTGCGCCGAATCAACGACGCCATTTTTGGCGACCCGAGACGACTGGATCGCGACCTGTGGCTCGCGCGCTTTTCCGATTTAATGTTGAACGGGATTCGGTTCCCGGCGAACTCGCCGATTGATTTGGCCGCCTGGCGCAGGACGGTGCGCGAAGGCGGGTGCCGCATCCACCTGCGCGGTTACTCGCACATTTTTGTCTCCGGCCCATCCGATTCGGCGGAGTGTTCGGACTTCGCCGCCGTGGCCGAAGCTGAGCACTCGTATCAGGAAGTCTTCTCGCGGGCGCGTCTGCGCGAGCTGGTTCTGGGCTATTGGAAAAAGTCCGATCCGACGCCCATTCGCAAGGCCGTGGCCGGCGAAGACATCTGGCGAGTGCCAACGTATCGCAAGCCCTCGGACCGCATTCAGATTGTGCACCGACGAACGCCCGACGGTGACTCGCCGGGCGGCGGTGAAGAATCAGGAGATGATGGCGGTCAAGGGCCAGAGTCCAAACCGACCACACCCACACCGTCTGATCCGGCACCGGCAGTTCAACGCCCTCCGCCCGTCCCTCCGGCTGACTCGTCTGCATCGTGGGCATACCCGAAGGTGAGCCAATTGCTCGCCGACTACCACGGTGGCACGCAGGACAGCGCGACCGAAGCCGAATGGCTTAAGCAAGTGGAGAGCCTCTGCAAAGGCGCACTGCAACAGTTCCAGCTCCAATCCAAACTGCTCAACAGCGCCCTGACGCCGAACGCGGCGCTCCTGAAATTCCAGGGCAGCGCCAATCTCACCGTTGAACAAGTGCTGCGGCGCCGGTCGGAGTTCCTCACCACCCACAAACTGAACGTCATTTCTGTTCGTGCGGAACCGGGGGTTGTCGCCATCGCCATCGCTCGCGCAAACCGCCGTGTATTGCACCTCCCGGAAGTCTGGAAGAGCTGGAATCCTGATTGTTCCCATGGCAACCATGACCTGTTGATCGCCGTAAAAGAGGAAGACAGCAGCCCCCTGTTTCTTTCGCCAAGGTCCAATGCGCCGCACACGCTCATTGCCGGTTCGACCGGCAGCGGCAAGTCAGTTCTGATGCAGAACATCATCCTGGGTGTGGCTTGCACGAACACGCCCCAACAGGCGAAGATCGTCCTCATTGACCCCAAGCTCGGCGTGGATTACTTCGCGTTTGAGGGATTGCCGCATTTGCAGGGCGGCATTATCGACGACCAAGATGGCGCGGTTCTCGCCTTGAACGAACTCGTCGGCGAGATGAACCGGCGCTACACGGTGCTCAAAGAAAACAAGGTGTCGAATATCTTCGACTTGAACAAAAAGCCGAACCCAACCGAGCGCCCGCCGTTTCTTTGGGTTATCCACGACGAATTCGCCGAGTGGATGATGACCGCGGAGTATGCCAACGCCGTTTCGGATGTGGTCGGGCGTTTGGGTGTAAAGGCTCGGGCGGCGGGAATCTCCCTGGTCTTTGCCGCGCAACGTCCGGATGCCAACGTCATGCCGATGCAGCTCCGCGCCAACTTGGGCAACCGGCTGGTTCTCCGCGTGGATGGCGAAGGCACATCCGAGATCGCTCTTGGTGAAAAGGGCGCGGAACGGCTGCTGGGCAAGGGACATCTGGCGGCGAAGCTAGAAGGCGCATCGGAAAATATTTTCGGTCAGGTGCCCTTCGTGGACAGCGAGTTTCTGTCGCGGGTCGTGGAGATTTTGAAGCAGGACACGTCTATGTGTTAGCGACGGACTTATCGTGGCTGAGCCGACGGCGTATCGTCCAGACATGTTGGATTGGTCACAATGTTCCGCGGTCGATCGGGTGCCGGGCGAGCCTGCCGTCGGGTTGTTCGCCAAACTCGGTTGGTCCACGGTGTCGGCACTGGAGGAAACCTTCGGCGCGACCGGCACGTTGCTGCGCGAGTCGAAGGGCGATGGTGCTGGTGTCCCGGTTGCGCGCGGCGTTGCAGCGGTTGAATCCCGCGCTGCCGCCCGAGGTCATCACTTCCGCCGTGGATGAACTGATCCGCAACAGTTGATGGCGGCGCTGCGGCAGGCGGCCATGAAGCGCCATCGTC
>CAYHFE010000509.1:0-5984 GCA_964355375.1 uncultured Verrucomicrobiota bacterium
GGTGCTTCCGAAGACCCAGCGAAAAACCCCTCTGGAACTGCTTTTCAGTTCAACCTGAAACCCCGGGAAGTGAGGGCTTACCTGGATCGATTTGTCATCAAACAGGACGAGGCAAAAAAGGTCCTCAGTGTCGCCCTGTGCGACCACTATCACCAGGTGCGGTTGGCGAGGGAAGGTCGGGCTCAACCCAACTACGCGAAGCAGAACATCATTCTGGTCGGCCCAACCGGCGTTGGCAAAACTTACTTGATCCGAAGTGTCGCGGATTTGATTGGGGTCCCGTTTGTGAAGGGTGATGCCACCAAATTCTCGGAGACCGGCTACGTGGGAGGTGATGTCGAAGATCTGGTTCGCGAATTGGTTCGGCGAGCTGACGGAGACGTGGATCGAGCGGAGCACGGGATTATCTACATCGACGAGATCGACAAGATCGCCACCGTCACCAACCAGTCCGGGCGCGATGTGAGCGGTCGCGGAGTGCAAACGAATCTTCTGAAACTGATGGAGGAAACGGAAGTCGCCGTTCGTTCTCCGCAAGACATCGCGGGCCAAGTTCAGGCTCTCATGGAGATGCAGCAACGTGGCAGCAAAAAATCACGAAGTGTGATCAACACGAAGCACATCCTGTTTATCGTCAGCGGTGCATTCACTGGGCTGGAAAAAATCGTTCGCCGCCGTTTGCTGGACACGACCATCGGATTCAGCGCCAAACCGCATCTGGGCGAAGAGCACGGGTGCCTGGATCAGGTCGCGACTCGAGATTTCATTGAATTCGGCTTCGAACCTGAATTCATCGGCCGCTTGCCGGTTCGGGTGGTTTGTCAACCGCTCAGCGTCGATGACTTGTTCACTATTCTGAAGACGTCGGAAGGAAGCATTATCCACCAGTACCAGCAGACCTTTGGCGCTTACGGGATCGAAGCGATTTTCCGTGATGACGGTTTGCGCCAAATCGCGGTGTTAGCGGAACAGGAGCAAACCGGAGCGCGCGGCTTGATGACGGTCTGCGAACGGGTTTTCAGAGGATTCAAATACGAGCTTCCATCCACCGACGTTAAGCAGTTTGTCGTCACTGAGGAAGTCGTCGAAAACCCGGCGACGGAACTGCAAAGCATTCTCGAGGACCACGAACGACGTTTGGCGAGCGCGGGGCGGGATGCGGTTCACGAATTCGCGGATCGTTTCTTCCACGGGCATGGACTCAAACTAACCTTTACTGACGCGGCGATCGCTCGCTTGATTTCGCTCTCGCTTGATCAATCGAATTCGGTGGGTGAGATATGCGTGGTCAGGTTCAAGGACTTCCAGTTTGGCTTGAAGTTGGTCGCTCAGAACACTGGCCAGTTCGAATTCGTCATTGATCCGGACGTGATTGATTATCCAGATCGGACTTTGAGTGAATGGGTGGTGGCAAGTTATCGCAGCGTCTCGGAAAAAGCGGGGGACGCGTAAGTCTGCCAGGGGCTTGCGCTCCGGCGAGAGGAGAAGCTTCTGTACAACAAAAAACGCGGGTCTGAACCCGCGTTGTTTTGTTTCAAATGGAACTAAATCTTAGTTATTCCGTCCGCGACGATACCCCAGAAGAGCCAATCCACCGAGCATGGCCAGAAGAAATGTGCCGGGTTCGGGAACCGCATTGATCCGAGCCGAGAAATTAGCCGGGGTTGCACCTGCATCCACCAGAAACGTTGACCAGGATCCGTCACTGCTTCTCACCCAGAAATCGTCGATGCTGGCCCCGACGGTGGGCGGATTCGCTAGAAGCAGACCGGCTTGTTCCCCGATGTCAATTCCGCCGAATTTCACGGCCCAGGTAAAGGTTGACGGAACGGTAATCGAAAGGGCTTGAGCAATCACCGATTGGAACCCCTTGTCCAAAGAAAACTCACCGCTTGAGTAAACCTTGGTCCCCGGGGTCGTGCCAGTCGTTCCGCCGTCATTTCGGTAGAACGAAAGCTCAGCCGTCTCATTGCCACTGGCGGTAGGGCTAAGGTAGTACTCAAACTGAAAGTCTGTGATACGCCTCTCTGCCCCACTCAGGAATACTTGATCACCAAATTCTTGGCCGCCTCCCGGAGAGAAGGACCGATTGAGCAGATTGAGGTTTGCTGAGTTATTGTAAACAACAGCCGCCGGAGCCGTATTGCAGAAGAACAGCGAAGCTGAAAGCAACGCGATGGATTGGATAATGTGGGCTTTGGATTTAGTCATAGTTCCCTGAGTGTTTTTCAAAATGATTGAGTTTGCTTCTTAAATTCGGCTCCGGTAACACGGCGTTTTCCAGTTCAATTCTTCAGCTTTTTTATTCTTTTGGTGAGGCTTAGTCAAGAGATTTCTTTTGTTGAAAGCGATGAAATTGCGCGAATGTTTCGGCGTCGGGCGAGGGGCTTCCTGCAGCGGACGAATTTATCGCTTTTCGGACTGATTTGAACGCATTCCATGATCGAGCCTGACCCGAATTGCCTTGGTGTGGTTGGTCTTATGCCGTTGAAGTTTGCGGGTATTCCCGTGACTGAGCTCTGAAATCACTTGAATTGGCTCGATCGCTCGGCGGCCGTTTCTGACGTCGTCGGCGAGAATTCCGCTCAGTCGAGGGGTGACCAAGGGCGATCTTTCTCAACGCTCTAATTAATCAGTGGGTTTATCTGGGCACGAAGTCCGAATCCGAACACGACCGAATTCGGACTTCCGGAAAAATCTGGATGACGTCGCCCGCGGGTTCAGCGATAGTCCCGGGCCCTGTTCAACCCAATTTTCAACCGACTATGAGAATCGTGACCTTGGTTCGCTCCTTCAGACTCTGGACGGTGCTGACTGGCAGCTCGATCTTACTGCAATTGGAGGGAGTGAGTGCGGCGACGGAACCAGCTCCTCTTCCGCCTCTCACCGCGCGTCAAAGCAATTTCGCGAGCGGCGTCCAACCGCTGCATTGGGCGTTTCGATCGGTGGTTCGACCGTTGGCGCCCATGGTTCAGAATCGGACCTGGGTGCGCAATCCAGTGGATCAATATGTGGCGGCTGGTTTCGAGAAAGAGGATTTCCGGCCTTCGGCCGAGGCTGGTCGGACCGCCTTGCTGCGGCGCCTGTCCCTTGATTTGATCGGATTGCCTCCGACGATCACGGAACTTGATGCCTTTCTCGGGGATTCCCGCGCGGGTGCCTACGAGAAGCAGGTGGATCGGCTTTTGAACTCACCGCATTACGGCGAGCGCTGGGGGCGGCTGTGGCTCGACGCGGCGCGTTACGCCGACTCGGATGGGTTTGAAAAAGACAAACCGCGTTTCATCTGGAGTTATCGGGACTGGGTGGTCAGCGCTTTCAATCGCGACTTGCCTTACGATCAGTTTATCGTCGAGCAGATCGCCGGCGACCAGTTGCCCGAGCCAACCCAGGATCAACTCGTCGCCACTGGATTTCTCCGCAACTCGATGTTGAATGAGGAGGGCGGAGTCGATCCAGAACAGTTTCGCATGGATACAGTTTTTGATCGCATGGACGCGATCGGGAAGAGCGTTCTGGGTCTGACGATTCAATGCGCGCAGTGCCATGATCACAAGTACGATCCCATCACCCAGGAAGAGTATTATCGCCTCTTCGCCTTCCTGAACAATGATCACGAAGCCTCGCTCGTCGCCTACACTCCGCCGGAGCAACAGAAACGGGCCGACCTCCTCCGGCAAATGCGCGACCTTGAAGCGGGGTTGCGGCGCGGGCCTCTGGGCTGGACGGACCGATTGGCGCGGTGGGAAGAATCCGTGAAGAACGATCAGCCCGAATGGGTCACGGTCGAATGTCGAAATGCCGGCGACAATGGGGAACGCTTCTACTCTTACGCCGATGGCTCCATCCGGGCGGCCAGTTACGCGCCGACCAAATGGACCGCCACGTTTCGCGGGACCAATGCTCTGCCATTCATCGGAGCATTTCGACTCGAACAACTCCCGGATGCGAACCTGCCCTGCGGCGGCCCCGGACGATCCATCAAGGGAATGGCCGCGCTGAGCGAGTTCAACGTCGAGGCATCGGATGCCCGGAATCCGGACACCAAAATAAATGTCCACTTTGTCAAAGCCACGGCGGATTACGCGAACCCCGAAAAGGAGCTCGAGTCTGAGTTCGACGATCACACGGGAAAACGCCGCGTCCATGGTCCGATCCAGTATGCCATCGATGGCAAAGACGACACGGCCTGGGGAATTGACGCCGGTCCCGGGCGACGCAACCAGGCGCGGAAAGCGGTTTTTCTTCCGGAGAAGCCGGTGGCTTTTCCCGCGGGCGCCATCCTCACGTTCAAACTCAAACAGAACCACGGCGGATCGAACTCCGATGACAATCAGAACCATAATCTCGGACGGTTTCGACTCTCCGTGACGCGAGCGACCAACGTCGTGGCGGACCCGCTTCCTCTGGCGCTCCGCGAGATCTTTCGGATTCCACGGGAACGGCGAACGTCGGCGCAGGTGGCGACGGTTTTCAGTTATTGGCGAACGACCGTTCCGGAGTTTCGCGAAACCAATGATCAGATTGAAGCGCTTTGGAAACAGTGGCCGGAAGGAACCCCCACTCTGACCTTGGTCGCTCGCCAGAACCAGGGGCCGGGGGATGAACGGCGCTCGACCCGCCTGTTCCGGCGAGGCGACTGGCTGAAACCGGAACGCGAGGTCAGGGCGGGCGTTCCGGCCTTTCTTCATTCGCTTCCGCCCGACGCCGACGAGAGCCGACTGACGTTGGCGAAATGGCTCGTGGATCGCCGGTCGCCGACGACGGCGCGCGTGTTCGTGAACCGGATTTGGCAGGCCTATTTCGGCGCTGGATTGCTCGAAACCCCTGAGGATTTCGGAGTGCGGGCTCCCGCTCCTTCGCATCCGGAGTTATTGGACTGGTTAGCCGCGGAGTTCATGGAGGCCGGTTGGAGCATCAAGCATCTGCATCGACTGATTGTGACGTCGGCCACCTATCGGCAATCCTCCCGGGTGACCCCCGAACTCGATGAAAAGGACCGCTTCAACCGGAGGCTGGCGCGAGGGCCGCGTTTCCGGGCCGAGGCGGAAATCGTGCGCGACATCGCTCTTGCCGCGAGTGGACTCCTCAATCCGGCGATGGGAGGGCATGGTGTGATGCCGCCGGCGCCCGCCTTTCTTTTCCAGCCGCCCGCCAGTTACGGTCCGAAGGTTTGGAATGAAGAAACCGGCCCGGACCGATACCGGCGCAGCCTCTACACCTTTCGCTTCCGCTCCGTGCCGTACCCGATTCTCCAAGCTCTTGACGCGCCCAACGGTGATTCTTCCTGCGTGCGTCGTCTTCGCTCCAACACTCCGATTCAGGCTCTCGCTTCTTTGAATGAAGTCATCTTCATGGAATGCGCTCAAGCGCTGGCCCGGCGCGCGCTGGTCGAGGGGGGAACGACCGATTCCGAGCGCATCGCCTACGCCTTCCGCCGCTGCCTGGGCCGACGGCCCGAACCGGAGGAAGCCCACGAGTTGCTTGCCTTGCTCGAACGGCAAAATTCCTACCTCAGCCAAGGCTGGGTCAATGTCGCGGAACTGGCGGTGGGAAAAACGGAGTCGCCGAAAGATCTGCCCAGAGGCGCGACTCCCACGCAGTTGGCCGCCTTCACCGTGGTGTCGCGAGTTCTGCTCAATCTCGACGAAACCATCTCGAAGGAATGAATCGAGCTGAGCCAGCAATCAGCCCGCATATCGAATGGGTCCGCGCTCAGCCGTAAGTGGGCAGTCGGAACGGGAGCTCAATCCAGCCACTTCCAAGCAAGCCATCCGCGACGTGGGTCGTTTCAAAGAATTCAGAATTTGACTTACTGGTCCGGCCAACAATCGGCGCGCGGATTGGATTGCCAAACGGTGACTCGTTCGAAACGGCCAGAGTGGTCGGCGGGGGCGCCGACCACGGCACGCGAGGGCGCGTGCGCTCCCCATCTCAACTGAAGTCAGGGCTCAGGCGAGAATCTTCTCCACCAATTCTCCATG
>CAYHFE010000510.1:0-5979 GCA_964355375.1 uncultured Verrucomicrobiota bacterium
AGAGACGGGTTCATCTGGGAGGTGCGCAGGACACTGGACGAGTCATACACGTGTCGCAGAGGGGAAGACCAAGAAAGGATTTCAAGAAAGAGTGTCTGTTTCTATATTCCGAGCTAATACGGGACTCGCGTCACGCTGACCTGATCATAGCGGTTCATGAAGTGCCGGGTGATATTGAGGGCTTTCTTGACACACATAAACCTCAGTCAGATCACAGGAAGCCACAACGCCTACTATTCCTTTACGAGGGCGGACAAATTGAGCCGGATAAGACCGCGGCCTTTTGTGAGCTTGTCGAGAGTTGTCTGCAAAGCTGGAAGGAATCACCACAGATCATGCCAAACAATGAAGGTGGCCATGACTGAGAACAACCACGGCGATGCGTTATCGTTTTTCAAAGCACGCCTCAAGTAAGGACGCTATGGTTAAGTTTCTGCATACGAGCGACTGGCAGTTGGGGATGACCCGCCATTTCCTCTCGGAGGGCGCGCAGGAAAGGTATAGCCAGGCGCGTTTTGATGCCATTCGGACCATGGGTCGAGTTGCCAAAGAGCAGAAGTGCCAGTTCATGCTGGTATGCGGGGATGCCTTCGAATCTAATCAGGTGGATCGGAAGACGGTTGCCAGGGCGCTGGAGGCTCTCAAGGACGTGCCGGTTCCAGTCTTTATACTTCCCGGGAACCACGATCCCTTGAATGCAGCATCCGTGTATCGTTCGAGCACCTTCATCGAGCGGAAGCCCGCGCAGGTGCAGGTCATTGAGACCGCCGCCTCCATCATAATTACGGAAGGCGTGGAGCTGGTGGGTGCGCCGTGGATGTCCAAGCGCCCGGTAGCCAATCCCATCGAGGAAGCGATCAACGCCCTTGTGCCTGCGAACAAGGTTACTCGCATTTGCATGGGTCACGGGGCAGTCGACACGCTTACGCCAGACATAGAATCCGCCGGGATCATTTCGGTTGCCGCGCTCGAACGAGCCATCGGCGAAGGGAAAATTCACTTCGTGGCGCTTGGCGACCGGCATTCTTCGACCAAGGTCGGCGGTGGGGACTGCATCTGGTATTCCGGGACGCCCGAGGCCACTGATTTTCGGGAGACACAATCCGGGTATGCTCACGTCGTGGAAATCAGTGACGGTGGCGTAACCACCAAGCCAATTCAGATCGGCCAGTGGCGGTTCATCGAACGCGAACGGGTTGATCTCAATACCCCAGACGATGTGGAAGCGTTACGGAAGTCATTGGAGGACATCGAGGACAAGGAGCGCACGGTTGTTCGGTTGAACCTCGTGGGCTCGCTTTCCCTGGCCGCGAACGGAGTGCTTCAGAATCACCTTCTCGCCGCAAAGGACGTGTTCGGTGCTTTCGATGTTCGGGACGACGCACTTCTCGTGCTGCCGTACGATACGGATTTTGCCAACCTTGGTTTCTCGGGCTTCGCCGGCGGAACCGTGCAGCGTCTTCGAAGCAAAATGGCTGAAGGTGGAGATGAAGCGACGGTGGCTCGCGAAGCCTTGATGCTTATGCTCCGGCTGGCAAGGGGGACGGCATGAAATTCCTTCGTCTTCGAGTTGCCAATTACCGTGGCATTGCTGCCGCCGAAGTGACGTTCAGACCCGCTGGCATTACTCTCGTGCAGGGGCCGAATGAAGCCGGGAAAAGCAGCCTGGGCGAGGCGATAGGGTTACTCTTTGAGTACTTGGATTCAAGCAAGAACCGGAATGTCGAAGCCATTAAGCCAGTCCATCGGGACGAAGGACCGGAGATCGAGTTGCAGGCGGAGAGCGGGCTTTACGCCTTCACCTACCTCAAGCGGTTCCTCAAGAGACCGGAGACTAAACTCACTATCACCACACCCAAACCCGAGAACTACACGGGACGCGACGCGCACGAACGCGCCGAGGCCATCCTCAAGGAAACCCTCGACATTGACCTCTGGAAGGCATTGACGGTTCAACAGGGCGACGCCATCCACCAGCCTGTTTTGGCGAAACAGACATCGCTCTCGGTCGCGCTCGACAAGGCGGCTGGTGGACGTCTCGCCGATCTTCGAGAAGAAGGCCTGTTCGACAAGGTACGCGAGGAACATGTTCGATACTACACCGAACGCGGAGCGGAGCGAAAGGAACTCGCGGAGTCCCGCAAGGTACAGACAGGCGTCGAGGCGGAAGTTGCCCGTTTCGAGCAGGCAATCCGTGACCTTGACCATGATATCGACCGCGCGGCCTCTCTTCAGCGGGAACTGGGCCAGTTGAACAAACAGGAAGACGAACTGACGAAGGCGGTAGCTGCCCACGCAACATCACTCGAGGAAATAGGCGCTCTGGAGAATGCCCTTTCGTTGGCTCGTGTGAAGCTGGAGTCGGCGCAGAAGTCCGAGCAGGGCGCCGACAGAGACAAGGACGGGCGCCAAGAGCTCATGGAGGCGGTTGGTAAATCTGCCAAGGCGCATGGGGGCATCGAGGAATCCGGCGTCCTCTCACTCTCGGCGTTGACTCAGGCCGAGGCCACGCTCAAGGAAGCGCAGAAAGCATGCGATGAAAGTGACCGGAAGAGAAAGGCGGCGGATACTATTGCCGCTCTCCGGCGCGCCGATTTAGACTACTACAACAACAAGCTGCACCTTGATCAACTCCGAGAACGCAAGGAACGCATTGACCAAGCCAGGCAGAATGCCGCCCAGGCGGAGGAGGTGCTGGCCAGAAACAAGGTGGACTCCCGCGCATTGAAGTCAATCCAGGATGCCGAGCGTGGGTTGCTGACCGCCAACGCGCAGTTGCAAACCGGAGCGCCGAGCGTGCTTCTTCGCGGACTGGCCGATTGCCGACTGTCCGTTGACAACGCCGAGGTCAACCTCGGCAAGGGGGAAGTTCGGACGATCTCAGTCGCGGACAGATCCCGGTTGACCATACCCGGCACGTTGGACATAGAGATCACGGCCGGTTCCAGTGCCGAGGGACTGTCCAGGAAGGTCGAAGATGCGCGTCGAGTTCTGGATGATGTCTGCGCGAGAGCGGGCGTTTCCAGCCCTGATGAGGCGCGGATGGCATGTGAAGAGCGCCGCGAAACAACCCGGCAGGTGGAATCCAAAGCGCAGGTGGAGAAGGATAATCTGCGTGACTTGACCTATGAGGATCTGGACAAGAAACTGCGTGGCCTTCAGCAGGCAGTGCCCGGCTATCTTGCCAAGCGCGTGGCCGAACCCGCTATTTGTCCCGAGCTGGACTCGGCGAAGAAGGAGCGGACAAGTGCCGAGGAGTTACAGCAGGAGACGGTCAGGCAGTGGGAATCGTCTCGCGAGTCACTTGATGCCGCTCGAAGTGTGCGGGACGGCTTGAACACCAAGCACCAGGAATTGCGGGTCCAACTCGACCTGTTGTCCAAAGATCTCAACCAAGCACGCGAAAACCTCGAACGGGCAAGAAAAGGCGTTCCCGACGATGCCTTGGAGGCGGCTCTGGCGAACGCGGTCCAGGCCGTGGCTTCAGAGGATGCCAGCGTTCGTGCCGCCGAGACATCACTGAAGGCCAAGAACCCCGAGCGGGTGAAGGTATTGGCCGAGACGACGAAGGGCTCCCTGCGAACGACGCAGAATCGCCGGAATGCAGCTCAAACTGAACTGACCCAAGCACAGACGCGGCTCACAATTCACGGCGAGGAAGGGCTTCACGAGAAGCTGCACGCAGCCCAAGCCGGTCTTGAGCGTCTTGGGGCGGACAACAAATCCCTATTTCGGCGGGCGTCTGCGGCCAAATGTCTCTTTGAAACTATGCGGGAAGAGCGAGACAAGGCGCGGCGGGCGTATGTGGCTCCGCTCAAGGAGAAGATCGAGCATCTGGGCCGTTTGGTCTTCGATGACTCCTTCCAAGTGGACATCAGCGATGAACTGCAAATCGCCAGCCGGACGGTCAAGGGCGTCACGGTACCGTTTGACTCGTTGAGCGGTGGTACCAAGGAACAGCTTTCACTGATTTTCCGATCCGCCTGTTCGATGATCGTCGCCAAGGATGGTGGGGCGCCGCTTATCCTGGATGATACGTTGGGTTATACGGACCCGGATCGGTTGCGCCTCATGGGGGCCGTGTTGGCTCAAGCAGCCAAGGAATGCCAGATCGTCATTTTCACCTGCGTCCCCGACCGGTACGGCAATGTTGGGGAGGCCACCGTTGTCGCAATAGGTTGATATGAATGGCTCGTCGTGAACTCCTATTAGGGGACACAGTGAAACACGTGAGGCGGATGTCATGAGCAACGAGGACGCTCGATTTGTCGCGCCGACCACCGGCCGGCTGCGAGTGATGCGCGACGGAGGGAATATCATCCGTAGCGCGCGCATTCCCAAACCGGTCGCACTGGTGGACACGCGGGAGCAGGAGCCCTTTCCGCTCCACGCGAACCACCCGAACTGGATTGGCGGGGAAAGGCGGGCCACTCTGAAAACTGGCGACTACACGTTGGAAGGGATGGAGAGCCTCCTCTCGCTGGAGCGAAAGAGCCTGGCGGACTTAGTGGCGTGCACGGTAACCTACCGGCGGAGGTTTATTGACGCCTGCGGTCGGCTCGCTCGGTTTCGCTGGAAGGCCATTCTGGTCGAAGCAACCTACGAAGACATCAAGGGCGGGTTCGGGCAGTTCGACATCCCCTCTGATGTCCATCCTAATGCCGTTTGCGGAACCCTGGACGCGATCGAAGCAAAGTTCGGCATCCCTGTCATCTACACGTCTACCGTACAGGATCTTGCGACGGAGCGCGCCGCGAGCTGGCTCTCAAAGCACTTCACCTACTGGTGGTTGGAGGAGCAGGGCCACGGCCGGGTATTGATCGACTCGGACAGGCTGTGACCGGGAGGGGACACTGCCACACCCAGACGCCGATACCATGAAAGGGCGGGCTGCGCGAGGGTTCTGGCAGGGGTTAATCGGAAGGGTTGTGGCTCCCGCTAACTCCCACAAAAAAGTGATGGTGTCCTCCAACTCGTATTCCACCGTTTCGATGATTACTCCACGTGTGGCAGAGGGGAAGACCAAGAAAGGATTTCAATAAAGAGTGTCTGTCCCTATTATCTTTTATCTCTATTATCTTAAGGCTGTCTCAAAGGAGGATGTAGCATGAGAACAGGACAGGCATTTAAGGGTCTTATGGTAGCATTTTTATTGGTTGCGGCATCGTCATTGGCTGCGTCGGCATCGGATGTTTACATGCTGGACAGCTCACACACTTCCGCTGTTTTTAAGGTGAAACATCTGGCTGTAAGCAAGGTAACGGGCACTTTCAGCGATGTTTCAGGAAACTTCTCGCTGGATAGGAAAAAGCCGGAAAAAAGCTTCGTTGAAGTCGAGATCAAAACCGACAGTGTGAATACCAACAACCAGAAGCGGGACGAAGACCTGAGGAGCGAGAACTTCTTCAATGTGAGCATATACCCAGTTATGAGATTCAGAAGCAAGATGATAACAGCCGTCGGTAAGGATGCGTACAAGGTTACCGGTGATTTTTCCCTGAACGGAGTAACTAAAACCATCACCATTCAGGTGAACCAAACCGGCGAGGGCAAAGATCCCATGGGCAACCAGCGGATAGGATTCGAGGCCTCTTTCAGCATAAATAGGAGCGAGTATGGCATGAAGCCTCACATGGCCGTGGGTGACGCGGTGAATATCTCGTTCGAAACAGAGGGAGTATTACAGAAAGGAAAAATGAAAGAAGAAAATCGCGGTTCTGGCAGCAAGTAGAAATTTCTGAAGTAGGAATAATAGGAATAATAGTGACAGACACTATTATCGTGACAATTCGTGGTGTTCGCGGTCATGATCGTGCAGGCTACGGATTACCCGAACCGGTGTACCCGGCCACCGTATCATGTGAGGCAACGAGGGAATGCTCGCCAGGCGGTCTGTCGGAACGACAGCGATTCGAAGACGCACTATGACAGAGCGGCTACTGGAAGAGACGGATTCATCTGGGAGGTGCGCAGGACACT
>CAYHFE010000511.1:0-5978 GCA_964355375.1 uncultured Verrucomicrobiota bacterium
TGGACCCGAAATTCAAGGACCACCACTACCTCGAACCCGTCCCCGTGGCCGACACGCGTCAGGAAGGATTCGTGGACCGCTGGATCGTCTATGGCAAGGTGGACGGCGAACAACTCTTCACCGCCAAGGAACTGACCGTCGAACCCGGAGTGAAAGCGACGGTGAAGGACAACGGCGCCTACGGTCTCATCTGCGTGCAAGGCACCGGCAAGATCAACGGCCAACCGTTGAACAGCCCGAAGATGATCCGCTTCACCGAATTGACCGAGGACGAATATTTTTGCTCGGAAGACGGCGCGCAAGCTGGGGTGACCTTCGAGAATACCAGCGAAACTGAACCCCTCGTTTGCCTCCGCTACTTCGGCCCGGAAGTGAACCCGGATGCTCCAGCGATGGGAGCGTATCGGAAGAATAAGTTTGATTGAGGTCGCCTATTGCGACTCCTCAAGACGCTCCCGTTCTCCAACATTCTGCCTTTCGCCTTCACCGGGCACGGGGCCATCGTGGCGACCAACGTCGTCAACAGCCAGCAAGCCGTGCAGGCGAGCGGGTTCGTGCCGCGGGCCGGACCACCGGATTACTTGACGGTCACGTTGATCTTGTGCCGCTCGAAGGTGCTGCCTTCGCGCACGGCCAGTTGGGCCAGAGAATTGTTATATTCGGCGAGCGCGCGAATTTCCTCGAATCGGGCGGCGGTGAGATTCCGTTGGAATTGGAGGACGAAAAACGGCGTGCTCTTCCCATTCTCCAGTTTCTTCTGCTCCGCATCCAAGGCCGCTTCGGCAAAGAGGCGGGCCTGGCGGGTTGCTTCCACCCGTTGGAAACTCGTATGGGCCTGCTGAATGGCGTCTTTGATCTGAACCATCACGTCCTGCTCGAGCTTTTTCAATTGCAGCAAGGCCTGCTGTTTGGCGGCCTTCTCCGCCTTATAGCTGTTGCGGGCGCTGGTGTTGCCGATCGGGATGCTCAGGCGAAAGCCGTAGGACCAGGAAGCGTTTTGATCGGTCCCGAGGTCTTCCACGACCCGACCGAATGAGCTATTCAATCCGTTCAGGCCGTAGCTGCCCACCAAGTCGAGTTCCGGGAACAGTTGATTCTTGCGATAGCGCAAGACGATGTCGCGACGTTCCAGATCCATCCTCGTCCTCTGCAGATCCGGACGCTGGGTGAGCCCCTTGCGCCAGCTCTCCTGGAGGTTGTAAATCATCGGGACGGCGACGAGGTTTTCCGCGGGGACATATTCCGTTTCATGGGCCGCGGCGTAATCCGAGGTGAGCAGGTTCTTCAGGACGTTTTCTTGCAGGGCCAGATTCTGCTGCCCGGCGAGCAGGTCGGCCTTGCTGGTGGCGACCAACGACTCGGCCTGTTTCTCCTCCAATTGCGCCAGCGCTCCCACTTCGACCTTCTTCTTTGTTTCCTGCAAGGAGCGCTGCACCAGCTCGAGAGCCTTCTCCTGCACTTTCACGTTCTCCCGGGCGAAGATGAGGTTGTAATAGGACTGTTCGACATTGCCGATCGTGGCCATGATCTGATGAACCAGATCCAGATCGGACATCTTCAGCATCTTCTTGTTGATCAGAATCTGCAGGCGCCCTCCGTCGATCCACGAATCCTTCAAGAGCGGTTGCGCCAGGTTGATCGACCAATTGCCCGAGTGCGTCTGGTTCTCCTGATTGAAGGTCGTTCCGCTCAGCGCCATGGACGAACCGTAGCGCAATCCGGTCCCGGTCGGCACCAAACCGCCCAATCCCGGAGCCACGCCGCCAGAGAAACTGTCCGCCTCGATTTCGCGGGCGGGGAGCGCGCGGCCGAATTGGTCAAACCCTCCGGGCTGGGAGTTGAAAGAATGCTGCGAATTGAGGGTGAACATGGGCTCGTAGATCGCGTACGAACCATCGAGATTGAACCGGGCGATCATCGGATCAAAGCGCCGGATTTGCACATCCAGATTATGCTCCAGCGCAATCTGAATGGCCTCCTGGAGGGTGATCGGCTTGCTCTTGGCCGGGGCATTCTGTGTCTTGGGGCTCGGCTCCTGGGCCGAAACCGTCAGAAGGCAGAGGGAAACCATCGTTCCGAAAATTCGCGTGAGTTGCATTAGATATCGAGATTGCTTCATTTCCCCGAGTTCGTCAAACAAACGTCTCATTTTGTCTGACCCAGCCCGGCGGCCGCACGAGGTTGCCGCCATTCTCAAATGGCGCCCGTCATCCCGTCACCAAGGTGCCCACCTTCTCGCCGATGACCACTCGCCGGAGATTGCCCGGCCGAAAAAGATCAAAGACAATGATCGGCATTTTGTTGTCCATGCAGAGCGAGAAAGCGGTCGAATCCATGACTTGAAGTCGCCGTTGCAGCGCTTCAATGTAGGAGATGCGCGTGAACCGTTTGGCCTTGGGATTCTTCTTCGGATCGCTGTCGTAAATGCCGTCCACCTTGGTCGCTTTGAGAATCACTTCCACCCCGATTTCGTTGGCGCGCAGCGCGGCGGTGGTGTCGGTCGAGAAATACGGATTGCCCGTGCCCCCACCGAAGATGACCACGCGCCCTTTCTCCAGGTGCCGCATGGCCCGCCGCCGGATGAACGGTTCGGCGACTTGGGACATGGTGATGGCGCTTTGCACCCGGGTGGCCACGCCCAGCTTCTCCAGCGCATCCTGCAAGGCGAGGGCATTGATGACCGTCCCCAGCATGCCCATGTAATCGCCGGTCGCGCGTTCAATGCCGCGCCTGCTTCCCTGCAGACCACGGAAAATATTTCCCCCGCCGACGACGATCACCACTTCCACTCCCATCTGACGCACCTGCTGGATTTGCCGCGCCATGTCATGAATGGCCTCGGGACAAATCCCCAGACCAGCATCGCCTCCGAGCGCTTCTCCGCTCAGCTTGATGAGAATTCGATGATACTTGGCGCGGGAGGGTTTTGAACGGGGCGACGACATGACGGCGACTTTTTAGCAATCACCGACCCTCCCGTCAAATCAAAGCCCGAAGACACCTCCGGGTAGTGCCGGCGGGTAACCGCCGGCACTACCCGGAGCGAAGACACGGGTCAAGAGACCAGCCGGTACCAGTTGTCCCGCTGGCGTGGTTCGTACCCGAGGTCCCGGATCAAACGATGCATATCCGAAACCCCCATGCGAAAGGTCGCGCCCGCTTGCGAGACGACGTTCTCCTCAATCATGATGCTGCCCAGGTCGTTCGCGCCGTATTTCAGCGCGATCTGTCCCACTTCCGGTCCTTGCGTGACCCAGGAGCTCTGGACGTTCGGAAAATTGTCCAGGTAAATCCGGCTCAGCGCCTGCATTCGCAGATACTCGTGCGCTCCCACCGTGGGGGCGCGTAACTTGGTATGCTCGGCCTGAAACGTCCAGGCGATGAAGGCCGTGAAGCCGCGGGACTGGTCCTGCTGCGCCCGCAACCTCTCCAGATGCTCGATTCGATCGGCGACCGTCTCGACATGGCCGAACATCATCGTCGCGGAAGAGTTCAGTCCGAGGCCATGAGCGGTCTCCATCACGCTCAGCCAGTCGTCGCTCATGGCTTTGAGCGGCGAGATCCGCTTTCGCACCCGGTCCACCAGAATTTCGCCGCCGCCGCCGGGGATGGAACCTAAGCCCGCTCGCACAAACCGCGCGATGATCTCGTCCAGCGGCAGTTGGAAGACTTCGCGGAAATGGATGAATTCGCTGGGGCTGAATCCATGGATGTTGACCGCCGGAAACTTGCCTTTGATGTGCGCCAGCAAATCTAGGTACCAGGGCAACGTCAGTTTGGGATGGTGCCCGCCCTGAAGCAGAATCTGCGTTCCTCCCAGCGCCACCGTCTCCTCGATCTTCCGATCCATCTCTTCGTGGCTAATAACATAAGCGTCGTCGTCGCCCTCGACCCGGTAAAACGCGCAGAATTTGCAATAGACGTTGCAGACGTTCGTGTAGTTGACGTTGCGATCCACGATGTAGGTCACAATCTCGTTCCCGCGTCCGTCGTAAGCCGGCGCCTTCTTCAACTGCCGACGCCGATCGGCCAGCGCGCCGAGTTCCTCCAGGGGCAGCCGATAGAGGCGCAGGGCTTCGTCCGCGGTGACCCTCTGGCCATTCCACACCCGCTGCAGCAACTCGTCCAGTGACGCATCGTAAATCATGGCCTCCAAGTTAAGAGGGCGCCGGGCTGATGTAAAATTTGAAATTGCCTCGATCCGACTCCAGGGGGTGATTAGGACTGGGTGAGGGCCAGCAGCGCAGCCATCCTTAGCTGCTGGTTCCGCGAGCATTCTGCTCGGGGCGGCAGGCTGCCGCCAACAGCACGCAGGATGCGTGCGCGACCCGCCCACTTTTGATCACACCCGCGCGGATTGAGGTCCCGGAATGCGGGTTGATCGAGGCGGAAGTTCCTGTCAGATTGCCCGAGGTTCTCCGAGAATCGACACCTATGAAGATCGCCGGCTGCCAACTGAACATCGTCTGGGAAAACAAGAGCGCGAATTTTGCAAAGGTCCGCGCTCTCCTGGAGGCCGCCCGTCTGCCGCCCGGCTCCCTCATCGTGCTGCCGGAGATGTTTGCGACCGGATTCAGCATGAATGCGACGGGGATCACCGCCGACGGCTCATCCGCCACGGAAGAATTCCTGAGCTCGATCGCCCGGCAATATCAGTCGGCGGTGGTGGCCGGCATGGCGACCGCGTCCCCGAACGGACGAGGCCGGAACGAGGCCGTGGTTTTCGGTCCGAGCGGGGAACCAATAGCCCGTTACTGCAAGATTCATCCCTTCACCTTCGGCGGCGAAGCCCAGCATTATGAGGCGGGGACCGATCTGGTTTTGTTTGACTGGGGCGGATTCAAGATGGCGCCTTTCGTCTGTTACGATCTGCGCTTTCCGGAAGTCTTTCGGGCGGCGGTGCGGCGCGGGGCGCAGTTGTTCCTCGTGATCGCGAATTGGCCGGCCAAACGCCTGCAACACTGGATCACCCTCCTCCAGGCTCGGGCGATCGAGAACCAGGCTTACGTCTGCGGCATCAATCGCTGCGGCCAGGATCCGAAGCTGGTCTATCCCGGGCGCAGTCTGCTCGTGGATCCGCAAGGTGAAATCCTGACTGATGGTGGAGATCAGGAAGGCGTGATCACGGCGGAGATCGATCCGGCCCGCGTGATCGCCTGGCGTCAGGAATTTCCCGCCCTGCCCGACATTCGAGCCAAATTCGTGACGGACGCTTAGCGGAGTCTATGCGGTTGGGCTCAGGGTGGAACGCGCAACCTGCCCGTTCCCGTGGGCTACCAGCCCACAAGCTTGGCCTGCAAAAGTCTCACGGAAAAGTGTGTCCAATCAATGTGCCCGACTCGGCGGCGAGTTGCCGCCGAGCACGGCCAAGTTGGCCGTGCCACCCATTGCTACTGCATTCTGACGGTTTAACCGGCCAGACAGCGGAAGATGTCCCGGTAAAATTCGGCGTGGCTTTCCCAGGTCTGCGAGGTTACGAGCTTGCCATCCACGACGCTCTGCTGGTTGATCCACTTTCCGCCGCATTGCGCGACCTCGAAGCGGATATTCTCGTAACAAGTGACCTGTTTGCCCGCGCCCAAGCCCGCGGCCAACAAGATTTGAATGCCGTGACAGATGGAAAAGATCCATTTCCCGCGCCGCTCGAACTCCTGGACGATCTTGATCAGCTTTTCGTTGTGGCGGAGAAACTCCGGCGCCCGGCCCCCGATGAGCAGGATTGCTTCGTAATCGCGCGGTCGAACCTGGGTGAACGCGATGTCGGCCCGGATGAAATAGCCCGGCTTTTCGATGTAGGTGTTCCAATCGGGCTCAAAGTCGTGCAGGACCGCGTGCAGCCTCTTCTTTTTCGTCGCGGCGATGACCGCGTCATAACCCGCTTCGCGAAACCGGTACTGCGCGTAGAGAATTTCAAAGGACTCGCCGGCGTCGTCCGTCACAATCAAGATTTTTTGGCCCATAAGATGAGATTGAATTTC
>CAYHFE010000512.1:0-5974 GCA_964355375.1 uncultured Verrucomicrobiota bacterium
TTCATCGAGCCGCTTTGCATCGACAAGCGCTTCCTTGCTCTCGGAGGCGGCAGCGATTCCCGTTTCCCTCGTAATCGTGATCTTACTCTTGCTCTCTCTGCCTCGATTAAGAGTAGGATTAGGAGCGTCGTACTCGAAGCTCACCCCCAATTGTGTTTCCAGGCATTCCACCAGTTCCTCGACGCGAAACGGCTTGGGCACGAACGCGTCGAACCCCGCTTCCTCGTACAAGCTTTGCTCGTGCTTGAGCACCGACGCCGAGATCGCCACCAGCTTTGTCCGCCCGGCGCCGCTTTCCTCCAGGAGCTTTTGCGCCACCTGCAATCCGGTCAGCTTCGGCATCCGGATGTCCAGAAACGCGATCTCGTAAGGAGCGCGGGCGGTCTCGTCCGCCGCAGCGAACGCACCTTGCGAAAAATGCTCGGTGCTGCGGACGAAGTCGTCCGCGCTCCGGTCCTTACCGAGTTCCCGCATCGCCTGCTCGCCGTCTTCCACCACCGTCACTTCGACGCCCAGGTCCTTCAGAAACCAACTCAGGACATCGCGATTCTCCGCCACGTCATCGGCCACCAACGCGCGGACCTTTGTTCCCGCCTGCAAGCGGCGGGATCGCTGGCCGGACCTCTCCGACTTCTCCGGCAACTCCGCCAAGGCCGGTCCCAATGCCAGCGTAAAGAAAAACCGTGAGCCTTGGCTTGCCTCGGATTCCAGGTGCAGTTGTCCGCCCATGAGCTCGATGTGACGGCGAGCGATGGTTAAGCCCAAACCCGTGCCGCCCTTGCGCCGGCCCTCGGTTCCTTGCGTGAACGGCTCGAAGAGCCTTTCGCGTAGCGTCGGCGCAATGCCTGGCCCGGTGTCGGCAACTTCGAAGGAGAAGCGTGTAGTCCCGGCTTCAGCCGGCGCGGCGTCAGTCCGCTCGATCATTTCACCTCTCGCGGGTGCAGGCAGGAGGTGCGTGCCTGCGCGGCCGCCTGAAGGCGGAACTACATGCCGTTCCACACGCAGCGCGACGCAGCCGGCGTCGGTGAATTTGACCGCATTGCCCAGGAGGTTGATCAGCACCTGCCGTAATTTCACTTCGTCACCGTGGACGGGAATGGAGGTTAACCGCAAAGAACGCAGAGAACGCAAAGAGGGATCGGAAATCTCTTCCCTTTCTTTCTCTGCGCTCTCTGCGTTCTTTGTGGTTAAATTCTCTGCCGCTAAACTCGCTGCGGTTAATCCGCACTCCCACTCCAGGCTTTTCTGCCGGCAACGCAACTCGAACATCTCGGACAAACCGCGGATCAATTCCCCCAGGTCGAAGTCAGTCTCCACCAACTCCATCTGCCCGGCCTCGATCTTGGACAAGTCGAGAATCTCATTGATGAGATCGAGCAGGTGACTGCCGCTGCGGTCGATCGTGTTGACAGCCTGGCGCTGGCCGTCCTCCAGCCGTTGGTCCCGCTGCAGAATCTGCGCGTAACCCAGGACGGCATTGAGCGGCGTGCGAATCTCGTGGCTCATCTTCGCCAGGAAGGTGCTCTTGGCGCGGTTGGCTTCCTCGGCGGCCGCTTTCGCCTCGACCAGAGACCGATTGGAAGTTTCCAACGCTTCACGCGCGTGGCGTTCCTGGACGAGCAATTGTTCGCGCAAGCGGATCGTTTCGCGACTTTTCCTCACGTAGAGCGCGCGGGCGATGAAGGCCCAAATGACCAGTCCACCGAAAGCGCTGCCGCCCGGCGCCAATATCCACGCATTCGAATACCACGGCACCCACGCGCGGAAGGTCAGACGGGCGGGCTTTGAATAGTTGAGATCACGGTCGATGGCCTGGACTTCAAATGTGTAATCTCCCCCTTTCCCTGGCGTCCACCCAAACCGCCGCTCTTTGGTAATCCCGGCAAAAAGCATCTCTCCGGAAGGACCGTCCACCCGGTACCGGAACTGTCGCTTCTCCAGTTGGGTCTTCAAATCGATTTCCTGATATTGAACGCTGATGCGCTTTCCGATCTCGGTGGCCGGGAGGTTCACAAAGTCGGAAAGCGTCTGGTCTTCCAACTGCACTTCAATGAACCGCACCGACGGCGGGGTCTTCGTCCGACCGTAGCGTGTCAGTCCACCGTCGAGTAAGCCGATCAGAAGCGAGCCGTCTCCATCGGGCCTCAAGGTGAAGACTCTGTTTCCAAGAAGCCCGTCACCCTGATCAATCATCGTCACCGCTTGCCCATCGTAGCCCAGGAGACCGTTCTTGTCCGTGCCCACCCAGATGAGGCCGTCGGCGGTGCGGGCACTGCACCAGACTCCCTTGATCGGCGCATCGTTGGTGGCGGTCAGGGAAATGACATTGGTGCCGCTCAAACGATGCAGGCCCGTGCCGCTGCCAATCCAAAGCGTGCCTTCGGCATCGCGCCGGAGGTTCATCACGCCTCCGAACGGTATCCGGAGTTTTTCCCCAACCTTTTCGATCTGGCCCTCTCGAAACTGCGCCAGCCCGGCATCGGTGCCGATCCAGACGCTGCCGTTTGATCCTCGCTCAATGGCCCAGACCGAATCGTCCGGCAGCCCTTGGGCGCGCATGAACGTCGTCTCTTCCCTCGTTTTGGGATTGAAGCGGGTCACGCCGCCTCCTATCCATCCGTGACCAAACCAAAGCTGACCTTGATCGTCGCTATTCAAGGCGACGATCCAATTTCTTTCCAAAACTTTGACGACACGCCCGTCCGTTTCTTTGTAAATCCCATTGGAGGTCCCAAACCACAACGTGCCATCGGGGCTGCGGTGGATATGGCGAACATAAGCGTCGCCCAGAAAAGGTAAGTGGGTCAATGAGGGACGATCCTGGCCCCCGAGCTGATACACGCCACCCCGTTCTGTGCCGATAAGATAGCCGCCTTGCGTGTCCGGTTCGATCGCGAAAACGCGTGCAGAAGCGTCCGGCCCGCCTAAGCCATCCCGTTTCGTGATCCCGGTAAACGCTTTCGGATCGAACCTCGCGACACCCCTGCCAGTGGCGCACCAGAGGACATCATCCGAATCAACGAAAATGTCCAGCACGTCCCCCGCGCTCAGACCATCCGTAACGGTGTAGTTGAGGAGGGTCGTTCCATCGAATCTTGAGAGCCCTTTGTCGGTCGCGAACCAAAGCAATCCGTCCGATGTTTCGACAATGTCGGCGATCTGATGGCCTAAAAGCCCTTCCTCTTCCCCCAAGCGAGAAAGCGTCGTCCCATCGTATCGATACACCGCGATTTGGTCCCGGCTACAGAACCAGATGGCACCGTCTTTGGCTTGGTGAAGCCGTTCCAGGACTGGATCTCTGATTCCGTGCAATAACACCGGTTCGGAGAAGCTCCGGCCGTCGAACCGCGCCAAGCTGCGGCTCGTGCTCATCCACAACCCGCCGTCCCTGGCCCGCAGCAGAGCGCCGACTACGTTGCTGGGAAGGCCCTCTTTGACGGTCATTCGAACGAACTGCCGCCCTTCATACTTGACCAATCCCGAAGTCGTGCTGAACCAGACAGTCCCATCCGGATCCGTTTCGATGGAGCCCACGACTTTGCCTGGAAGGGTATCGCTGAACGGCGGGGTTTGAATTCGGCCACTCGCCATCCGCCGAAATCCCGCTGACGTGCCGATCCAAAGGGTGCCCTGGGCATCGTGGCGGATGGCGCTAACAAAGCGAGCCGGAATCTCGGGCGACGAAAACAACTTGAACTCAACTCCGTCATAAGTATGAAGAGTGCCTTGCTCCGCTCCGACCCAGAGCATCCCATCCGGCGTCCGATGGATGCGTCCAGGTCTGAGGTTGATCAATCCCTTTTGGTTCGCATACCTGTTCCATACGCCCTTCTTGGCTTCGGGAAACACGAATTTGGTACTGTCGTCCGTCCGCCCAGGCTCGACCAGGATTCGTTTGGATGGGTCCGGTCCGTTCTCGCCTGCCGGATAAACATATCCCCGCGAGCCGTGAGCCCGAAGCTGATGCTGGCCGGGCCGCAGATTCACGAAACGGAAGCTGCCGTTGGTATCCGAAAGAACCGTCTCGGAGAAGGCCGGCATGGGGAGCAGAGATCTAATTCTCCCAGGGTCGGTAGGGACGCGTTCCACCCGCGTCCCTGACCTGCCATCGTCGGCCAAGTTAATCTGCGGCTCGAATGTGCGGTAAGGCAGGCGCGGCTGAGCCGCCCTGACTTCTTTCGGTAGGGCATCGCTGCCGCGATGCTCTGATTGCGGTGCTGGCGAGTGAAGCGATGCCGGCGCTTCCCCAAGCCGCGGTGCCAGAACATCGCTACGCTCGCCCTGGGTCGCGTCTCGGCGGACCGGCAGGTCCGCCCTACCGGGGTTGAAAACGGAGTTCTCTGAAACTCGGAGCGCCTGCACCACAATCGCAGTCTGAGGGGACCCGTCCATCGCGAGAACTCGGCCGGAAATGGAAACCGCATTGGTTAACACCACATCCAGTTTTCGCCGCTCACCCGGTCGAAGTGCCAAATCGTACAACCACGTTCCCAGTTCCCCGGACGTTAGCCGCACATCGTACGACTCCGCCGATGGATAAAGACACGCCTCGGCTTTTCCAGTTGCGTCCGACTGCAATCGCGCCACCTGTTCGCCTTGATCATAAAAGCGGATCAGAGCGCCGGTGACAGGCCGCCCCGCCGGATCGGTGGCATGAAGTTCCGCCGTGGCTCTCTCCGGAGGCAGCGGTTGAAAGGCGAAAGTCCAGGACCCAGATTCGATTCTGAGCTTGAGCACGCAGGCATTTCGGCCCGCGTTAAGCTGGATCGGCACGACGGGCGGCAAATCATCGGCTCTGCCTGTTCTCGTTGGCGTCTGTCCAACTTTCTTTCCGTTGAACCAGAGAACTCCCGGATGGAGGCTGACCGATCGAGCATCCGTGTCGATAGATTGGCTTGAATTCAAATCGCAATAGGCGTAAGCCACACTCCACTCCTGGATGCCAAAGACTCGATCGAGATCGACGACGTCATGCTTCGAACGGAGGCGCGTCCAGACCAATTGTTTCCCGTCTTTGGTCGTCACGGTATCGCCTTCCTTGGGTCGAACGTTCATTTCACCGCCCATGCTCGCCAAGAAGTCGGTCTCCAGGTCTCGGCTGGGAAATGGACCCAGGACAAGCCATTCCCGGACGAAGGATCCATCGACCGGGTGGACCGGCGCCGCAAGGTCGCCCGTCGGCGCCGCCGTCAGCTTGCCCGAGAGAACCATCGACAAGACGAACACCCAAACCCCGACGGAGGACCACTCACATCCACGAGGGAGCGGTCGCTGGACTGTCTGGATCAGGTCCGCGTCGATTTCGAAACCCACCGCTCCGGTGGCATGTTCAGCAGAGATCATTCGAGTGGTGCCATGGGTCCGCGACTGCAAGCCGGGATTCTTGCCCGGCCAAGCGTCGCGTCTGATTCTCGAATTCAATCATCTTCTCACACCAAACGCAATCGAAGCGAAGGGCGGGCGCGATTGGGTTTGGCGGGTTGAGACCACTGGCGAGGCGGCTCGCGAAGACGCTCGCCCCACCCGGAGTGGCAGAAGGCTGCACCGGCGAACAGGTCCGCCCGGCGCGCTGAAAATGCTGAAAAATGCGGAAAACCCCATTGACCCGGCGCGGTGCGATTGTTACTTTCCTCCCGATACTTTCAGTGGCCAATGTCGTTCTGGGTGTCGTCGTCCTCGCGGACTGACGCGACTTGGGACATTGAGTCAATCGCTCGCAGGTCGCCCGCAGTTCCAACAGGGACGCGGGTTTTTGATTTTAGCGAGCCGGGCAGCGTGGGACGCCGACGAACGGCGGCGCAGGGCGTGAAAAGCTGGGCCACGGTTGGTTTCGGGATTCACGCCGTAAACAGGTCTTATGATCATCTAGTCAAGGACGGACCTTGATCTTCTTCTCCGATCCCAGCACCAGCCAACTCCCGTTGGCGCTGGCGGAGGCGTAGTCGCGGAGCTTGGAGTGATCGTTTTCGTGATG
>CAYHFE010000513.1:0-5968 GCA_964355375.1 uncultured Verrucomicrobiota bacterium
ATCGCCTGGCTGTGGCGGGACGGTTTGACGCGCCCTCATTCAGTCCGATTCCAGTCGCAGCAATTCTCATTTTGACAAGGATGTAGTCCCGGCTTCAGCCGGTGACCACGTGAAAACCGGCTGAAGCCGGGACTCCATGCGTGGAGCGGACAGTGTCCTGAGTCAAAATGAGCACTGCTGTTCCAGTCGGGCTGGCTCTGGCGGCACGCCGGCGATTCTGCGATTGTCGCGTCGGCATCTCAGGCGCATGATGCGGCTCTCATGAAAACAGGAAGACCCACTGACTGGCTGGTGATCCCGTTCCTCATCGCCTCCCTCGTCTTTGCCTTCGCAGACGAACTGGTCGCAGCGCCGACCAATACGGTTCGGGTCGCAGCCGCGCAGGCCGCTCGTCGCGTCATCGATTTCCGGCTGAAGCCGGACGAGGCGCTTGCGGCGGTGGAGAGGAACCTCGTCGAACTTGAACGCATCGTGGATCGTGCGAGCGAGGCCAAGTGCGACGCGCTGGTCTTGCCCGAGGACACGCCGGGCTTGTTGAACTGGGTGGGAGCGAACGAGACACTGGCGAAGGAATTCTTGCCCAGAGCGGTGCAGCGGATGATCGAACGCCTCGGCTCGGCTGCCGCGCGGCACCGCATGTATCTCGTCGTTTGCAGCGACCTCACGGAAGGAGATGGAGGCATCTATAACACCGCCTTCCTCCTCGGTCGCGACGGCAAGGAGATAGGCCGATACCACAAAGTTTGCCCGACCTGGGGGGAAGGAGGCGCGCGCCATCGCGGAAGTTCGTTCCCTGTTTTTCCGACGCCTGATCTGGGCACGGCCGGGATGCTCATTTGCTACGACTTGGTGGTCCCGGAGACGGCGCGCTGCCTCGCGCTGGCCGGGGCGGACATTATCTTCTTCCCGACGATGGGCGGCGCGGCCATCGGCGACGATGACATCGGAGTGCAGGCGTTGCGAGTGCGCGCGGCGGAAAACTTCATCTGGCTGGTCGTCGCGCAACGCGGGAGTGGCGCCATGATCATTTCGCCTCAGGGTAAAATTGTCGCCCAAGCGGACGGTCCGGACGGTCTGGCCATCGCTGACATCGACCCGCGCGGCCAACGCGACGGCGGCGACGCCTTGAACTGGCAGCGGGACATGCGCGCCCGACTCTTCCGCGAGCGGACCCCTGCGGCGTTTCGCATCCTGACCGACCCGAACCCGCCCGTGCTCGCCAAGGTGCCCATCGAACTCACCCAACAGGAAGCCGGACGGGTCATGGCCCGCGCGCTGACCGTGGGTGAAGATCAGTTCAAGCAGGCCAACGGTCTAATCGGCAGCGGAAAGACCGATGAGGCGATTTCTGCCTTCAAGCGCTTGCGCCAGGAGTATCCCGCCACGTGGATTGATCGCCGATCGCAGGAACGGCTCGCCCGACTTCAACCCGGCGCACGCCAACCCGACGTTTCCTCTTCCGGGCTGGCGGCGAAATATCCCGGCGATGTTGGTATCTCGGACGACCCGGACGTGTTGTTCGCGGACAATTTCGAATCCGGCGACATGACCAAATGGGATCAAAAACGCGGGCGAGTGGTGATGATCGAGACACAGTCGAACTCCGGCCGCTGGTGCGTGCAGATGCCGATGGAACGTGGCCAAAACCACGGCGGCGACGCGATCCAATGGTTCATGCCTGGAGCCGACGCCGTCTATGCGCGCCTCTACGTGAAGTTCTCCCCGGACTACCAATACAACCATCACTTCGTGTGGCTTGGGGCCAATCAGCGCACCAACAAGTGGTCCGCCTTCGGCAAGGCCGGTCTCAAGCCGAATGGCACCTACTACTCCACCGGCATGGAGCCGTGGTTCGCCTGGGGCAAGAATCCATCACCGGGCGAAGTGAATCTCTACACTTACTACCTCGACATGGAGGCGGACCGGAAGATGGACAAATGCTGGGGCAACGGCTTCTTTCCACCTGGACCCGGCAAAGGCACGGCCGCCGGCCCGGCCCGCGTCATTCCGCCACTAAATCAATGGCAGTGCTGGGAATTTATGATTCGGGCGAACACCGCCCCTGACCAGGCCGACGGCCAACAAGCCATGTGGGTGGACGGAAGGTTGGTCGGTGAGTTCACCGGCATCCGCTGGCGCCACGACATGGATCTAAAAGTGAATTGCTTCTGGCTCGAACACTATGGCTACGACGAGGGCGACCCGACGAAACAATATTGGAAAGACAGCCAATCCGTCTGGTTCGACGACGTGGTCGTGGCCCGTCGCTACATCGGGCCGATGAAGAGATGACACGAATTCACCAGGCCACCCGTTATTCCGACGAATCGACCCCGCCCGGGAAAGTCGTCCGGCGCAAACGCCAGGCAGCCTCTGACCCACTCGTGGCGTCGGGCTCGCCGAATTCTGCGCCCTTCATGCTCGCCGCCCGGCTGCACGGGCCGCGAGATCTCCGCGTGGAGCGAGTGCCGCATCCCGGTCCGCCCGGAGCGGGCGAAGTTCTTCTCCGGGTGAGTTGCACCGGCTTATGCGGGAGCGATCTCCATTCCTATCTCGACGCGAGGATTGGTGATACGCCGGTCGAAGCTCCGCTCATTCTCGGCCACGAGTTCTCTGGCGTGGTCGAGGAGGTGGGACCCGACGCGTGCGATGGTCGATTCGAGCCGTTGCGCAGGGGAGTTCGGGTGGCGGTGGATCCCGCGCAACCGTGTCACCGCTGTGAATCCTGCGAGCAAGGTCATCCAAATTTGTGCCGCCGGCTTCATTTTTGCGGCAACTTTCCGGACGGCGGCAGCCTTTGCCAATGGATGCGCACGCCGGCCCACAGTTGTTTTCCCGTTCCGGATGAGATCGATGATGAAGCGGCGGCCCTTCTCGAACCGCTCGGCGTCGCCATCCACGCCGTCGATCTAGCCAAACTCCGGGTCGGCTTCAGTGCGGCGATTCTGGGGGCCGGTCCGATTGGCTTGCTCATCCTGCAAATGGCCGGCCTCGCCGGAGCGGACCCGATTTTTGTTTCCGACAAATTGCCCTGGCGCTTGCGGAAGGCGAAGAGATTCGGCGGAATTCCCGTGAATGTCGAAGAGGAAGATCCGGTGGCGCGCGTTCGACAGGAGACGCACGGCCGGGGTGTGGACGTCGCCATCGAGGCGGCCTGGGCGGATGATTCGGTGGCGCAAGCCGCGGCCATGGCCAAACTGGGCGGTCGCCTGGTGCTGGTGGGCATCCCTGGCGATGATCGTCTCACGATGAAACATTCGATGGCGCGCCGCCAAGGACTCACCATCCTGATGAGCCGGCGCATGAAACACGCCTACCCGCGCGCCATTGAGCTTGGTCGGCGCGGGGCCGTAGATTTGCGCGGGCTCATCACGCATCGCTTTCCACTTGCTGAAGCGGCCGAAGCGTTCCGATTGAATTCCGCTTACGGAAAAGGCATCGTCAAGGTCATGATTACGAGCTGAAGGCCATCTGCAACTGAAACCCCTTGCTCCCTTATCCCACCCTATGAGCTCCCAATATACGATCGGTCTCGATTACGGCACGAACTCGGTCCGCACCCTCATCGTGAATACGGCCCATGGCCGCGAAGTCGCCACCGCCGTCTGGAATTACGCCCAGGGCACCCACGGCGTCATTCTCGCCCGCGATCCGAATCTCGCCCGCCAGCACCCCGAGGATTACGTGACTGGAGCGGAGAAGACCATCCGGGCCGCCTTGGCCCAAGCCCGAAAGAACGTGCGCGGATTCCAAGCGGATCAGGTGGTCGGGATCGGTGTCGATACCACGGGCAGCACTCCGCTGCCGGTGGATGCGGCCGGGCGGCCTCTCGCGTTCCAGCGCAAGTTCGCCAAGAACCCGGCGGCGATGGCGTGGTTGTGGAAGGACCACACGGGCGTGGCCGAGGCCGCCGAGATCACCGCTCTCGCGACCAGGCTGCGGCCCCAATACCTGGCCAAGTGTGGGGGCACCTACAGCAGCGAATGGTTTTTCAGCAAGATTCTTCATTGTCTCAGAACCAGCCCGGACATCTTTCGCGCCGCTCATTCCTGGGTGGAGTGCGCCGATTGGATCCCCGCCATGCTGACCGGCACGGAAAGCCCGGACCGACTCACGGTTGGAATTTGTGCCGCCGGCCACAAAGCCATGTTTCACGAGGATTGGGGCGGGTATCCAGACAAGGAATTTCTCAGCCAACTGGATTTGGAGCTGGGGGAATTGCGCGATCGCCTGCGTCCTCGGGCCGGAACGATTGACCAGGCCGTCGGCGGATTGACGGCAGACTGGGCGCGGCGGACTGGTCTGCCGGCGGGCATTCCGGTGGCGGTGGGCGCGTTTGACGCGCATCTCGGCGGGGTCGGCGCGGGGATTGGGGCCGGCACATTGGTCAAGATCATCGGCACCAGCACTTGTGACATGATGGTGGCGCCAGCGAGCGAACGCCTCGCGGACATTCCCGGACTTTGCGGCATTGTCCCGGGCAGCATCCTTCCCGGCTACTACGGATTGGAAGCCGGCCAGTCCGCCGTCGGAGATATCTTCAACTGGTTTGTGAATTACCTCCAGCCCGGCGGCAAGTCGGGCAATCATGAAGCATTGTCCGCGGCCGCCGCCCAACTCGCGCCGGGAGAATCCGGATTGTTGGCTTTGGACTGGAATAACGGCAACCGGACGATTCTGGTGGACCAGCGCCTGACCGGGTTGTTGCTCGGGCAGACGCTCTACACCACGCCGGCGGAGATTTACCGGGCCTTGATCGAGGCCACGGCCTTTGGCGCGCTGTCCATCATCAATCGGTTCGAGGAGTATGGCGTCAAGGTGAACCAGATCGTGAACTGCGGCGGCATCGCCGAGAAGAATCCGCTGGTCATGCAAATATATGCGGATGTCACGGGACGGCCCATGAAAGTTTCGCGCTCGGCCCAAACCTGCGCGCTCGGCGCGGCCATCGCCGGAGCGGTCGCGGCCGGCGTCTTTGCAAGTTGCGAGGCCGCGCAGAAGGCCATGACCGGATTGAAGACTCGAGTGTTCAAGCCCAATCCCAAAGCCCACGCCGTTTACCGCGAGCTCTATCCGCTCTACCGAAACCTCCATGATGCTTTCGGGACGAGAACCTGGTCCGGCAATCTCTACGATGTCATGAAATCCTTGCTCGAAATCCGCGGCCGGATCAGGAAATAATCGGGAATACCTATGAAACGAAGCGGACTATTGCAGCGAGCCGCCGGGATGCTGAAGGCCTGTTTGGCCAGGAGGAGCCGACGTCAGGAGGCTCAGTCTTCTAATCGGCGAACGCCGGCAACGTCTCGGAAATCAGAGTCTCGTCACCTCGACTCGTGCGGATGGAAGGGATGGTTCATCGGTGCTCTGAGTCTTTGGGCGATGCTGGCCGGCCCTTCTCCGCAGGCAGCGACGCCGAGTCTCACCTTGGCGCGAGAGGGTCATTGGCTCATCATTCAAGGATCGAAGATTCCGAGCGGGGAGATCCGGATCAATTACCTCGAGGCCTATTGTCGCGCCGGTTCGACCGACGCCGATTGGGGGAAACACACCGTCATTCGGCACACCAACGAGTTCCTCTCGATCAGTGCGGACCGGACCGTGCTGCGGATGCGCGATTCGCTCGCCGACGGGTTGACCGTGGAGCACACGATCACGGCCCGGGCCGATGAAGTCGATTTCCGGTTCGTGGCCCGCAATCCGACTGCCAAACGTTCCGAAGCCCATTGGGCGCAGCCCTGCGTTCGGCTGGGCGCGTTCACCGGATTCAGCAATGATTTGAGCCAGGGCGACATCAACGATTATCTGCCGAAATGTTTCATCTTTCTCGAAGGACGTCTCACCCGGATGCCGACGCCGGAATGGGCCCAGAAAGCGCGCTACCTTCCCGGACAAGTCTGGTGTCCTCGAGATGTGCCCCGCACCGACGTGAACCCTCGACCGCTCAGCCGGCTTGTGCCCAGCAATG
>CAYHFE010000514.1:0-5967 GCA_964355375.1 uncultured Verrucomicrobiota bacterium
GCAGCCAAAATCCCTCGCCGCAGGACCCTTTTCAATTTTAAAACAGGCTCTTAGAATGGGGATGCAGTTGAAATGGGTGGAACGGGCCACTTGCCCGTTCCTGTGGGCTGCCAGCCCAGAGGCTTTGCTGCTGGGAATCGCACTGCGAAGCGAGTCCGATGGGCGTGCCAGACTCGGCGGCAAGTTGCCACCGAGGACGGGCTGGTGCCCGGTCCACCCATCTCAACTGCATTGTCACGCCTTGGCGCGGAATGACCCTTGGCCTTCGCTTTAGTTGTGGCGGCGTTCCAGCGGCAGGGCGGAGAGCGGGACCTTGGGATTCGTCTGCGTGAAATAGTTGGCCGACCATTCGTTCGGAAAAAGCACCACGGCGCGCTGATCCATATCGAAGGCCACTCGGGCTCCGGTCGGCAACGACAGAGCATCGAGGTCGGGCTCCTTGAACTCCCGGGGCAGCCAGCGGACCACGTTCCAGGAAGTGGACTCGATCCGCGAGGCCGCGCCGTATTCGCTCTCGAGACGGTACTGCACGACTTCAAATTGCAGCGGTCCGACGGCCGCCAGCAGCGGCACTTTGGTGGCGGCGTCGCGGAGGTGCAGAATCTGGATGACGCCTTCCTGGAGCAATTGGTCCAAGCCCTGGCGGAATTGTTTGAACTTGGCGGTGTTGGGATTATGGAGGAAGGCAAACGCTTCCGGGGCAAATCGCGGAATCTCCCGATAGGTGATGGCGGGATCGGTCGTGAGCGTGTCGCCAATCCCAAAATCCGAGTGTCCGACCAAGCCAATGATGTCGCCCGGATAAGCTTCATCCACGGTTTCGCGCTCGTTGCCGAAGAGTTTGTGCGAGCTGGAGAGCCGCACTTTCTTGTCCGACCTCGGATGCGCTACGGTCATGTCGCGCTCGAATTTTCCCGAGCAAATGCGGACGAAGGCAATCCGGTCGCGGTGCCTCGGATCCATGTTGGCCTGAATCTTGAAGATGAATCCCGAGAATGCCGGGTGTTCCGGTGCGATGGATGTGCCCGCCATGACGCGCGGACGGGGGGGCGGCGAATGCTTGAGGAAACCGTCGAGGAGCAGTTGCACGCCGAAATTATTGATGCCGCTGCCAAAAAAAACCGGCGTCGTCTGGCCCGCCAGGACGGTCGCCTCATCAAAGGTCTCGCCGGCGGACTCGAGCATTTCCAACTCTTCGACCACTTTGTGGAAGGTCTCGTCATTCAATCTCTGGCGGATGACGGGATCATGCACATCGCCGACCGCGACCGGAGCCCGATACTGTCCGCCCACGGTCCGTTCGAACAAGTGCATCTGCCTGGCCCGGCGGTCATAGACTCCTTGAAATTCGAAGCCGTTGCCGATGGGCCAGTTGACCGGAAACGCGCCGATCCCGAGCACCCGCTCCAATTCATCGAGCAAGGCGAGCGGTTCGCGGGTCGGGCGGTCGCACTTGTTAATGAAGGTGAAGATCGGCACGCCGCGCTGGCGGCAAACCTCGAACAGCTTGAGGGTCTGCGATTCGATCCCCTTGCCGGCGTCGATCACCATCACGACGGAATCGACCGCCGTCAGCACTCGATAGGTGTCTTCCGAGAAATCCTTGTGGCCCGGAGTGTCGAGAAGGTTGATGCGATAGCCGTCGTAATCGAACTGCAGGACCGTGGAGCTGATCGAAATGCCGCGCTTGCGCTCTAACTCCATCCAATCGGAGGTGGTGGCGCGCTGGTGTTTGCGGGCCGTGACCGAACCAGCCAACTGCACGGCCCCGCCGTAGAGCAGGAGCTTTTCCGTCAGCGTCGTCTTGCCCGCGTCCGGATGGGAGATGATGGCGAACGTGCGCCGCTTCTGAATTTCTTGGGCAATAGTCACAAAGCCGACCACGCTAGCACGCCGAAGGGGCAGGACAAGCAGAGAATTACTCCGAATCTTCAGCAGATCTCCAGACAGTCCGTGATCCGGGTGTGATGAAGAGTGGGCGGGTAGCGCACGCATCCTGCGTGCTGATTTTGGAGGCATCCTGCCGCCACGAGCAGGATGCTCGCAGAACCAGCAGCCAGGGATGGCTGCGCACAGGCTCTCGCTCACTTTTTATCACACCCCCGCGTTCCCGATCCTTGCGGTTCTCAATGCATTTCCGAAGCTCCTCAGTCGCACTTTTTCGTTGTGATTCCGGAGATCTCCGGTATCCGTCTCGTCGTGACGATCCAGTCCATCGCCTCCGCGCCCCTGGCTTTGCTGATGCGGGTGAACGCCCTGCAGGGCTGGCGGCGCCTGAAAACGGTCGGCAGTCAATCCCGCCTCCTCTCGGGATTGATCGCGCTGTTCATTCTGAGTTATCTCGGCTTGGCTTTCTGGATTTTTCAGAAGGGGTTGAGATTCGTCGGGACCTTTCCCGGGTTGGGAGCGCTCTTGACGGAACGTCTCTTGTTTCTGCTTTTCGCCTGCCTTTTTGGATTGTTGCTTCTGAGCAATCTCGTCATCAGCTACACCAATCTCTTTCGCAATGCCGAAACCACCTTTCTGCTCTCGTTGCCGATCTCTCGACAGACGATTTTTCGCTGGAAATTCCTGGAATCGGCCCTGCTCGCTTCGTGGGCTTTTCTGTTTCTGATCGCGCCGCTGCTGGCGGCCTACGGGTTGACCCGCCAGACGCCCTGGCATTTCTACGTCTTCACCTGGGTCTTGATGGCTTTGTTCGTGATCTTGCCGGCGGTGGCGGGTTCGTGGTGTGCGATCGCTCTCGCTCGATATATGGATCGCCGGGTCTTTCAAACCACCACCCTCATCGCCGGGCTCGCCCTGCTGGTCGGAGCGGTGTTTTGGCTGCGACCCGATCCGATCAGCGATGACATGCTGGAGACGCGCGTCCTGGCGGTGCTGGACCGATTGCTCATGAAGACGCGCTTTGCCCAGTTCCCGTTTCTCCCGAGCTACTGGCTTTCTTCGGGAGTGCTTCATTGGTCGGACGGAGCATTGGCGTCCGCGGGATTCTTTGGCTTGGTTCTGTTGAGTCACGCGCTGTTTTTCGGTGTGCTCTCATTCACCCAAACCGGAAGCCGATTTTACGAAGCGGTCTCGGCGGTGCAAAGCCGGGGCAGCGTGCTGATGCGATGGGGATGGTTTCGCGCCTGGCGGAAGCGAAGGAGCCAATTCGGCTATGGGCGAGGCTTGGTGGAGGCGGCCCTGGGATGGCTCAGACCGCTCCGGGCTGACACCCGGGCGGTTTTGACCAAGGACATTCGCGTGTTCTGGCGCGACACGACCCAATGGGGGCAAACGCTGGTGCTCTTCGGCCTGTTGGGGGTCTATATCATCAATCTGCGGCACTTTTCCCATCAATTGACCAACCCGTTCTGGGTCAACCTGGTTTCATTTCTGAACTTGGGGGCCTGTTCGTTGAATCTCGCCACTCTGACGACGAGATTCGTTTACCCGCAATTCTCGCTCGAAGGGAAACGGCTCTGGATCGTCGGCATGGCGCCGCTGGGGCTCTCGCGGTTGGTCCGGGCCAAGCTGGGTCTGGCCAGTGGCGCATCCTTGATCGTCACGCTCGGGATGGTGGGTTTGTCGTGCTTCATGTTGAGAATGCCGTGGGATCGCACGCTCTACTTCGCGGTCGCGATCACGGTCATGACGTTCACGCTGAACGCGCTGGCGGTGGGTTTGGGCGTGCTCTACCCGAATTTCAAAGAGGACAATCCGAGCAAGATCGTCAGCGGTTTTGGGGGCACATTTTGTCTCGTGCTCAGTTTTCTTTATATCCTCGGCTCGATTGTGCTCCTGGCGGCCGGTTCCCCCTGGACGCTTCGCGCCTCCGCTTCATTGAACTGGATGGCGGCGAGTTGGGCGGGGTTCGCCGTTCTCTCGGCCGGTCTCGGCGGGCTGCCGCTCCGGCTGGCCCTGCGGAAGTTAAAGACGTTTGAACTTTGAACGGGGGGGCGCGCTGGCGTTCCCATGAACCGTGGTGGGGTCAGACTCCGTCGAACCCTGACTTTCTGGCGGGCCGAGATTCCAGGGCTCGACGGAGTCTTGCCCCACCGATGGAGGGGTTCAGAAGTTCAAGGCGCGACGTTTGTTCGGGGGGGATCTCGCCTGTTTTCGGCGGGCTCATGGGCGCTTTACAGCCTGGACGGCGACGTCTAAAGTTTCGCCATGGCTTCGCAATTCGATGAGTCGGATTTTATTGACCGTGATTTCCAGGGCACGAAGTCGGTCCCGGCCGAACCGTTGGTTCATCCCCACGCCGTCCCCGGAGCGAGCGCCCACAACCGCCCACCGACTCGGGAAGAACTGGATGCAAAAGTCGGAGCAGCCCAGCAACGATTGGCCGAATTGAAGCGTGCGCAGGAGGAGTTGGAGCGAGAGCGAGCGGCGTTGGAGGAGGCGCGCCGCCGCCGCGTCGAACTTCAGACCGGGCGCGAGGAGATGACCCAGAATCTGACACGCGGGATCGGCTTGCTTGAGGAAGCGGAGTTTGCCGCGCGGCGCGATGCCGAGCAAATGGCCAGGACGCTGGTCGGTCTGCGCGAGGCGCTCGCCAAAGTCCAAGCCATTCACGAGGAAACCTGGAACCAGGAAAGCTGGAATGTGGAACTGACCCGGGCGTTGACCGCGATCGAGAACTCACGCATGGAGTGGAACAGCGCGCGTCTGAAATGGGAGCTGCTCAATGGCCTGTCCCCCGCCGCGGAGGCCAACCGCAGCGCCGACGCTTCGTCTCCGGCCTTTTGGGGTGGACTGACCTTCTGGCAGGCCAGCAAGCTGGGATTGGCCCTGACTTGGCCTTTGCTGGTGCTGGGGGCGGCGGCGCTGGTGCTGGCGGCCATTCGCACGATGCGTTAGACCGGGCTCGAGTTTATGGCCTTTTTCAAGAAAAAGCCCGATCCCATCTCCGATCGTTCTCAAGTCCTGATGGCTGAGATCGCGGCCTTGGAGGCGCAAATCAAGGAACTGAGCGCTCAGTCCGAGCAAGCGCCAGAGCCTCTCCGGATCCGTTCGACGGCGGTGCCGCACGGCGTGGCGGCTTTGCCGGCAACGGAACCGTCCGCGCCCCGCGCGTCGGTCCGCGATCCCATCTTTGAACCGATCGATCAACGGAAGATCGCGGGTGGCCTGGATCATGAGGGGACGCCCGAGCACTACAACGACTTGGGTGTGCGAAAGTATGACTTGGCCAGCGCCTGGCGGCGTGTGCGCAATCATTTTCACGGCCCGTCCACCCACAACCCGAAGCTGGTCAGCTATCTGGCCGCCGGCACGATCAACGGCCTCCGGCCGCTTCGATATGAAAAGCGCGTGGCCCGCAATCGTTTCCTGGGAGTGTTTCTTCTCTTGGTTCTGGTGCTTCTCGGATTTGTCTCCGTTTTCGTGCGACATCGCTGATCGCCGCATCGAATCTTGGCCGCCCTCGGTTGGGCGGGCGGCTCGTCCAGCGGGCTGGCCTGGAGAATCAAACGGCTCCGCCTCGAGGGGACAGGAATCTCCTTCTCGGCGGCTGGGAGGGGAAAGTTGGGACGGGCTACTTCAGCCGCCAGGTGATTCGCGCCTTCTCCAGATCGTAAGGCGACATCTCCATTTTCACGCGGTCGCCGACGGTCAGGCGAACCCAACGCTTGCGCATCTTGCCGCAGATGGTGGCCAGCACCAGGTGTTTGTTGTCGAGTTCAACCCGGAACATGGTGCCGGGCAGCACGGTCGTGACACGACCTTCAACTTCAATATGTTGCTCTTTCATGACTGAGGAATCGGCGAAAGAAACACGGATGAGAAAAGCGGGCAATGGTCGTCCCGATCCCAGCCGTGACAATCGCCAGCCAACTTAGTGGTTACCGCGACCGCCGAATTCACGCCGGCCGCCACCGCCGCCACCGCCGCCACCGTCGCGACGATCTTCGCGCGGTCGGGCGACATTGACCGTGAGAGCGCGCCCGTCCACTTCCCGGCCGTTCAGGGCTTCGATGGCCC
>CAYHFE010000515.1:0-5953 GCA_964355375.1 uncultured Verrucomicrobiota bacterium
GATGGGAGAGGGACGGGGTGAGGGCATCGTGTGTTCTATCCTGCGCACCCCTCAGAAAATCATAAATTCTTTCCTCGTCGTCCCGCGCACTTCTCAGCACATTAACCCTATGAACGGAACCTTGGCTTCGCCGTCCGCCAGCGCCGTCCGCTGGCACGAGCGCATCGCGCTGCCCCCCCATCCCGGCGCGGCCGAAGCCTTCGAGTCCGCCATCGAAGCGCTCATCCACGAGTTTGGGGCCGAGGAAATCTGGGTCTTCGGCTCGTGTGCGCGAGGCCAGCCGACCCGGCATAGCGACCTGGACTTGATGATCGTGCGGTCGGCACGCCCTGACTGCCTCCGTCCGAGTTTGGAAGCTCTCCAAGTTATTCGTCCATTCCACGTTTTTCCGATGGATTTGTTTGTCATCGGGCCCGACCTGTGGGCGGAGCGCCGGCAAAAGCCGCAGGGAGTCTATCTCGATATCGTTCGCAACGGGAAACGGATTTATGCGCGGCAGGATCGATGATCCCCAAGCCTGGCTGAACTTCGCTCGCCGCGACTTGGCCAGGGCTCGCCGGGAGATTTCGAGCGAGGACCTGGCCTACGCGGTTTTCTTCCTCCAACAAGCTGCGGAGAAGTGCCTGAAGGGAAAACTCGTGGCGTTCGGTTGGGGCCTGGTCAAAACTCATGACTTGATCGCGCTGTCGGAGGCGGCTCGAACTTACGGTGTGGACTTGGCGTGGTTCGCACCCACAGCCGAGAACTTGACTTACGATTACTTCGCCGAGCGTTACCCCGGCGATTTCGACCCGCCCGCAACCGAAGAAGAAGCCCGGAGTTTTCTGGCTCATGTGGAGAAGTTGTTCGCCCAGTTGTTCCCCGATGAACCAGGACCGTCCGCCTGAAAAATCCGGCTCCTGCGCACACAACTTTGATCGCCAATCAAAAATCGGAAATCAGAAATCGAAAATGACCTCCCACCACATCCTCACCGTCGGCATCAGCCTCCTGACCAACTTCGCCAAAGCGAACAACCTGCATTTGGAAAGAGTTCTCCGGCTCCACAAGCAACTGACCGACTTCCTCAAGGCAGACCCGCGCGCCGCCTGCTCTGAGATCAACTCGCTCGACGCCTCCACCGGCTGTCTGCGCAAGAAACCTAAGGGGCTGGCCGTGACCCTGGTCTATTCGGCCACGGCGGGCAAAGAAAGCCAGCTTACGGCTCGGCTCATTGGGAATTTCCTCAAACACCGCGGGCTTGAAGTGGCCGAGATCAAGCTCAAGGACATTGGCGTCCCGGCGAATCCTCAAGCCGATCCGGCTGAAGCGGCGCGCCTGGCCGAGGCCGGCTTGATGCGGCTGTATGACAAACTCGAGTCGCACATCACCAAGCTGCGGCGGCGTCACCCCGATCTGCGAATCACGCTCAACGCCACCGGTGGTTACAAGGCCGAGACGGCTATTCTCTACGGTCTGGGTTGCGCGCTGGGTCTTCCGGTTTATTACCTGCACGAAACCTACCGCGTACCCATCACCCTCCCCGCGTGCGACATTCCGTTCTGAAAACGTTGGCGCCGCGTTGACTGTTTTCCGCACTTAGCTAATCTTAGTCCATGATTACCGTAAACACGCATGAGGCCAAGACGACGCTCTCGGCCCTGCTGGCCGCCGTCGAAGAAAAGGGCGAGAATGTGATCATCTGTCGCAACGGCAAACCGGTCGCCCGACTCGTCCCCGCCAGCGCCGGTCAAGTCGATCATTTTCGCACCGACCCGCGGCTAGGCGGAAAATTTCTGGAAGAGCCCGTCGCTGGGGTGCCGGACGAGGCTTGGCCTGAGGAGAACCGATGATCCTCCTGGATACTTGCACGATGCTTTGGCTGGCCATCGAACCGGATCGGCTGAGTTCAGCGGCCAGGGAGAGCATCGCCGCCGCGGGCGAGTATGCTTATGTGTCGGCCATCTCGGCCTGGGAGGTGGCCTGGAAGCATCGCTGCCGGAAGCTCAAGCTCAAACTCGCGCCCGAAACCTGGTGGCCTCGGGCGTTGGCCCAACACGCCCTGAAGGAACTCCCCATCTCTGCCGCCATCGCCTTGCGCAGCGCCTCGCTGCCGTCCCTGCACCGCGACCCGGCGGACCGCTTTCTCATCGCCACGGCTCAGGAACATAACATGACCCTGCTGACTCCCGACCCGGCCATCCAACAGTATCCCCAGCTTAAAACCCTTTGGTGAGCGGATGATCTTGAATCGGAATTCGAGAATCAGAAATCATAAATCCCCATGTCTTCCCTCCTCATCCTCACCGTCGGCACCGGCACGAAAGGCGACCACGGCCTGGTCAACACGCTCCACCAACTGCGCCCGCGCTTGTTCTGGCTCGTGCCGAGCGCCCGCCCGGACTCGACCACCCTTGCCGAACAAACGGGTCTGGCATCAGGCCTACCTGAAGATGGAGTGGGGACTCGAGACGGACCAAGACGGCTTTCCCATTCGCTCGGCGAAGAAGAGCTTCGCCTGGATCACCTGTCCGCCGATGCTCCGACGCGCGGCACGGGACGGCGTGATCCCCGGCCTCAAGCCCGACGGCAAAGCGGAACCAAACTATCTGCCTGCAAAGGAGCCCGAAGATGAGGCAGCGATCTGGTCCGGAACCACGCTCGACCTTGGCGAGAGCATGGTGCTGGAGGAATACACCTTCGGGAGGGCGAAGAACGGCCAAGCCGACACACCAATGCCACAGGAATTGGCCGGTGCGTTGGCCGAACGGATGAAAGGTGACCCCGTCTGGAAGGAAGTCGCCTCCCGCCTCGTCATCCTCAGCGACGGCATGATGGGCTTCTTTGCCCAGAACGCCTGCGAAGTCGCCCAGCACGTCAAGATCAACGACGAAACTGGCACTGCGGCTGGCGGCGCGCTATTCAATCAAGAGAACGTCCCCAGCGAAACCTTGTTCGACTCCGTGGTCAATGTGTTCAAAGGGCGGGGTGAGAAGTTCAGGGGCAAGACGACAACCTCCTGTTCCGTTTCTTCGGTTGGCGCATGTTCAATCTGCTTTTGACTCCTAATCGCCATCATGGCATTTTGCCAGCATGATCAAGACCCAAGTTCAGATTCCTGATGACCTGTACCGCGAAGCCAAGCGCGTGGCGGCGGACTACGAAATGAGCTTTGCCGAGGTGGTCCGCCGCAGCCTTGAGCGGACGCTGCCGGGGTATCCGCCCCGGATCACTGGGTGGCAGCCACCCGAACCGCTGAGCCTGGGGATGCGCGGCCCGATCGACGACGATGAATGGCGGCTGCTCGCCAATGAACCGGACTACGTGCCCCGCCGCCTGAACAAACGCCGCAAATGACCGCGGTCGATACCAACTTGTTGTTCGCCTGGCTGAACCGTGACCATGCCTGGCACAAGCGGGCCGCCGCTTGGTTCGTCGGCCAAGCCGCCAGCCCAAACCTTGTCCTGTGCGAACTTTGCCTGGTGGAACTCTACGGACTGCTCCGCAACCCCGCCGTGGTGAAACGCCCGCTGGACGGTCCCGCCGCCGTGGCGATTATCGAGCGGCTGCGCAGCCATCCACAGTGGGAACTCGTCGATTACCCTGGCGGATTGATGAGTGAAGTTTGGCCAGCGGCCGCTCAGGGAGGATTGGCTCGGCGGCGCATCTACGACACTCGCCTGGCGCTCACGCTCCGCCATCACGGTGTCGCTGAGCTTGCCACCGGGAACGTCAAGGATTTCGACGGCTTCGGTTTTTCCCGAGTGTGGAACCCGTTGGAGGAAACGTGAACGAACCAGCCCACACTGTTGATTTCCCTTGGAACATCGCCAGCCGTGGTGCCGGAAGCGTATCTGCTGCCGGAGGCACGGTTTCGTGCGGTCCATGTTCTCACCACCGAAAAGCCGGATGTTCAGCTCATCCGCGATTATTTCGCTGAGCAAGCAGTGGAATAACCACATCGCCGTCGTTCCGAAAAACACCCTGCTTGAACGATTGCGGAGCCTGCTCTTGCCAACCCGCCCGGCGGACTTGGATCAACTGGCCAGCCTCGCGACAAGGTTTGGCAAATCGTGAAGTGTCCGGAGAACAGCCGGCTTGTCGATGGCTTGGCGTTGTGTTGAATTACGATCATGAGTGAAGAAGAATTCCTCGCCGCCTTGACCGGGAGCAGCTCCGATCTGCCGCTCGCCGTCGCGGCGTTGCGCAGCACCCTCCAACCCTTTTGTCTTATCGGCGGTTTGGCGGTGAATCACTATGTCGAACCCGTCGTGACGTTGGACGCGGACTTCGCCATCGCTTCGGAGGGTGGATTGGCTGAGGCCTTGAAGGCCCGTGGCTTTCGCGTTGAAGCGTTTCCTCATTCCATCAACGCCCAACTTCCAGGAAGCCGGCTGCGCCTGCAAATCACGATCAATTCCCGGTATGCTGGTTTCCCGGCGCGCGCCCGCATCGGACGCGTCTTTGGCGTGGAAATGCCCGTCGCTTGTTTGGAGGACCTCGTGCATGGAAAGCTTTGGGCCGCCACCGATCCGGATCGCCGAGCAACCAAACGACAAAAGGACCGTCTGGACCTGACGCGAATCGCCGAATGCCATGGTTCGGTTTTGGCGCTGATTCCGATCGGCCTCATTCCGGAAGTGGACGAACTGCGCTCCGGAACCTGACAGCGAAGGAATGGATGAGGGAGGATTTATGAATTCTGCTTTGAAAACATGACCGGCTGGCCGAACCGCGAGCCGCCAATCATGAATCCGCAATCCAAGCAGAAACCAGAAATCAGAAATCGGAATAATAGCCCTTGTCTAGGTCGGACGCGGGAATAGCTTGGGACCACGCATAAGCCACCTACGGTATGAATGCTCCTGGGGTTCACAGTCTCTCCGACGTTCCCGGACGTCCGCAATGGGGCCGTTCTCTCTTCCGGGATGTATGGTTTCGCCATGACTGAAAGTCCTGCTTGCCGTTTCAAACTCTCTTCGCGTTATGTCTGAACTTTGGAAAAGAAGACTCATCGCCTTCCTCCACGATCCGCCGCACAAACGTCCAGACATCACCTGCCGCACCGACGGTGCCGCCGTGCGCACGCACGGTGCCGGAGACTGGGACGCAGAAACCAACCCTGCTACCGATAGCATGACCTCCGTCAAACAGGGACCTTTACGGAAGGGAGATAGTTGAGCCATGACCGACTGGAAAAGGAAACTCGCCGCCTACCTGCACGACCCGCCCAGCAAGGCGCTGGACACCCGCACCCAAGGTGAGTGCTCGGATGCGTCCTTTCGGCAGGCGGGTTTCGTGGATGCCGAGATTGGAGACTAATTCGCGGGTGCAGACCACACCGACGCGGCAACGGATCGGTTGCCTCCGCCGCATCGCCCTCGATTTCGGCCCCGACCACGTCATTTTCCCGAACCTCTGTGATCAACCGATCATGGATTTGCTCCTGTGAGCGTGAGCGCGGTATTTGATGGCAGCGTCTATCGGATAAATGAGGGAAGAGGTTTCGACAGACAGAGAGGAATAGGAAAGGGAGTTCCCGTCATTCCGAGAACTCCCCCACCTCCTTGGCCGTCCTTGAGCAGGACGAAAGCAATCACGAGGGCGGAGATGCCGAGTGATGCGGTGCTGGACTGGAAAACAACCTTTGGGACTGGGAAGATTGAACTCTGAGTGAGGCGGGCGATCCAGGACGTTTTTGTGTTTGGATTTATCGCTTTGGAGCTGCTCCGGCAGAGTGTCCGGGTGGACCTTGAGAGATCCACCCGGCTCTGCCGTATGCAGGCTCCGGCCGGCGCTCGGGTTGCGTCCCCGCAGAGCCCTATCCTCCGCCGGAGCAAATCAGGGTTTCCCGTTTCCGTTTCCCTGGGGGTCTCTAGGGCGGGAAACGGGAAACGGCCGCTGGAGCTGGTAGCCTCGGGCCTCGCGGCTGATTTCGCCGAGTTGAGATAATTCATCGAGGGCCGAGCAGAGG
>CAYHFE010000516.1:0-5930 GCA_964355375.1 uncultured Verrucomicrobiota bacterium
GACCGCCACCCGCCACCCGCGCCAGACATCAAGGAGGTTTTGAATGAATCCTGAAACAAAAGCGGGGCCGCCTGGAAACGACCCCGGAACCGATGCGATGACGGAAGCAGATTACTCCGCCGGCGCGCCGGAGTCAAACGTCGTCCTGCTGCGGCTTCTGACCGCGGCAATGAGCCGCCTGGCGCAGGCACTCGGGCGACCGCGCTGGGCCGTGGCGGCGGTGTTCTGGCTTGAAGCCCGGAGGATCAAAATCGAAGAGAGGGGTCGGGAATAAGGGGGACAACATGTACGCAAAACTCTTTTCACGAATTACCGAGTCGAGCTTGATGGAGGAGGACATCCTGACGCGCTACACCTTCATGATGCTCTTGGCCATCGCAGACCCGCACGGCGCGATTATAGGGACGGATGTTGCGCTGGCTCGCCGCTTGAACATGGCATTGGCGGATTTCCAGACCGCCATTGAACACCTCATGGCGCCGGACCCGAATAGCAATTCCCCAGCGGAGGAAGGTCGGCGAGTCGTCAGAAGTGACGGGGAGCGCGGCTACAAGCTGGTCAATTTCCTCCACTATCGATCGATCCGAGACGAGGAGCACCGCCGAGCATTCATGCGCCAGTATATTTCGGACTATCGCCAGAGCGGTCGGGATAAGAGCCGTCCGGTCAAACCGGTAAACAATGGTAAACTCGGTAAGCTCGGGTTAGCCCAAGCAGAGGCAGAGGCAGAGGAAGAGGAAAAGACAATCCCTTCCGCTAAAGCGAAAGGGGCGGTTCCTTCAGGAGATCACCAACACGCAATCAAACTCTGGTGCTCATTCTACAAGAAGCTCGTGGGCGAGGATTACGTCGTGACGGCAAAGGATGGCGCTGCGGTGAAGGCGCTGCTCAAAGCTGGGTTGACGCCGGAAGGCATTATCGACCTGGCACGAAAGGCTCGATCCCTCGGTGATCCGTTTCTCGCCAAGCAGGCGGTGACGCTGGCCGGGCTGCGTGGGTCATTGAATCCAATTCGCGCGGCACTCGCCACACCATCTGGAAGTGGCAGTCTTCCGATCAAACCAAGCAAGGGGGCTGACGAAATGATCAGTTCGCTTGAGCGCGACTACCTGACCAAACATGGAGGCAAACCATGAGGATCACACCGAGAGAATTATCGCAACGATTGGCGTGTGATGCTGAACGGTTCTGCCGGTGGCTACTCCCGCACGGCAAGATCGAGTCCGGCGAATGGTGCGTTGGAAGCGTTGGTGGCGAGGCTGGCAAATCGTGCAAGGTGCATCTCTCGGGTGACCGGGCGGGCGTCTGGTGCGATTTCTCAAACGGCACCGACAAGGGGGACCTGCTCGACCTAATCGCGGCGTCCCGTGGCTGCTCGATTGGGCAGGCAATACGTGAAGCCAAGGATTGGCTTGGCATCCGAGATCCAGAGTCGCATGTGCCTCCAAAGAGCTACTCGAAGCCCCCGACCAAACTTCCAGGGGTCAAGAAGCTGACGGCTGAATGCACCGGCAGTCCGGTGATGAACTACCTGACCGGCGAGCGGAAGCTGACGGTCGAGACGGTTCTGGCGTTCAGGGTTTCCGAACACCAGCGAGAGATCGCCTTCCCGAGCTTCTCGGCGGATGGGGACCTGGTCACGGTCAAATACATCGGGCTCGACCGAGACGATCGCGGCAAGAAAATCATCCGCAACGAAAAAGGCTGTGCGCCCGCTTTGTTTGGCTGGCACGCGCTCAGAACGGACACCCGCGAGGTCGTGATTACCGAGGGACACATCGACGCGATGACATGGCACCAGATTGGGTTTTCTGCGTTATCGATTCCGAACGGAACCGGGGATGCGGTCAACTGGATCGAGTTCGAATGGGAGAATCTCGAACGGTTCGACACGATCTTCCTGTCCTTCGACGATGACAAACCCGGTGAGGATACGGTTCAGATTGTCGCGAATCGACTTGGCCGCCACCGCTGCCTTCGGGTCACGCTCGCCGGGCACAAGGACGCCAACGACGCGCTCCAGGGCGGAATGAGCGCCGACTGGTTCAATCATGCGATCGCGGGCGCAAAGCCGTTCACTCCTCAGCAAATCAAATCACCAGCCGATTTCCGTGATGGCGTGGTCGAGTTCTTCCATCCATCCAGCGGGGTAAAGCCGGGACTGCACATTGAACTGTTCGATCACAACATAGGATTCCGGCCTGGTGAAATGACGGTGTGGACAGGCGTCTCGGGACATGGGAAGTCGGCGCTCCTATCTCTGCTGATGCTTTACGCCATGCAGGCAGGGCAGAAAGTCGCCATCGCCTCAATGGAGATGTTGGGAGCGCAGACACTGGCCCGGATGATTTGCCAGATGACACATCAACCCTGCCCGTCCAAGGACCAAATCGACGAGAGCTTGGATTGGCTACGCGGACGTCTCTGGATCTTCGACGTGATGGGCAACGTAAAGCGCGACACACTTCTGGAGCTGATGGAATACTCGTCCGCCCGTCATGCGGTGGATCATTTCGTCATCGACTCCTTGATGAAATGCGACGTTGGGAGCGATGATTACGACGGACAACGGGTCTTTGTCGATGCGCTGTCCACGTTCGCCAAACGGAACGACTGCCACGTCCACCTCGTGGCCCATTCTCGGAAGGGTCAGGATGAGAATCCCGTGCCCGGAAAACTCGACGTCAAAGGATCATCCGACATCATCAACCAACCCGACAACGTGCTCGTAGTCTGGCGGAACAAGTCCAAGGAGCAACAGAATCGGAACGGTGGTGCTGAGGACGCGCAGAGTCCTGACGGGATGGTCTATTGCGACAAGCAACGGACTACCGGATGGGAGGGCGAAATTCCGCTCTGGTTCTTCCGGAAGATTTTTACCCATTTCCGCATGGAGAAAGGCAATCCGGTTCTACCCAAGTTTGGACCGGCGCTGGAAGGGTCCCGATGAAGGCCACACCACAACCCGACTTGCCCGGGCTGGTCGAATCGACAACGCGCGAAGTCACGGTGGGCGGTCCCGAGCTCAGACGCACACTGGAAGCGGTCCAACTCAGTGGCGGGTTTGTTGAGTCGATGACCGTCTGCGGGAATGCCGATTACCGGTTGAAGATCCGAATCGGTCCTCGGCCGCCCACGTCATTCACCTCGAACCCACCGACACCATGACCGATCAACCTGAACCGCCACCAACCATTCGCAGGTTTAGATGCAGCGGCTGCGGGCGTTGGGCCGACTTGAGCGATGACACAGTTCGAGCATGCGGTTGTTCATTGCCGATCTGCTCGAAATGCGACCGCTGCGCATGGTGCCGGGGCCACCCGACCCGTCCGGGCGCGGATCTGGGCGGGCAGGATGAGGCTGTGGTATGAAGCCGCACGCACCGATCAATCGCGCGTCCTGGCCGATCACGGGCTCAAGACGGGCATCGTGGGGGCGAGCCACCCTACCTACCCCCGGCATAAGGAATCTATTCAAATCCAAGCGAACCATCGGGTTAAGCGACATCGGTTGTGTAAATTTGCCGCGGCCATGAATCCAATGTCCGTCCGTCCCAAAACCTTGACCAAGATCGAAAATGAATAGACTCAACCCCAAACAAATTGCCCGCGCGCACGGAGTTTCAGCACGCCAGGCGCGGCGCATTGCAAAATCTGCCTCAGACTGGCGAGCCTTCCGCCGGACTGAATCGGAACCCGATACGAAGGCGGAGATCTTCCGCGCACGGTTCGTTGCGCACCTCACCGCCGCCGCACAGTTACACACCTCACTGCAGCGGTGTCTGGCCAGCCAGGCGGAGCTGATGACGTTCGTGGACGAGCAACTCAGCGCGTCGGAAATTTCGGAGTTCCTGGGGCCGGACCCTGTCGGGCTCCACATTGGGGCGGCGGTGACGTCGCTGCTTGCGGGGGCCAGCGCGCTCCGAAACCATCTGCCCGAGTTGGTCGCATTCGACGTGGCCAAACGACTGTCCGGCTGCCCGTACCCGAGCTCGCCTTCCGAATGAACTCGACCCCGGCACCAATCGCCTTGAGTCCGCGCCAAACCGAGGTTTGCACGCTGCTCTGCGAGGGTGCGGGCGACAAGGAGATTGCGAACCGGCTTGGAATCAGCGAGGACACGGTGGGATTTCATTTGCGGCGGCTGTTCGCGAAGTTCGGAACGCATTCGAGGACCGTCCTGGCCGTCCGGTTCGCCCTACTACACGAAAGGGCAGCTTACACGCCGCGTTGAAACGAAGTAATGTTGGCGCATGACTATCTTGAATCCCTCGCCGACTCTGATTTCCCAGAGCGAGTTGGGCCGTCGGCTGAACATCCCGGCACCACGACTCGCCAAGGCAATTCGAGAAGGCAAGATCGTTCCAACCGAAAAAGTTTGCGGCAGGATGAACTTGTTCGAGTCGGGCCGCATTGAAGAAATCGCACGTCTTCTGACCCCGAACACAATCATCGCATGAACATTTCCGAATTCCAAAAAATGCTCGATGCCGGGGCCGTGCAGGGGTGGGGACTCCCGGAGCGGATTGTTGTCGAGAACCAACTGCGCGAGTACGGGACACCCGAAGAACTTGGCGCGTTCCAAAAAATGACCGCCTTCATTAAAAGCGAGGAAATTTTATCGCCACAAAACGTTGCGAGTTTTTCGCGAGTGTTGGGGCATGCATCGTTGCATTTCGGCACAAAAACGACCGCACCGAGTCCGGCAGTCCCTCGACGCTCGCCGCGGTCGATTTCCGCCGGCGAGGTGCAGGCGGCGGTTGCGAAGTGCTTTCCTGGCGCAAACGTGGCGAGGTTCATTCAATCAAATTCCGGTCAGAATTGTTTCGCGCTGGCCGAGGTCGGCTCGGGCCGGCGGCTCGTGAAAATCCCCCTGACCACTTCGAGCGAATTCCAAAACTCTCCGGCGATCCTGGATCGGTCGAAAGCGGCGCTGGGCGACACCGGCGCACCACCGACTGGCCGCCAGAACGCGCCGTCTTCGTCGGAATTTTCGAATCCGGAGGTCGAGGCCGCCTACGCGCGGGCCGTCCAAAGCGGTCGAGTCAAACTCACGTCGAGGCAAACCAAAGCGGCGGCTCGATCCGACTTCCAAAGCGACGAAACTTTCGCGGCTTATCAAAAAGCGGTTCGAGCGGGCCACATCAAGGAATAACTCACAACTCAAAAACACTTATGACATTGACTTCACTTTTCAGCAAACAGACGGACGCCAGACTCGATAGCTTGCGCGAGGTTTGCCGCCAGAACCAAGCAGACCGTGAATGGAGCGGCAGTTTCGGAATCCGAGCCAAACTCCTCGAACAAGCGGCGCACGAAGCGGAATTCGCCATGCGCAAAGATCCGTCTCCCGAATCGGTTGCCTGCTATCTCAAAAGTCGGATCAAAGCGGAGGCGGAATGCCCGGGACTGGCTTCTGTTGAGCCGATGATTTCCGAAGTTTGCACTGAGCGACTCGAGGCGAGGACGCGTCCGGCACTCCGGGCTGGCCTGGAATGTTTGGTTGAGCGTTTGGAGCAAGAGCAGTCCGCGGTCATCGCGCGGGACCGACAAAGCGCGAGCGAATTCGGGCTCGAACAACACGCCTGCGAATCGCCCGTGCTGGGCAGAATTTCCGCTGCACTCAAAGAGGCCCAAGGCTTTTTGGCCAGGATCGACGATTTGAATTTCGCACAAATGGGCGCGCCGATTCGAGCGTGCATCGGCGAGGTTTGATTTTCCAGAACGGGAGGTGGCCCTACCCGCTTTTGGTCAAGACGGGGCGCGGTTCACTAGTAGCATCGCGCTCCGTTCTTTTTTTGTCTTCGCACCCGCACGCTCACCCGCACGAGCTTCGATCCGCGCACCCGGGCCACCGTCAGCAAATCCGGGCAATCTCCCCCATGTCAGGCATGCGGACGAAAATTAGAGGGGCCTAGAATCGAAGCGTAG
>CAYHFE010000517.1:0-5926 GCA_964355375.1 uncultured Verrucomicrobiota bacterium
TCAGACGTGCAATTTCCGCGTAGCCGGCGGCCGGGTAATGGCAGCCTCCGGGCGGTTCGATGCCGAGCGTGGACATGATGCTCATTTGGGAAAACGCCGATGGCAACGTCCGCTGCACTTCGCGCAGGCGGTTGTCCGAGCCGTTGATCCCCATCGCGCATGACTTCGGCCAAATCTGGAACACGTAATAGTGCCGGAGGTTGGGGAAGTCCTGTCTCCAAGCCGCCGCCAAATCGATGAAGTACTGCCGGTAGGTCTCCCAGCCATACCCGCCGGTCGGGCCGTCGGCGCCCTGGTCATTCTCGCCTTGATGCCAGAAGACGCCGCGAATCCCGTGGGTCAGCTTGGCTTGCTGCACCCGCCAGAGCAGTCGCCCGTAAATCGTGGTCGGGTCCGCGTGGTTCTCCGGATTCCGCTGATGCTGATCGATCCGCGTTCCTCCGACCGCGCCGTTGATGAGGCAGAGGGGAATCCGGTGGTTCTCCACCAGGCGACGGGCCAGTTCCATGCCCCAATAGCCGATCTGCAACGTCTCGTCATCGCGGCTGCGATGCAACGCGTCGCCCCATAATCTCACGCCCTTGGGACTGCTCGACATGCTGCCAAAGGTGCGAATCCATTCGCTGCGAAAGGTCGGTTCATCCTTCCCCCAATCCGTCGCCACGGCGTTGGATTGCCCGTTGATCAAGTAGGCATCACCGCAGACCAAGTTGGTCGCCGAATGCAGCAGGGTCTCGCGCCCGCCCGCCTGAAAGCCAAACTCCACACGGTAGCGAACGAGCCCGGGCTTGAGCTGCACCGAGAAGGCGTAGGATCGGTCCGCCGCGAGCGCACGGCCTTCGCTTCGGTAAGGTTTTCCGTCGGCAAAGACTCTGAGAAAGACTGACTCTGCGGCTTCCTTCAGCGTTCCGTTGTAGATGAGCGTCCCTTCATTCTGATCATCGCGGGCGTAAAACTGATTGTCCTCTGGCTTCTCCTCTTTCTCCGGAGACCGCGCCATCCAGGGGTCCCTCTCCGGCTCGGTCACGACGAGGGCGGTCGTCTGCGTGGTCGCCTTGCCGCCATTCTGCACGGCGGCCGTCACGGTCAACTTCCCGCTGTTTTGCGCGCGCTTGAGGATGAGTTTGCCGGGGACAATCTCCTTGATCACCGCGAGGTCGGACAGGGTCCAGGTGTAGTTCAGATCCCCTGCCCCTTTGGCCTGCATCTCGGCTGAGTTGGCCATCTGGACCGCGACTTCCATCGTCGTGCGTCCGTCCCAAGCGGCCGGCCCATTCAACGTGAACACCGGGTCCGGAATGGCCTCTTCGATGGTGATGAGAATATCCCGCGTCTTCACTTCATTGGCGTAAACCGCCTTGAATTGCAGAGTGGCCGACTTATCTCCAGTCACCCGGCCCGCCTCGAAAGTAAAATGGAGACGGTCCACGGCGACGACCGTCTCCCGGCCCTCGCTCTGGAGGGTCCAATAGACCTTCTGCGCGCCGCCCGCCTCGGCGGAAAGGGTCGCGCTTTTTCCTTCCCGCACCGTGACGCGGTCTGGCGAAACAGCCAACCCAGTCCCGGGCTGCACGACGATTCCGACCAACGTCTGCAGCGGCTTCTGGTTCTCATATTGCAGCCGCACCCAATCCGACGAGCGCGCCACTTTGGAAATTCGCACCTCGTCGAGGTCGCCGATTAAATCGTAATTGTGATACCAACCGCCCAGCCACAGCCGCGCCGGACTCCGGATATTCAAAGGAGCCGCCCGGGTGGCCGAGACGCCGTCGAGCACACCATTCACATAAACCCGCGAATTGCCTCTCTCATAGGTATGCACGACTTGAATCCACTGGGACGAGGCCAACGTGCTTCTCCCCTGGACGTTCCCGTCAGAAAAGTAGCAGTCCATGGAAATGTGCGGTGGGCTGCGAAACTGCATGACCACTTTGCCCTGCGCCTGCTCATTCCCCCAGGCCAGGATTCGCGAATTCGGCTTCTCCGCCCGGAACCACGCTTCGGAACTGTGCGAGCTGGATCCGGCGGGATAGCGGGTGATGTTCTCGCCCCCGAAAATTCCCTGCCGCCCGGCGAAGCGCCGCGCCGGTCCGATCATGCCCGGGACCGGCGTTGTGCCGGTATCTTTGGATTCAACCGTGCCGACCTCGTCGCGGACGGGATCATTCATGTGCCAGACGCTCAGGTAGCCGTTGGACTCATTGAACACGGCCGATCCGTTGGAGGCGCTGACCGCGTCGGCCTGGCCCCAGTGCAGCCGAATCTCCTGCCGCGCGTTCCCTTGGATCGTCGGCAGACGCACCCAGAGGCTCGCGATGCCGTTGGCTGGGTCCCATTGCTCGACTTGGTAGGCCAATGGAAGGCCGGCGCTGGTCGAAAACCGAATGTCTTCGCCCTGGGGTTTGGCTTGGCTGAAATCAAAGAAATCCCGGCGCAGCCGCACGAGCAAGGGGAAGCCCTCCTCGGATGCCGAAGCCGGCCAGTTTGCGCCTTCGGGCGTCGTGAGGATGTATATGGAACCCGAGTGCGCCCAGCCCGGATACTGAGCGGAGGCGGTCCCGACGCTGATCGCGAGGGCCGCGAGTGATGAAAGAAGGTGACCTGTTTTCATGTTCATCTGGTCATTTGCTGCTTGGGTTCATCCAGGCTCACGGGATGAATTTCCAGGTGATCTCACCGTAAGAGGAAGTCAGATCCGCGCGGGCCGGCGACATGCTTCCCGTCAACTTTCCCTCGGCATCGGAACCCACTTCCACGGTGCGCCATTGAAAGCGTCCACGCTCGTAATCGAAGGTTTCTCCATCGTCATCAAAGAGCTGGAATCGACCGGGGCTTTTCCCGTAGTGCCGGATTTCCAGCGGCACGATTTCACCGGCGCGGGGCGCATGGGCCAGCGCGGGCATCAGCGGAACGACCGCGCCGTCCCGGACGAAAACCGGGATCTTGTCCAAGCCGGGAGTGACCTTGACGCGTCTTCCGCCTTCCAGTCGTTCTCCCGTTTCAAAATCAAACCAGGCCCCGTCCGGCAAATAGACGTCCCGCGTCGTCTGCTTGGCGAAGACCGGCGCAACGAGCAGGGAATCGCCGGCCATGAACTGAGCGTCGAGGCTGAGCAGCGCCGGGTCGCGGGCGACTTCCGCGGCGCTCAGTTCGAGGGCCATGGCGCGGAACGGCGGTGTGCCGTCGAAATGATATCGGGCAAACGCGGAATAGAAATAGGGCATGAGCCGCATGCGCCGCTGGAGCTGCGCGCGCACGATCGTTTCCGCCGCGGGAAAAGACCACGGCTTCTTCGAGGAACTCCAGGCATTGAGCATGGCCAGCGGCGAGAAGCAAACCACCTGCATCCGCCGCACCCACTCTTCGGCGTTCTCCGCGCTCCGAATCTCGGGCGTCCAGAGCAACCCGCTGAAACTGCTGTTGCAGAGGGCGCGGACGTATTGTCGATGATCGTAGAGATCCGAATAGAGCACGTAGGGCAGGCTCGACGCGCCCGCGTTCGAGGCGCGGACCAATCCGTAGGTTCGCTGATTACGCCGGTGAAAAATGTCCGTGGTCATCCTCTGCAGGAGCAAGCCATAGACCTGGCGCATCTGCTCGCCATCGAGGCCCGAGGGAAACCGCGCGTGCCCCGGAAACATCCAGGAGGCCCCCGTCAATTCGCTCCCGTCGCACTCATCCAGTTTGTAGCCCGAGACGCCAATGCGGACGTGCGCCCGGTCATGTTGTTCCTGCAAAATGGTCTGAGCCTCGCGCAGCGAGTAGTCCGGAGCGAGCCCGCCCCAGACCGTGTGCGACCCGGACAGAGGCTTCAACTTCGGGTAGATAACGGCCTCGGGAGACACGTAGGGATGCTCCCAGAGATTGACGTGCAACCCACGCTGGCGCATTTGTTCGACAAAGCCCGCGGGATCAGGGAAGCGGTCCCGCCCCCATTCGAACGTGCAAGGATAACTCTTGCTGTGCCAGCCCGGCTCCAAACCAATCACGTCGCAAGGAAATTCCCGCTTCCGAAATTCCTCGGCCTCCGCCAGGACCTGGCCGGCGCTGAACTGGGTGTGGACGCGGTGCCAGAAGCCCAGTCCCCAGCGCGGCGGGAGCGCGCCGCCGCCGAGGAAAAGATTGTAGCGGCGCACCACGTCGAGCAGGGTCGGTCCGGCGAAGACCAGCACCTCGACCGCATCCCCGGCCAGCACAATCTCCACCCCATCGGACCGCGGCGTGGCCGCCCAATCGGCGTCGCGCCCGCGATCGCGAATCGCCGGCGGATGAAGGCTGTCCGCGCGCACGGTCGAGCCGCAATAGATGCTGACGATGCGCGCGCTGTTCACCAGCACCCCATAACCGCGGCTGGAGACGTAAAACGGCGCGGGGGCATGGCTTTCGCCCGTGTCCTGCGCGGGATCGCTATTGACGCGCAGAGTGCGGGTGTATCCCCGATGATTGACGCGCATGAACTGCAGACCCAGGCCGAAGATGCCCTCTCCCGAATCCAAGGGGAACCGGAGGATCGTCCGCGAGGAGCTGCGCTCGAGCGCAATGGAACTTTCCTCCAACGGAAACACCCCACTGCCCAGGGCCCTCAAAGCCTCGAGTCGCGGCGCGGCTCCGACCACCCCGAGCGGTGTGACGGCATCCGCGGCACCGGCGCGGGTCCGCCAGACTCCCGGGGCGACTTCCGTCCACTTCGGCGAGACGGCGCCGGTCGGACCGCCGCCGGCTCCGGACGCCGCCGGCCAGGTATTCATCAACAAGCCTGTGACGAGCAAAAGATTCAAGGATCGGCTCATAAAGTCTGGATGACCGATGATGGCCCACCCCGGTCGCCAAGTCACCACAGATTCTTGCACACAGTCGCGCCACACACATGCTCGAGAACGGGGCCGACATCCGCTTCATTCAGCAGTTGCTCGGGCACGAGAAACTCGACACCACGGCCATTTACACCGAAGTCTCGATTAAACAACTTCAAGAAGTCCATGCCCGCTGTCATCCTTCGGCCCGGCCCGAGAGCGCGCCCACCGTTCCGCCCGCGCCGGCAGAAGTGGCGGTTGAATCTCTCTCCGCAAGATCGTATGATGAAAACCATGCCGCTGACGCTGGAACAAATCGTTGAAGAAACCCGCCACTGGCCGCCGGAGAAGGTGGGCGAACTGGTGGACCGTTTGACTGAGGATTTGCACGGCAGCGATCCTGAAATCGAAAACGCCTGGAAAGCCGAGATCGACCGACGCGTCGAGGAAATCCAGACGGGCCGGGTTCAGGGCATCCCAGGAGAAGAAGTCTCCGCGCAGATTCGCCGCATCCTCGGACGGTGAAGCCGCATACGTTTCATCCCGAGGCCGGGCGCGAATACACCCAGGCCGTCGAGCACTACGCCGCGATCTCCTTGGAGTTGGGCCACCGCTTTAACGATGAAATCGAACGGCTCATTGCGGCAGTCTGTGCCGATCCGCAACGCTTCCACCCAATCCGTCCGCAGGTTCGCCGCGCCTTGTCGCGCGAGTTTCCTTATTCGGTCGTCTATATCGACCAACCGGAGCGGGTCTGGATCGTGGCGGTCATGCACGGCAAACGGCGTCCGAGCTACTGGATCTCCCGCGTGGATTGATCGGACTTTTGTTCCGAGAGCGATCGTGGTCTTTCGGCGACATGGTTTTGGAGCGCGCCAGTCGCTTTTTTCTTTTAGCTGCGGATCGAGCCAGGTGGTTCCTGCCGGCCCTGCTGATCTGGCTCGCGTGCGTGCCTCCGGTTCACGCCTCGCGTTCGTCAGTGGCGGTTCCGCTGCCTGGCCGGATTGAATCTCCTCAGACCTCCCCCCTGGAAACTCGCGTCGGGGGTGCGGCTCTCGTGCCAGTGGGTCGCCTTTCACTTTCGGACTTTGCGAGTCATGAACCCGCAACGGGTTGCGAGCGGTGCGGCTACG
>CAYHFE010000518.1:0-5912 GCA_964355375.1 uncultured Verrucomicrobiota bacterium
CGGCAGCAGTTCTCATTTTGACAAGTATGTAGTCCCGGCTTCAGCCGGTCGCCACATGAAAACCGGCTGAAGCCGGGACTACATGCGTGGAACGGACCGTGTCCTGAGTCAAAATGAGAACTGCTGACCGGACGGGGTGGAACATGGACAGAAACTTCACGGACTAGTCATTGGCCCGATTGGTCCACATTCCGAGCGTGGATTTCTTGATGGCCTGCGCGTGGCCGTCACAGAAGCTGGCGTTGTATCCTTTATTGTGGCGTTTGGCGACGTGGCCTTGGTCGGCATACTTTTTATCCGCGGTATTGCCCACGAAGGCGGAGCCGTAGCCGGCGTTGAACCAAGCTTCGACTTGCTCAAGACGCCAGATTTCGAAGACATTGGTGCTGCCGTCGCAAATGGCGATGGTTCCGACCGTGTCTTCGATTTCAGCCATTTTCCGGCTGGGATTTTGCCAGTTGTTGATGAACGGGCCATTCGCTCCCACCCATTCTTTTTTCCCGCTCTCTGGATAGGCGCCGCCTTGCGCGTTGCAAAGGTAGTCCTTGATCAAGGGCTTCGGCGTCCCGGGCGGACGCAGCTCGGCCCAGGTGCCGTGCGTTAAGGCGCTCGGGCAACTATAGACTTTCTCGGTCTGCATATAGGACCGACAAAGATCCTGCCACCAGTAAAGCTCTTTCTGGCCCGGCCAGGTGTAGGCGTAACCGTAGGGCAAATAATCCTGGTGATCTTGGGCATACATTACCGTTGCCAAGCCGATTTGCCGCATGTTGGAGAGACACGCAGTCTGGCGCCCCTTTTCCTTGGCCTTCGCCAGGGCCGGCAAGAGCATCCCGGCGAGGATGGCGATGATCGCGATCACGACGAGAAGTTCGATGAGTGTGAAGCCAATTCTCGATTGGAATTTGCTCTTGGATGGGGCGCAGCAGAGGAAGAACTGCGTGGGTTGAGACTTCATGCCCGAAAGCTCTGCCGGCTCGCCCGGATCGTCAATAAGAAAAGCCTCTCTCTCGCAGGAGTCGAGGTGACACGACTCTGATTCAGCAGTTCTCATTTTGACAAGAATGTGGTCTCGGCTTCAGCCGGTCGCCACGTGAAACCGGCTGAAGCCGGGACTACATGCGTGGAACGGACAGTGTCCTGAGTCAAAATGAGAACTGCTGGCTCTGATTTTCGATGAAATTCGCTGCCTTCACCCGGAGAAGAGTGAGTCTCCTGACGTCGTCTCCTCCTCTTAAAACAGGCTTCATCGGTTTCGAATCGGCATGAGCGGCAACGACGCCAAACGATCAACCCACCGACCGCCTCTGCAAACGGGCGTTGGAAGTGATCCTGGCGTTCGACAATAAGGACCCATCAACAAGACCGCACGGCTCACTGTGGTTTCACGCACGGCAGATACTTTCGATCCGTGCTCTGCGTGTGTTTGAGCAGCCAATCGCGGAGAAAGTGAAGCAGATCCGAGTCGAATTCGCTGCCCATGCTGAGGTACTCTTCCCTCTTTCTGATAACCTGCTGGGTCAGTCTGACATGCTCGGCTCGGTGGTCAGTGAAGCCGGTGTATTCATGCTTTTGCATCAAGTCTTCTTCGGCAGTAAAATGATACTGGGTGTAGGAGATTAACTCATCCAGTATTCTGAGGACTTCCTTTTTTTGAGGGCCAACTCCTCCAAGCAGGTCATACAGTTGGTTGATGAGTTGCGCGAGTCGGCGATGTTGTTGGTCAATCATCTCCAGGCCCAGATCGTAATCGGCTTTCCAAACGATGAATTCCATTTGAGTTCCTTTCCCTGTATTAAAGATAGTGAGTTCGTGTTCCGGATAATCGCCATTTGCGCCTCGTCATTGTGACAGTTCCGAGAACCAGGTCCAATGACAAACTGCTGGCCCAGGGCTGAGCGTGGGTTCTACCGGAGAACTTGAATCTGTCCGGAAATCTCGACCTGAACTTCACGAGCATGGGCCGGGAGATCGACCTGAAGCGTTTTTCCACCCGGCCATCGCACCCATAACTGGGTGGGCGTCTCCGGAGTGGCCATGACCTGGACGGCGCTATCCTGGGACCAATACCCGCTGCCGGCGTGAATTTCCCGCATCGGTCCTTTTCGTGGACCGAAAAGCAACCGCAGACTCGCTCCGTAGGCGCTGGTGTTGCCGTCGTCGCCCTGCAACCGGACGCGCAATCCGGCTTGGCCGCCGACGTTGCGGTAGAGTTGGGTGGCGGCGCGGTTCTGAGTGAATACGAGGTCGGTGCGGCCATCGGCGTCGTAGTCTCCCAGAGCACAACCGCGCTGTTCACCATAGACCTGGATGCCGCTGGCCTGACCACTCACGGCCTGAAACTGCCCGTGGCCGTCGCCCCGAAGCCAGAGGCCTCGGCCGGCGTCGGAGCGCGGAGTTTCGGGCTGGGTCGCGAAGAAATTCTGGCTCAGCAACAGATCTTCGTGGCCATCGCCATCGAGATCTCCGACGCTGACGCCGAATGCGGGCGCCATTTGCGCCTCGACCGGCAAAGCCCGCGCCTCGAAGGAATCACCGCGGTTCAGGAAGACGGTCGATTCGAGCCAGGCGGCTTCGCGGAGGCGCATGGCGTTGGTTCTTTCCCCCAGAATCTCGACGATGCTCGACTCGCCAAACGAGCGATGTGTCGGAAAACGGTCCCGCAAGAAAGGCAGGGACGCCGCGAGCGCGCCGAGGGAACGGTCCGGCACGACTTTCTGAATCGCGGCGTCGAAATGGGCCTCCAGAAGATCGTAATTTCCGCCTCCTCCGAGGTTGCCGTAGTAGATTTGCAGAGGTTTTTGGCGATGACTCTCGTATTTGGAATTGCGCCCCCAGTTCGACACGATGATGTCCATCCGGCCGTCTTCGTCAAAGTCCCCCACCGCAACCCCATTCCAGAAACCGGTCAACTCATTGAGCCTTGAACGTTGAGCGTTGAGTTCTGAGGATTGACCCTTGAGGATTGGCGGATCGCTCTGCTGAATCGCGGGATTCCACGGCGTCAGTTCACCGCGATCATTGCGGAAGATGCGAATCGGCCCCCAATCACAAGCCAGGATCAGATCCGGGTCACCGTCCGCGTCGAGATCACAAAAGACGGCCCCGCTGACCAAGCCGATCCCGGCCAGTCGTTGCGTATTTTCCCGGTCGATGGTGAACTCGCCTCCAGCGCGGCGAAAGATCACGGACGACGCGGGGCTCGGGTATTTGCCCGGAAAGACCCGCCCACCGACGAACAGATCGAGTTGGCCGTCGCCATCGATATCCGCCAACGCCAGCGGTCCGCTGCTGGATGGCGAGGGCGGGAATCGATCGTCCACCTTTCTATTCCGCACATCAAAAACCCGAACGCAACCGCCGAGGGCGAGTCCATCTTCGTAGTTGGCGGAGCCTGCGAAGAGAAGGGTCTGGCTGGCCGACCGCCAGCCCAGAATCGTGGTCTGGTCGCGAGTGATGGGGAAGTTGAAAGGCGCTTGATCCGTTCGCTTGAATCCGCCCCGGCCATCGTTGCGAAAGACCGCCAAACGGCCGCCCTTGCCGCTGCCCACGATCAGATCGTCCCAGCCATCTCCATCCAGGTCGAACCAGGAAACGCCCGGACCGAGTTGGCTGAGCCGGTTGGGCAACAAGGGCTGGCGCGCAAAATCATCGAAGGGCTCGTCCTGGTGCGTGTGCGCCAGCGCTGAACTGACATCCTGAAAGAGCGGCGGGACGGTGGGCGTCGGGTTGGATCCGCGGTTCGTCGCGGCGAGCGCGCTCTTCACCGCGTTGGTCGTTCCGCTGAGCGCGGAGCCGACGGATGGCGCCGACCTGGCTTCCTCGATTTCGTAGAGGCGGTTCGGCGTCGCTTCCGGCAGGAGGCTTCGTCGCCCGCTGCGCCAAGTCACTTCCACGCGCATCCGCTGGGTCGTTGAACCGGCCGCGAAGGTTCGCAGAGCTTCGTCGGACGAGAGGTACCTTCCGCCGGCGATGATCTCCTGGCTTTGCCGGGGAACGGCGCCGCCCGTGACCTCGATTCTCGCTCCAATTCCGTGGGTGTTGGGCGGGAGCCCTTTGAGCCGGACGGAAAGGCGGGGCGCGCTCGCTTCGTTCCGGTAAAGACCGGCCTCGGCATTCAGATTATTGACGATGACATCGAGGTCGCCGTCGCCATCGAGATCGGCCAGCGCCATGCCTTGGGAAACTCCGCGGTCGTCGAAGTTCCAGAGGCGGCCCACTTCCTCGAAGGTCAGATCGCCCCGGTTGCGGAAGGCGAGATTGGCGGTGTCGAGACGGGGAAACATTCTGCGGGCTTGAAAGATCTCCGCATCCGACATTCTCCGGTTGGCGCGCATTGTTTTAAGACCCTCCGCGACGTCGGCGTCGCGCGCGGCTCGCTCCTGTCCGTTGGCCACGAGGAGGTCTTCCCAACCGTCCAGATCGACATCGAGGAAGATGGGCGACCAAGCCCATTCCGCCGCTTCCAGACCGCTGAGTTGCGCGACTTCCGCGTAGGTGCCGTCGCCGCGATTAAGAAAGAGCGTGTTGATGTTGTACTGAGGGCGGCCTTCAATCTGCGAGACGGCGGCGGGCGGGTAGGGGAGATCGGCGATCTGCATCAGGCGCTGCCGGTGATCGCGGCTGACCATGTCCAGGACCACGAAGTCGTCGAAGCCATCGCGATTGATGTCGGCGAAATCGACGCCCATGGAGAAGAGACTGCTCTTTCGCAGCGCCAGGCGCGGCCCGGCCTGGAACCGTCCAGCCCCGCGATTGATCCAGACGCGATCCGGGGATTCGAAATCGTTGCAGACGTAAATGTCCGGCTGACCATCGCCATTGAGATCACGGATCTGAACGGTGAGTCCCCAGTCCAAAGGAGGCGTGGTCAGGGGCTTGCCCGATTCGTCCAAGAAGGCGCCCGCGGTAAACGAGAGGAGAGCGAAGTTGGTTCCGCGCTGATTCAGATACACCGAATCGACCTCGCCTTGCTCCACCACTCGCCCTCGATCATCGAAGATGAATCGATCGACCAGATCGGGTTCAGTCACCGGCCGGCCGTTGAGCCGATCCACAACGGTTTTGCCCTCGACAATCTTGAACGTGGCCCGGGCGTTGGGAATGTCCATGAGCGCGCTGGTCCGGTAATTCGCGAGGTAGAGATCGAGGAAGCCGTCTCCATCGAGATCAGCCACCGCCAGCGAGGTGCCTCCTTTCCGTCCATTGAGCAGCGCGGTTTCGCGGAACCGGCCTTGGCCGTCGTTGAGAAAAACGTGAGTTCCGCCTCCGACCGAATTGACGATCAAATCCAGGTCCCCGTCGCCATCGAGGTCGGCGAAGGCGGCTCCGGTGGCGTCGAGATCGGGGCAGGCCACGCCGGCGCTCCCGGTGATGTCCTGAAAGCGCCAATTCCCCAGGTTTCGGTAAAGCGCGTTCGGACTGTCCAACCCGCAGAAATAGAGATCGCACCAGCCGTCGCCATCGACATCGCCGGCGGCCACCCCAGAGCCATTGAGAAGAATTTGATTGGTCAGGTGGCGTTGTTCGGAAAGCAAATTGGTGAAGCCGAGACCTGTGACTCCGCCGGGTAATCGAGTGAAACCGGCCCGGGCTCCCGGCGAAACCGCCAGCGGTTGGCTGCGAAAGCCCGGTCCGGATTCCCACCCCGAGGCCGCGCCTTCGAGGGCGACGGCAAACTGAAGCATGAGAAGAATCGCGCCCAGAGCCCGACCAAGCCGTGTCTGAAATCCAGAGGCTGCTCCGGGAGGGTGGAGCGATTGAGCCGACCACAGCCAATGCGATTCCAATTCAGGCCACGACATGCGGCGGCAGTCTAGGCCGTATCTAGGCCGTCGTCGAGACTCGCGGCCCACCTCCAGCGATTCCGTATGGTCGGATAGATTTCCGGTTAAAGTGCGGACTTTATTTTT
>CAYHFE010000519.1:0-5901 GCA_964355375.1 uncultured Verrucomicrobiota bacterium
AGCGGGGGGCGTTGGGCGTGCGTGCGGCGGTGGCTGTCATGTCGGCGCGTGCGCGTCTGATCTCGGAGCGTGCGGCGACGGCGGCGACGGCTGCGGAGGATCTGGCGGCGGCGCGGCGACGGCTTCAGCGGGTTCGGGGCGGTTCATCCTGGCGGACCGTGCGGGTCGCAATGGTGGCGGCGCGTGGCGCGTGGCTGGCGGAGCGTGCGGCGGTGGTCGCGTGGCGTCGTGCGGTGGCGGCTCTTCCTCGGCGGACGGCGGGGCGTCGGGCGCGGGCGGTGGCTGATCTCGTCGCGGCGGTGGGCCGGGACTGGGTGACGGCGGCGACGGAGCGCGGCGCGGCGGTGCAAGCGGCACGGTGGGCGTCTAAGCGGGCGCGTGGCGTGCGGGTGACGTTGGCGGCGGAGTTCAAGGCGTGCGTCAAGGGGTTGTTCTCGGCGCGTGAGTAGGGCGGGAGTCTGGCCAGCGTGGGCCGGGCGGCTTTCTGCCGTCCGGCCTTTTTGCTGTACGGTGGCGGCGGTGGGGCGGTGCGGCGGCGTTGGCTTCTGAGTAAATCTCGGGGCCATCTATCTATAGAAGGCGGCGCTGTGGCGTCGCGGCGGGCGGGTGCTCGGCGCGGCGGTGCGGCGTCGCGGCGGCTTCTGAGTAAATTTCAGGGCCTTCTATGATGGAAGGCGATTGCGCCGGGGCGAGGCGGGCGGGTGGCCGTCGCGGCGGCGCGGCCTACCCACCAGTTTCCCACCACAGCAGTCAGTCTTCACGACCGGCGACCGGCATCTCCTGCCATGTCGCCAGCGGTGGACACTGAAAGGGCGTTTACAGAAACGCCAGAAAGGTTGTCCAGTTTTTGCCGAGTCCGCACCTTCGCTTTGGCTCGGGTGTCGTCGCGTGTGATGGCCTGAGAACGCTGGAAATGCGTTCTGGACCGATCGCGGCGGCACTCCGAGTCGGAGCGTAAATGCGGCGCGGCGCGCGAGCGCAAGCTTGCGTGAAAGGCGGTTTGGGATTTGCCGGACGTTTCCTCCGGCGCACGGTTTACGGTGGTTCCTGGATGTGACGCTCGCCTTGCGGGTGGCTACGGAAAGGGGCGCATCGGAAAACCCACGGGCAAGGGAAAGCGCCCACAAGCAAAGGAAACAGCAGTATGTCAAAAGGCACGTCAGTCGTTCCGGTACTCCCGATGGCCGCCCTCCTGGCGCTCTCCGTCGAGGAACTCCTGAAATTCGCAAAGGACGCGGTCAACACTGCGGACAAGGCGAAAAGCTACGCCGACAATCACAAGGCGTCTTTCTCCGCGTTCGGCAAGGTGATCGCCGCGCTCAAGAAGCGGTTCAACGCGGAATCCCAGGCCAACAGCCTGGTTTCCACCATGACGTTCGCGGAATTCTTCGAGCTCAAAACCGGCGGCAAGGTGAACAACCATGCCAATGAGTGTGCCCGCACTTTCGGGTTCTTCGTCGATAACGGGATGATGACGGAAAAGGATTACGACGACAACCCGACGAACAACCTGGAGCAAGCCGCGCGTCTCGTGACCGCCATCAAAGGCGATCTGACGCACGCCGGCGCGCAAAAGGCGGCGGACATTCTCAAGTCACGTCCGAAAGACGCGGCGAAACAACTCGCCTCGCTGGTCGAGTCCATCGAGGGACCCAAGCAGATCGAGCACGAAAAGGCCAAGGAACAACTGGTGAAAATCTTCGCCAGCGGTCACCTGGAGCTTGTGCTGGCGATGGCCGGCGCGGAAGTCCGCGAACTGAAAGACGAGACGAAGCAGCACCGGGTTTTCCAGCATCTCACGATCGCGCTGGACGGATGTGGCACGCCCGAGTTGCAGGAGAAGTGGCTCAACGAAAGCGCGGCGGCTCAGACGCCTCCGCAATTGATTGGAAACGCGGCCTAACAGCCGTCACGGGAAAGTCACCGCAAAGCAAGAGGGCCGGGTCGTCCGGCCTTCCTCTTTGATGTGAACAACCGACCGAATGGAATCCACCGAAGAAACCGCCAAGGGCGTCCGGATCAAACCAGTCCGGACGCCCTTTTTGTTTCTCGAAATGGCGGCGCACCGAACGCGCCGACACCGACACACGGGAGCCAAAGGAGGTGATTGAACGGTGAAACGGTCGTAGGGAAAACGCCAAGAACTAAGGGCGGGACGAGACATTCGTCCCGCCCTCTTTTTGTTGAAACCGCGACCGAAGAAAACGCGCGACCCCAGGTGGGTGCCTGGCGGACCGAGCATTTCGACAGAAACGGCCACCGGAAATCTCCGCACAAATGACCGGCACCTACATCCTTCCTGCCATCCCACCGCATTGCGCCGAAAAGCGAACCCGCGTGAGCGTGGTTGAATGGCGCGGCCTGCGCGTCTTGTTGCGTGACGAGGAAATGGCGGATCGCGGCCATTCGTTTTACATCGAGACGGATCTTGAGAATTTCATTCCCGATATTCCCGACTAAACGCCTCAACATGCCCTCCGCCTGGTGAACCTCATCGACAAATTCACGCCGAAGGATTGGGCGTGGGTGGCGCTCCTGGCCTTGTGCCTGGCACCGTTGGCCTACGTCGTCCTCTGGATCCTCATGAACCTATGAAGACACGATTCAATCCCCTGCAGACGGCAGCGTCGGCGGCTCCTTCGCCAGCGTTGCCAAAACCGAAGGCGCGCCAAAACGCGCCCAATCAGAAGAAGCCCCAAAAATCCAAGCGCGAGCGTCGGCCAGTCGATGCCGCCGAGGCATTGTCCCGAGCCGCGAACGGGCAATCCCTGGCCAATTATCCGGCAATCTTTGAGGGTTTCGCTCTCAAGGGCATTCCGGCGGACCAGATCAAACCGCGCGAAAATGTGTTCACCTTCGACGCCTGGCGCGCCCTGGGCCGGACCGTCCGGCGCGGTGAGCATGGCGTGCGCGTGGTGACGATGGTCCCGTGCGGCGGGAAGGAAGAAGTGGACCCGGCAACCGGCGAAGTCACCGTCAACCTGCGCACCCGCCCCTGGCGCAGCACCGTCTTTCACGTCTCGCAGACCGACCCGATCGGTGCGGGGAAAAAATCGGTCGTGAGCGCGCCCGCCACTCCGGAGCCCGAAAGGAAACCGGCCTCAACTTCGTCGGCGGCGGTGCTGCAGACACCGCAAGTCGTGCCCATTAACTTCACGCCAGCGGTTCCAGAAACTCCGGTGCCAATCAACCAGAACGAGAAAAGCGCTTCCGATATCACGCCGATTCCCGCCGCCACGCCCGCCGCTCCTGCATTGGGCGGATGGCGAAGCCGGTTTGCCACCCGGCAGCATCAAACCCCAAACCATTGATCTCCCCCTATGCTCCAACCCCTGCTCTTGAACTCCGAAAAGAAGCGCCGCATGGAATTTAACCCCAAGGAATACAAATTGGTCTGCCTCCGGGAATGCCCGATGCCGGAAGAACAGCAGTTGATCGACACCCCTGAACGCGCCGCCGCCTATTGGCGTCAATGGGTCGAGTCGAGCCCCAATTTTAATCCGGAAGTCGAGAGCTTTGTCGTCCTGTTTCTCAACACCAGAAGGCGAGTCAAAGGCCACAAAGTCATCTCCACGGGGACGCTCGATACCCTCCTCGTTCACCCAAGGGAGGCATTTCGAGATGCCATTGTAGCTGCCTCGGCTGCAGTCATTTATATGCACTCACACCCATCAGGAGACCCACTGCCCTCTGAAGCCGATATCAAGGTGACCCGCGACTTAATGCGCGCCGGTCAACTGCTCAAAATTGACTTGGTTGACCACGTCATCATGGGCGCGCGACAGGAGGGGACATTGGGGAAATTCTGTTCATTGCGCGAGCTCGGCTACCTGTACGCATCATGATCTTCCGAGTCATCTGGGACATCGACATCGACGCCAATACGCCGGAGGAAGCCGCCCGCAAGGCGCTCGCCATCCAGCGGAACCCACGATCCATTGCCGTCATCTTCAAAGTGGCCGAATCCACGTCCGACGGAACGGTCAACCCGCACAGCCACACCATCGATCTGTTGGAGCATTGCCAGCCTGATGAACACACCGCACACGCCACCAGCTAAAGCCGCGGCCATCTATCGCCGCGTCAGCACGGATAAACAAGACGGCTCGCTTGAAACCCAGGAAGCCCGGCTCGGCCAGTATTGCCAGCTCATGGGCTTTGATCAGGCCGGGCGAGAGTTCGCGGATGAAGACACCTCCGGAGCCGTGGCTATCTGGGAGCGGACCGGCGGCGCGGCTCTCGTCGAGGCCATCAAACGCGGCGAGGTCAGGCACCTGGTCGTCTCGAAGCTTGATCGCATCGGACGATCGGCCCGGGATTTCCACAACTTCCTCCATTGGCTGGGCGAGCGGAGCGTCGTTCTGCACATCATGGATCTGGGTGGATCCATCTGCACCACCGAGGGCAGCGGAAAGCTGCTCTTGGGGGTGCTCGCCCTTGTGGCGGAGTTCGAGCGGGACCTGATTCGTGGCCGCATCAAGGAGCGGCTCAACCACAAGTTTCAGAAGGGCGAAGTGATCGGCACAATCCCGTATGGCTGGGACTCCCAAGACACGGGCGGCACCCGCATGCTCATCCCAAACGAGGCGGAACAGAAGTGGATCTGGATCATGGCCGGATGGCGGTCGTCCGGAATGGGCTTTCACAAGATCGCCGCCGAACTCAACCGATCCGGTGTTCCGACGAAGATTCCTGCAGGCTCTCCCATTTGCGTGGGCCGGGACAAAGTCACCAAAGAACGGATCTTCAAACCGCACTCCGGCCAATGGCAGTACGTGACCGTGAAAACCGTGCTCGAATCCAAGCACACGACGAAGATTCTCCAATGAAACACAAATCCAGACAGTTCGAAATGGACCTTGGCCGTGAACCTTTCCAACTCGTGGCCGAAACCACCCTGGACGGCGAACGGACTGCCCAAGTGCAGGCCCGACTCGCCACCGACCGTGCCGCCAGCGCCAAGCGCCAAATGGAATGGGCACAACCCCGCTTCACGCGCGCCCAACACCGGGATCGCCGACGCTCCCAAGCCAGCGCCTACGATGCCGACGCCTGGTACGACAACGAAACCAAGGAGATCGGCTGGGTCAGCATCGGCTTCAACCCCAACACAGATCAGTTCGAATCCTATTCATGAGCCCCATTGAATTTCGTCCTCAAACCGCCGATGACTTCGTCGGCCCAGCACGCCAAGGCGCTCGCCTCGTCGATCGCCTGGTGACCTCGCGCCGTTCCGCCGGCACCCCGATCAAGGTTCTGTTCAAAGGTCCCGCCGGCACGGGCAAGAGCGCGCTGGCCGATTACCTGCGCCGCACCCTCGGCTGCAATGGCTGGAGCGTGCGCAAGCTCAACGGCACCCAGGTCAAGATCGAGACGGTCGAGGACTTGTCCCGCGATCTGGCCTTCCGCAACCTCGGCGGCGGTTACACGTTCATCTGGGTGGATGAGGCGGACAAGATCCCCCAAATCGCCCAGGTTCGCTTCCTCACTCTCATGGATGACTTGCCACCGTTCGTGGCCGTGGTCTGCACGAGCAATTGCCAGCTCGATGAATTCGAGGAGCGGTTTCAAACCCGGTTCCAGGTGATGGAAATCACCGGCCCGACCCGCGACGAATTGAAGCCCCTGCTCAACCGCTTTTCCGGTGAAGATGTCGTCCAGAAGATTCTCGCCTGCGCCTGCGGCGAAGGGGGCGAGGAGCGGGCCAATGTGCGCCAAGCCCTCCTGGACCTTGACTTGGCGCTACTCTCCGCCTGACCCAACCATGATCACCCCGACCTTGCCGATCGCTCTGAACGTGGCTACATTCCTTTCCATGGCCGACCATGATCAAGACCCCATCCCGGATCCGGATCCAGAAACCCTCGACCTGATCTGCGATAGCATCCCGGGCGTGCCGCC
>CAYHFE010000520.1:0-5895 GCA_964355375.1 uncultured Verrucomicrobiota bacterium
GGGCACCGTTTGGTTCATGGCCTCGATTCACGTCCAATTTTTGGAGGTGTTCCCTTTCCATGAACCGTTCAACGCTCAACGTTCAGTCATCCACTTCCTCGGAAGTCGAGCGTTGAGCGTTGAACGTTGAGAGTTTGCCCGGAGGCCGGTGCCTCGACGTCCGCAATGATGGCGGTCCAGAGGTTCGATCTCGCCTTTTTGCTTGTCTCAACGGACTGGAAGGACGTTTAGTTGGCCATGTCTTATTTTCTCACTTTTTCGCCCTGGGTCGCCCGTGTTTTCGGCGTGGCGGCGTTGCTGATCCATCTGCGTGTCGAGGGAGAGGAGGCGAGGCTGCTCCGATTTCCGGCGACGCATGGAAATCAGATGGTGTTTGGCTACGCCGGAGATCTCTACACCGTGGGGTCGGCGGGCGGCGTGGCCCGGCGCCTGACCAGTGATCCCGGCTACGAAATGTTTCCCCGGTTTTCGCCGGACGGGAAATGGCTGGCGTTCACCGGCCAGTATGACGGCAATACGGAGGTCTATTTGATGCCGGCGGAGGGAGGCGTGCCCCGCCGTTTGACCTTCACCGCCACGCTTGAACGCGATGATGTGTCCGATCGCATGGGGCCTAATAACATCGTCATGACCTGGCGAGATCAGAAGACGGTGGTCTTTCGCTCGCGCGCCGCGGAATGGAATCCGTTCAAGGGGCAGCTCATGCTGGCGTCGGTGGAGGGCGGTTTGCCCGAGCCCTTGCCGCTGCCGCGCGGAGGTTGGTGCTCCTTCTCGCCCGACGGGAAGCAATTGGCTTACAACCGCGTCTTCCGCGAGTTCCGGACCTGGAAACGCTACCGGGGCGGTCAGGCGGACGAGATTTGGATCTACGATTTTGCGGCGAAGACGACCGAGAAAATCACCAGCGACCCGGCGCAGGACGTGTTTCCGATGTGGCGCGGAGACAAGATTTATTTCGTGTCCGATCGCGATGAGAGCCGGAGGATGAATTTGTTCGTCTATGACGCCAAAACGAAAACGCAACGGCAATTGACGCGCTTTGCCGATTTCGACCTCAAGTTCCCCTCGCTGGGCGACCAGGCCATTGTCTTCGAGAACGGCGGCTTCCTCTACCGGTTCGACTTGGCCGAAGAAAAGGCCGTGCGGGTTCCGGTGGAGATTCACGAGGATTTCGCCGCGGGCCGCGGCGGTCCCCTGGACGTGAGCAAAGCGACCACGAGCTTCGACCTTGCTCCCGACGGAGCGAGAGCGGTGCTGGGCGCGCGCGGAGATCTCTTTTCCGTTCCGGCCAAGAACGGCCCGACGCGCAACCTGACCGAAACTCCGGGAGCGCACGAGCGCAACGCAGTCTGGTCGCCGGACGGGCAATGGATCGCCTATGTGGGCGACGGAACGGGGGATGACGAGATTTACATGCGCTCGCAAGACGGCGCCGGAGAGCCGGTTCAGCTCACCCGAAACGCCGACACCTATAAATACAGTCTCACCTGGTCGCCGGATGGGAAACGGATTCTCTGGTCGGACAAGAAGAATCGCCTGCAATTTGTCGAGATCGGATCGAAACAAGTCACCTTGGTGGATCAATCGACGGCTTGGGAAATTCGGGAGTTCGTCTGGTCTCCGGACAGCCAATGGATCGCTTTTGTCCGCCCCGAAGAGCGACGGTTCTCGAATATCTATCTTTATTCTTTGGATTCACGGCAAAAGATTCCGGTTTCGGATGGCTGGTTCCCGGTGAGCGATCCGCAGTTCAGCTCGGACGGTCGCTACTTTTTCTTCGTGTCCGACCGCACGTTTAACCCCACCTACGGGCGTTTGGAATGGAATCACATTTATCAGGATCTTCAGAACATCTATTTGGTCACGCTCGCCAGAGGGACGAAATCTCCGTTTGCGCCGAAGAGCGACGAAGTGAAACTGAAGAAGGATGACGAGAAATCCGCGCCGCCCGAGGTTAAGAAATCCGAGCCCGAGCGGTCTGGAGAAACCCGGGGAGCGAGCCAAGACGCAGCGGGCGCGACCGAAGGCGAGAAGAAAGCGATGGTGGCGAAAAAGGACGGCAAAGAAGCCAAGGTCGTGGTCAAGGTCGATGCGGATGGGCTGGCGCAGCGGATTGCGGTCTTGCCCATCCCGGCGTCCAATTACGGGGATCTGACTTCGGTGGGCGACAAGCTTTTCTACCTTCGGAAAGGCAAGCTGTTTCTCTTCGAATTGGATAAGGAGAAAGAAACGGAGTTGGGCGATTTTGGCGGTTACCGCGTCTCGGCGGACCAGAAAAAGATGCTGGTGGCCGGCGGAGGAACGTTGGCCATCGTGGATTTGCCGAGCGCGAAGATCGATGCGAAAGACAAACAGCTCAAGTTGGGCGATCTCCAGGTCAAGCTCGATCGGCACGCCGAGTGGGCCCAGATCTACCGCGAATGCTGGCGGCAGATGCGCGATTTCGTTTATGATCCGAACCTCCATCAGGTCGATTGGCCAGCCCTGCGCCAGCGTTATGAACCGCTCGTCGCCCACGTCCAGCATCGCGCGGATCTGACTTACATCATCGGCGAACTCATCGGGGAATTGAACTTGGGACACTGCTATGTCGGCGGTGGCGATTACCCGAAGGCGGAACGCATCCCGACGGGTTTGCTCGGCGCGCGCTTGGAGCGCCACGCGCGGTCCGGCTACTACCGAATCCAGGAGATTCTTCCGGGTCAAAATTGGGACAAGCAGCTTCGGTCACCCCTCACGGAAATTGGGGTCAATGTGAAGGCGGGCGATTACATTCTCGCGGTGGACGGAAAGCCCGCCGACCGGATGCGAGATATTTATGAGGCGCTGGTCGGGAAGGCCCACCACCAGGTGACCTTGCGGATCAACGATTCGCCGAATCCGCAGGGCGCCCATGACGAAGTCGTGATCCCGACCGCCGACGAACAGCCGCTCTACTACTTGCGCTGGGTGCTGGGCAACATTGAGAAAGTCAAGAATGCCACCGATGGACGGATTGGCTACGTTCACATCCCCGACATGGGAGTTCCGGGGCTGAATCAATTCGCCAAGCTCTACTATGCGCAATTGAACAAGGAAGGATTGATCGTGGATGTGCGCGGCAATGGCGGGGGCAATGTCTCGCCCCAGATCATCGAACGGCTCCATCGCGAGCCGGTGTTCTGGACCATTGCGCGCAACGGGGCGGTGAACACCGATCCGAGCGGCATGGTGCTGGGACCGAAAGTCCTCTTGCTGGATCAATTCAGCGCCTCCGACGGCGATATCGTGGCGTATCGATTCCGGCAGTACAAGCTGGGCCCGATCATCGGCTTGAGAAGCTGGGGCGGGGTCGTGGGCATTCGCGGGTCGCTTCCGCTCTTGGATGGCGGCTATCTGAATCGGCCCGAGTTCTCGCGCTTCGATCTGGAGGCGCGTGAGTGGATCATGGAGGGCGTGGGTGTGGAACCGGACATCACGGTGGACAACGATCCGGCCCGCGAATTCGCCGGCATCGATGATCAACTCAACCGCGGCATCGACGAAATCAAAGCCGCCTTGGCGAAAAAGCCGGTCAAGATCCCATCGCCGCCGCCTTATCCGAACAAGAGCCGCTGAGCGCTGCCGGCCGCGACCCGCGTCTCGTCAGGCCCATCTCCTGGGGCGCGGGGAATGGTCGCGGCGGCGTTAAAATCGGAACGTCACCTTGGCATAGACCGCGCGATCGACTTCCACGTCCCGGCTGAAGAAGAGAAACGGCGAGAACTCCTGATGATGCGGATCGAACAGGTTGCGGCCCACCAGGGAGAGCTCGCAGTTCGGCGTTGGCTTCCAAGCGAGCCGGGTTTCCAACTCCGTGTAGGCCGAAATTCGCTGCGCCCAGAGCGCGTCCACGTAGCGAAGGCCCACTCCCCATTCCACGTGACGGCCCAGATCGAGATCCGACCAGAGGGAAGCCTGATGCCGGGGGCTCTCCCCTTCGCTCTCTTCGGAAACGGAAGGACTCGAGCCTCGCGTGTGGAGATTCATGCGGAGAAACGTGTACTGGGCTCGCAGACGCCAATGGTCCACCGGTTGCCAGGTCGCCGACAGTTCCGCGCCGTAGGTTTCACCGTAGAGTGCGTTGCCGTCCGTGATCGGAAAGGCCAGGTAAGGCTGGGCCGAAGGAGAACGTCGGAGTTCGATGGGCAGAAGATCGACGCTGTAAAGGCGATCGTAATCATTGTAGAAAGCGGCCACGTCCACCGAGAGTCTGGGATGAACCCCGACCCGCAAGCCGATCTCCGCAGCCAGCAATTCTTCGGATTCGAATGCCGGATTGCCCACGCCTGGAACCAAGATAGGCAAGGGCGAGACGGGCGCGAACTGGGGCGGATCGGCGTAAAGGTGGACGCCGCGTTCGGCCCGCGACGGAGTGCGGACCGCCCGCGAAATCGAAGCCCAGAGAGTGTGATGTTCGTCCGGCGTCCAGGCCAAACGAACACTGGGCTGCACTTCAAAACCGGTGAAATCGTTGTGTTCGAGCTTGGTTCCGGCCGTCAGGCTGAGCCGTTCCGGAATCAGCGCCAGCTCGTCCTGCACAAAAGTGCTGCCCAATTGAAGTCCGACGCTCGGATCATCCATCTCGAAATCCGGACTTCCGGCCACGTCATCGACCGAGTAACGATATCCGGCTCCCCAGATGATCTCGTGCCGCTCACCCAGGTGAAAGCGATATTGCGCATCCAGATCGACGGTGTTCCGAATCTCTCCACCAATGCCGAAATTCCGGTCGGTTCGATCGTAGTAGGTCTGGATCGACAGTTCGGACTCGGACGAAAGCTCATGCGTCCATCGCCCCAAGAGATTGCCGCCCGCGCTGTTGGCCTGAACGGGGTCTGAGTACATTCCCGGCGGGGAGACAGAATGACGTCGAATCCGCCCGCCCCAATCCTCGGAGTAATAATCGCCCTGCAACGTCAGGCGATTCATCGGCGCTGGTTCGGAATCGACGCGGAATCCCCCTTGCGACTTCCCCCAGCTATCGCCGGCGCCGGCGCCGGTCGAGAGAGTGGCTTCATCCCGGTTGATGTATTTCCCGTAAACCCGGTAGTAGGTGTTCGTGCCCAATCGGCCACCGTAACGCGCGGCGCCGAAGCCGCGTTCCTCGAGGCCGCCGCCCGCGCTCATCAGCGTGCCCGACGTCTCCTTCGCGCTCTTGGTGATGATATTGATAACACCGTTGACGGCGTTCGCGCCCCAAAGGGTCGCACCCGGACCGCGGATGACTTCGATGCGGTCCACGTCCTCGAGAACGGTGTCCGTTTCATCCCAGAACACGCCGGAAAACAGCGGCGTGTAGAGGGTCCGCCCATCCATCAGCACGAGGAGTCGGTTTGCGAAAATGTCGTTGAACCCGCGCGCGCTGATCGCCCACTGCCGCGCGTTGGCCTGCGCGACGTCTAACCCGGGAGCCATGCGCAACGCCGCCGCCAGCGATGTGACCCCCGAGCGCCGAAGGTCATCTTGAGTGATCACATGGACCGCGGCGGCCGCGCCAGACAGACTTTCGCTTTTCTTTGAGACGGACGTGACCTTGATCTGGCCGAGTTCCTCGAAGCTCAGTTGGGTCAGGTCCACCGCGGTCGAAGGTCGAGTGGCCTGGGTGTTATCGGCGGGTTGGCTGGGGACAGACGTGATGCCCCAAACCATCCAAACGGCCAGAATCAAGGGGCGTTCGTGTCGCGAACGCTCCGGGTGAGAATTTTGTGCTTGGCGCTGACGCACGGACGGCATTATCGACTCCAGGGGTCAGAAGAAAAGCCCGAAGAATCCGCAGCGTGTTTCGCTGGAGGCTAAATGCTTGCCCGTGATTGACAACAGAAGCGTTTTACCTTAACCCTGAAAAGCACCCACGGTGCAACACTGAACGATGCC
>CAYHFE010000521.1:0-5861 GCA_964355375.1 uncultured Verrucomicrobiota bacterium
GACCGGGCAGACTTGCGCTTGCTGCGCCTGGCCCCACCGGCCGCGACGCCAAAACCAAAAAAATAGTCAGCAGGGGTTTTCAGCAGAATCAGTTTGGTCTGGAGGAGAGGTGTCTTCTCCTGATTTCTTCCCCGCCTGGGGGGGGCTTGCCCGGCATGACCCGAACGCTTCTCAAATTGTGGGAGCAGGAAGTATTCAAGCTCTTGCTGGCCGAGGGGAAGACCTGCCTGCCGGCAGGCAGGTCACCGAGGAGATGATCAGCTTCATCGGGAGGGATCAGAGCGAGGTCATCGAGAAACTGCGTTGCGCGAAGCGCACGTTTTTTTTGTGGGCGAGTGATTCGCAGAGCTTGGGAAGCCCATTCTGCGGCACTGCGGGCTGTGCGAGGAGGCGCTGGCCCGGGACCCTCCTCCGGTGTGGGAGCCAGTGAGGGGATGAGGGAAATTGAAGGAAGTCAGAATCGGGGCGCGCGCGGCGGATTGGGCAAGACCTTGCGAACGGCTTGAGGATCCCGCTCTGTCCGCGTCAGGCTCAAATTCCCGCCCGATCATTCTTTTTTGGGGATCGCCCGGCGGAATTCTCCTCTTATGCGGCTGCGGAGGCCGCATAAGAGGAGCATCATCATTGGACCCTGGATTCGAGGGGCATTTCTCTTGTGTCAACGCCTGTGGATGACTAGGTTCAGGTCCGCTGTGAAAAATCAGACTCCTGTTGGTAATTCTATGAACGCGCGCCGATCCAGGCTCACCTTCGCGCTCCTTGCCTCCGTCTTGCACACCGCACTTTTGGCGGCGGAGATTACCTCACCCGCTGCCGCTGCAGTCCCTGGCGTCAGTTTAGGCAAGTCAACGGAGGCGGCGTCCACCGCAGACAAGCCGGCGAGCAAGCCCAGGCCTACGTTCCAATACAAGTCCGAGGGCATCGAGGTGTCTGCGGCGACCGCCGATGAGCCGAAGGTGAAGGCGTTCGGGCCGGATTCGATTCGCGCGGCCCGGAAATATCTCGATGACGGCGCGCACAATTGGGTGCGGGAGAAGAGTTGCATCGCCTGCCACAGCACGGGCACCTACATGGTGGATCGCTCGGCGTTGACCCCGCTGCTGGGGAAACCGAGCGAGGAAGTCCTCGCCGACTTCATCGCGAACATCCCGAAACCAGAAGCCAAGTCCGACATCAGCACCATCTCGTCCGTGTGGCGTAGCTCCGGCCTCGCGTCGTGGGACAAGCACATCACCGGCAAGCTGAGTGAACACACCGCGCGCTCGTTGCAACGCACGATGACACGGCTCGAACCGGAGGGCTTTTTCAAGACCTACAAGGAGGTGGAGATTCCCTACATCACCACGCACTTCCAACTGACGGTGCAGGCGGCGCGCGCCGTGGTCGCCGCACCAGGCTGGCTGGCGAATCTCCAGGACGCCGACACGCTCGAACGCGTCGCCCGGATGAAAACATTCCTCCGCGAGCACGAGCCAGTGAACGACTACGAACTCGCGCTCAAGCTCCAGCTCGCCCCGCTGATGCCCGAACTGGTGCCCCAGGCGCAACGCGACGCGGCAACGTCGATGCTCTGGCGATTGCAGCAGCCCGACGGCGGCTGGTCCACGCGGCGCATGTCGCCGGTGATGAAATGGCATGAAGCCGTGGACGCCGAAACCGTCGCGATGCTGGCGGGCGAGCCGGATGCCACCAGCCCAGCGAGCGATCCCTACATGACTGCCTTCGCCATCGTCCTGCTGCGCGAAAGCGGTGTGCCGACGAGCGACCCACGCATTCAAAAAGGCGTCACCTGGCTGAAGCAGAACCAGCGCGTGAGCGGCCGTTGGTGGATGAAGTCACTTTACAAGGACACGTATCACTACATCACCTACATCAGCACCGTGCAGGCTCTGCGCGCACTCGCGCTCTGCGGTGAGGTGCCAAAGACCACCGGATTTACACCATGAAACACACCGCATCCGCGCTCACACGCCGCCGCTTTCTCGGAACCACCTGGGGCGGTCTCTTGCTGGCTGACGCCATCAACCTGAACGCGGCGCCCGCCATCGCGGGCGAAACGAAACACTTCTTTTACCGCCTGGCACACGAAGGGCCTTACATCGACTCACAGCGGGAGAACAAGGCCTTCGGGTTCGGCGGGGGGAAGATTTTCCTCTCGGAGGACAATGCCAAATCGTGGGCACACAGCGCTGAGTTTCCCGATGCGGACAAGATCACGTGGAGTGTCATCTTGAAAAATGGAAACATCCTCCTTGCCACGAGCGCGCAGCTTTTCCTGAGCACGGACAAGCTCAAAACGCACCGCCTCATCACGGTTAAAAGGGCTGACGGCAGCGACTACATTCCGCACATGCCAGTGAATCCTGGTCTGCCGGGCTGGTATTTCCATACGCTTGATGGCGAGCACTGCTTTGATGTGGGTGGGCGGGAAATGCTCGTGTGGGGAAATTACTGCAACGTCATTGGCGGCGAGGTGCCCGTGAACATCTACTACTCCATCGACAGCGGCCGGACCGTGAAGCTCGCGTATTCCTTCGGCCAAAATCCGCACTTTCAGCAAAAGGGGGCTCCGCCGGATGCGCCGTTGCTCGGTGATGCGACGAACAAGATCATCGCCCGCCACGTTCACAACGTGACCTACAACCCAACCGAGAAAGCCTTCTACGCCTGCACTGGAGACCTTGATCGCGGGAACGGAAACGAATGCCACTGGCTGCGCGGCATCTACGACGCCAAGGAGGACGCGTGGAGTTGGAAAGTCATCGTTTCGGTGAACTCCGATTCACGCTACAAATGCGGCGGCATCAATTTCGTGGACGGGAGGCTCTACTGGATCTCCGATGCCAACGGTCCAAAACTCGGCCCCAAACACGATCGCGGCATCTTCAGTTGCGCGCCCGCCGACATCGCGAACACGGAGAAACACACCTTGCTGTTCGACCCCGAGTTCGAATCCGCGGCCATGCTCATTCAAGACGGTGTCATGATCGCCACGCACTGCGCACCCGCCTCGACGTATGCCTGCGGCATCATTTACTCGCCCGACATGGGCAAGACCTGGGCGCAATATGACCTCAAAGAGTTTGGCCCACGCTCGGGCTGCCGCATCCACAAGAAGAATGGCGACGGTTGGTTCCGCCTCGACCTCCGCAAAGGCTGGATCGACCGCGCTGAGGTCATCTTCATTAAACCGAAGGCCCCATGATCACGCGTCGCACCTTCATCGCGCTGGCCATGGCGGCAGCGTGCTGTTTGGGCCGAGTTCAGGCCGGGAGCGTTCAGGACTGAAGCGATTCCGGGTTTGAGGTGGACCGTCTCGATTTCCTCGTCTCGATGAGTTTCAATGCCCGCAGTCTCGACCTCTACGGGCCGGGACGGGGCGGGCCGGGGTCGGACCACGACAAGTTGTTGAAGGCTGAGCAATTAACTCGTGTCGGACCTTCGTTTTTGGTGCTTACAGGCGATTTTCTGGCCTCTTTTTTGGCTGCAAGAAATTTCCGATTCGTGCACCCTGTGCCCATGCCAAGGGCTAATCGATACTTTGTTCCAGGAAGATGTTATCATTTAACTCACCGGTGCCATGATCGGCGGTTTCTTTTGAAATTTGCCCTGGATCGCGATTGTTACCGCCAGATGGTCTGGCGAAGGCTCAGGAGTTTTGCCGTCGAAGTCTTGAGTTATTGCCTGACGGCAAGTTTCGTCTTCATAGTCCCATTTTCTGATGATCTGGTTTAGCGCAAGAAGACGAGGTTCGCCTGGATGGTCCCATCGGCGACTTGTCCCCGACCCGACAACGAAATCTTCTCTTTGGATCCGACGCCGTCGCAATTGATGGAAGTTGCTCCAATTCCCATCTTGCCCGTCAATCGTCCTTTATCGAAGCTACCACTGAACGTGACTTCGGCAGGACCTTGGGTCGAGACGATCGTGAGCACGCCTTCCTTTAGGGTTGCCAGTGCGGTTACTTGGTTTTGGCTCCAGACAGAAGGATCGTCGGCGGCTCGTCGGGTCGGGGCAATACGCCGTTCCTTTCATTGTGTCGATGACCGGCATTGCTGGCGCTTCGGCGTCGGACACCGCCTCCACCACCGGTTCGGGCATTCTGACGCTTTGCGGCGATCAACTGACGGCGGACATCAGCTTCTCGGGGTTGTCTGGTCCCGGCAGCGCAGGGCGTCTCAATGGCCCGGCGACGGTCGTTGCAGGGAGCGTGAACATCCCGCTGACTGTCCCCTCCGCTTCGTTTGGAAGAATCCAACAGACCGTCTCGCTCACTTCAGCGCAGGTCGATCTCCTCCTTCGTGGACAAATCAGCGTCACCCTGCGCACGGTGCAGAACCCGGGCGACGAGATTCGCGGCCAGATCGTTGCGGATCCGACTCGGCGGCGGACTGATGATCTCGTCTTCCAAGGGTCAGACTTGCGACTCGGGATCTGGTTCATGGACGGTTTCAATCTGAAGATCGCCTCTCCGTTGAGCCCGGCCGGCTCGGGTGGGACGCGGAGAGTGGTGTCGCCGAGATGACAGCCAGATCAGACTGCCGGTTTATCGGGTCGTCCGGATTCGGTGACGCGGTGAGTAACTCACCATGGCTCCGTTAGCGAGTTTCTGAAACAAGTCCATCAACCAACAAGGCATTGAAAGTTCACCCAACAATTTCGACCCGGCCACGCGGTCATCCTCAATGCGGAACCACGCCGCGAACCTCCTTGGCAGACCGGTGGCCGGGTCTTGCTCAACGCCGGATTCGCTGCCTGGTAGGAAGATTCCGATTTTGGCTCGGTCGCGCGGCTCGTTCTTCAACGGGGATCTCCACCCCTGCCTCCTTGGCGAGCTGGCGACCGGGCCGACTTTGATTAGCCACGCGCTATCGGCGTGTCACGATGATGGCACCGCTGGTCAATTGCTGGCTCCGCTTCGCTCCGCAGCAATACTCCCTTTATTGTTCGGCGGCGGCATGGCGGTGTCGAACGGTTCTGATCAGCCCCAGCAAGAGGCTGACAATTCCCATAATCCAGCCAACGGGATAGGGCACAATCAGGAGTCCCCACCACATGGAATGTCCACTACGTCCGCCAATGCCTCCGAACGCGCTCAACACAAACATCGCCCCCACCCCGGCGGCTATCAGGATGAAAATCCATAGCCTGTAAATGAACAACCCACGTCCACTGTTGCTTAGGAATGTGCCGAGCGTCACGACGCCGCTGCCGGGAAGAATAACTAGCGATCCCTCTAGCGGATCAAGAGCGCCGACGAGCATGGCGATACTGCCGACCGTGATGAGAACACGTGACCAAAGTTTACGTGCGTTCATAAATGCCGTCTAACGCTCCGGCTCAGGCACGCCGGGCCGATGATGAAGGGACTCGTCAAGAGCGCTCGACCGGCGTTGCCCTGCAGCCCGCTGGTTAGGCCGTTGGTCGAAACTGAAATGTCTGCTCATCAATCGGCTCATCGACGCGAATATCCCGCCGAAGTTCGTCAGACGCGATACCGTCGCAGTCAGGCTCGCTCACTCGGCGAAGAAGCAAGTCATGGACACCTACAAAAACCTCGCAGAAATAGCCGTTCGGGTGATACCCCCCGATGCGGTGGCACGGCGCGCCATCCCACTCACCGTCTTGGAGGGTGAGCCGCTGCAACTGCGGCAGGGTAAAACCACCGACATCGGCCATGAGCAACGGCGAGACAGTGTGAGCCGCCCCACGGGAAACGCCAGTCGCACCCGCGATGGCCATCCTGAGACTCTCCTGGGGCTCTACCGTGCCAGCCCTGTCGGAGTAGAGAAACGCGCCGGTGCCGTCGCTCCAAATGACTCGATGCGTCCGCACGTGGCGGAGGCCTGAAGACGGATGGT